>NZ_JACSKD010000004.1:0-304655 GCF_018617455.1 Exiguobacterium sp. s22
AGCCCCCTCCGAGATGAGATTTCCCTTTGAGCAATCAAGAAAGACCCCTCAGAGACGATGAGGTAGATAGGTCATGGGTGGAAGCGTGGCGACACGTGGAGCTGAATGATACTAATCGGTCGAGGCTTTGATCTAGTCTAATGGTTTGTGTTGATGAATCCTCAGTTTTGAGAGAACAATCTCAAAAAACATATTGACATTATCGATAAATAATGTTAATATAATACTTGTCTGGTGGCGATAGCGAGACGGCCACACCCGTTCCCATGCCGAACACGGAAGTTAAGCGTCTCAGCGCCGAAAGTAGTTGGGGGATCTCCCCCTGTGAGGATAGGACGTTGCCAGGCAAGATCGTTCCGCAATAGCTCAGTGGTAGAGCAACCGGCTGTTAACCGGTAGGTCGTAGGTTCAAATCCTACTTGCGGAGCCACTTTCTCTTTTGGAGAGCTGTCCGAGTGGCCGAAGGAGCACGATTGGAATTCGTGTAGGCGGCAAAACCGTCTCAAGGGTTCGAATCCCTTGCTCTCCGCCAGTTTTTCAAATATGTAATGGCCCGTTGGTCAAGCGGTTAAGACACCGCCCTTTCACGGCGGTAACACGGGTTCGAATCCCGTACGGGTCACCATTTAATTTTATATCGTCGCGGGGTGGAGCAGTCTGGTAGCTCGTCGGGCTCATAACCCGAAGGTCGTTGGTTCAAATCCAGCCCCCGCAATTAAGTCCGGTCTCGTGGTGTAGGGGTTAACATGTCTGCCTGTCACGCAGAAGATCGCGGGTTCGAATCCCGTCGAGACCGCCATTTTTATTTTAAATCAATATACTACATATGGCTTTGTAGCTCAGTTGGTAGAGCAAAGGACTGAAAATCCTTGTGTCGGCGGTTCGATTCCGTCCAAAGCCACCATATGTGGGGGGGTAGCGAAGTGGCTAAACGCGGCGGACTGTAAATCCGCTCCCTCGGGTTCGGCGGTTCGAATCCGCCCCCCCCCACCACTTAGGGGCATAGTTTAGCGGTAGAACTACGGTCTCCAAAACCGTCAGCGCGGGTTCGATTCCTGCTGCCCCTGTTTTAATTTCATCATGGCGATTGTGGCGAAGTGGTTAACGCACCGGATTGTGATTCCGGCATTCGAGGGTTCAATTCCCTTCAGTCGCCCCATTATTATTGGGCTGTAGCCAAGTGGTAAGGCATCGGATTTTGATTCCGACATGCGAAGGTTCGATCCCTTCCAGCCCAGCCATTTTGCGGAAGTAGTTCAGTGGTAGAATACGACCTTGCCAAGGTCGGGGTCGCGGGTTCGAATCCCGTCTTCCGCTCCAATGACTTTTGGCGCCATAGCCAAGTGGTAAGGCAGAGGACTGCAACTCCTTTATCGTCGGTTCGATTCCGACTGGCGCCTCCAACATAATATGCCGGTGTGGCGGAATTGGTAGACGCGCACGACTCAAAATCGTGTTCCTCTGGAGTGTCGGTTCGACTCCGACCACCGGTATCCGTATGACTCTAACTGAGGTTAGGGTCTTTTTTGTGTTCTCTATCCTTTTTTGAGAAGGAAGGACATTCATTCAGCTCGAATGTTTTAACAAGAAGAAACGAGGTGGATGTTATTCAATATACAGAACAATCAAATCGTTTCATCCGATTTGCTGACAACGAATGTGTCGGATCGAGTCGCTTATACGAAGTGCTGGCTCGAGAAGTGGCCCAGCATGAATGGCTCTTATCTTTGTGTGAAGATATACCAAAGGGACAACCTGCTCCAAATCTATTGTTTGCCGCCGTTCATGAGCTGGTACTTCAACACTCTGCTGATGAGTTGGCCACCTATTATCCTAGCGTGACACAATCTCCAAAACAGGCTGAAGATGTATTTCCCTCTTTTTTAGCATTTTGCCATACATACGAAAGTGAAATCCGTCATCGATTGAGACCCGTCGTGTGCAAACGAACGAGGTTCAACGATGCGCCTACTTGTATCCGATCTTTTCGAAGATTCAACAACAGACGAAGCGACCACTCGGACTGCTTGAAATCGGAACGAGTGCAGGACTTCAACTATTTGTTGATCAGTACGCTTATGAGTATAATGGTGTCCCATTCAATCGGATAAACGCCTCATCAGTAAACATCTCAGCGACCGTCGAATCGAACGAACCACTCCATCTCGAGGCTACGACGTCACTAGACATCGGAACGCGTCTTGGTGTCGACTTGAACATTGTAGATTTGACAGATGAAGCAGAGCGGTCGTGGTTGAATGCGTTAATTTGGCCAGAACATGAGACACGGCGGCAACTGCTCGAGGCTGCCATGAATGAAGTCGATTTTAATACGGTGACGCTCATTGAAGGGGATGGCGTGACGATGCTACAAGAACTTGTATCACGTGTGCCGGAGACAGAGACGCTATGTATCTTCCATACACACGTTGCGAATCAGATGTCACGTCCCATTAACGAAGAACTCTTGAGGCAAGTCGAGCGAATTGGACAATCACGAGACGTCTTCCATATCTATAACAATGTTCAAGATCGTTATCTACACGTCGATTTGTATCTGGATGGTCAACTCACAGCGGTGACGTATGCAGAAACGGAGGGACATGGCCGTCAATTTCAAATCATGACACCACTCGATTCCTTGTTTCATCAAGGTTCATTTGAATGATTAAGGTATACCAAGATATTATTTCTAATGATTTTAGAAAAACTTACGAATACTTGTTGACAGTTTAATAGTATAGGTGTATATTAACTATAGTCGCTTGAACGACAACAATATTTCATGCGGGTGTAGTTTAATGGTAAAACCTCAGCCTTCCAAGCTGATGACGAGAGTTCGATTCTCTTCACCCGCTTCACATCTCTCTGCCGAGTGGCGGAGAGATTTTTTGTATGCGAAAATATATAGAGGAGGTGAACGGAATGGACTCGTACACATTAAAGCAACAAATCATCGAGTACGCCGAGACCATTGGGATTGATGAGTTGAAAGTGACGACGGCTGATCCGTTCATCGTCATGAAACAGCGACTTATTCGGCAACAAGAGAAAGGGTTTGCCTCTGGGTTTGAAGAGCCCGACTTAGAGAAACGTACGAACCCGGAACTCTTACTTGAAGAAGCCCAGTCGATCATTGCGATCGCCATTGCCTATCCAAGTAAGTTGAAGGACGCACCACGTAGTGTCGCTGGCGAGAGACGAGGACTATTTGCTCGTGCCTCATGGGGACTGGATTATCACCGCGCCGTCGGTAATCGATTAGAGAAGCTTCAATCGTACATTGAAGAATTGGTTCCAGGCGTCCGAACGCGCTCGATGGTCGACACGGGTGAGCTCGTCGACCGGGCCGTCGCTGAACGTGCCGGGATCGGCTTTAGCGGGAAAAACTGTTCGATCATCTCACCTGAAAAAGGATCCTATCTTTATTTAGGCGAAATGATTTTAGATGTTTACTTGCCGCCGGATGAAGCGATTGAAGATGGGTGTGGCGACTGTGATAAATGTATGACGGCCTGTCCGACGACGGCACTCGTTGAACCTGGTGTCCTCGACGCGAAGCGCTGTATCGCTTATCTCACGCAGATGAAGACGTTGATGCCACGAGAGTTTCGTTCAAAACTTGGTGGACGACTATATGGATGCGATACGTGTCAGCAAGTCTGTCCATATAATCGCAAAAAGGATTGGCGTCACCACGAAGAACTGTTGCCGGAAGCTGAGATTGTCAAACCGCTCTTAGAGCCACTTTTGACATTGAGCAATCGAGAGTTCAAACAAAAGTTTGGACACTTGTCGGGCGCATGGCGTGGGAAGAAACCGATTCAACGAAATGCGATTTTAGCACTCGCGCACTACCGTGAACCTTCAGCAATTCCAATCTTACGAGAATTCATCAAACAGGATGAACGAGAAGACATGCGCGCAACGGCTGTTTGGGCAATCGGTGCCATTCTTGGACCTGATGCCGATTCGATGTTTGAAGAGATTGAACGAAATGAAACGTCTGATATGGTTCATGAAGAGATTCGTATCTATCGAGAGGAGTGGGCACATGAAGATCGTGTCGTCTAAATGGGGACCGTTAGCGTATGAATTAAACGCAGCAGGCAAACTGACGGCTCTTGAGTTCACACCACATGAACCGACAGAAGAAGCACCTGAGTGGTTGCGAGATCTCATGGTGCGAGTTGAGCAGAATGGATTCCATGAAGCAGATCGTGCCTACGTCGAAATGAACGGGACACCGTTTCAACAGGACGTCTGGGATGCGCTCTTGACCATTCCATATGGTGAGACACGCACGTATAAACAAATCGCTGAACAAATCGGTCGACCGAAAGCCGTTCGCGCCGTCGGTCAGGCGCTCAATCGAAATCCGTTGCCGATTCTGTTTCCGTGTCACCGTGTCATTGGAAGCAGTGGAAAACTTGTCGGTTTTGCGGGAGGGTTGTCCGAAAAACAACGCCTTCTAGAATTTGAAATGAAAAAGTGAGGGAAATCAATCATGGCGATTCATGTCGTAATGTTTCAACCAGAAATACCAGCAAATACAGGGAACGTCTCACGGACGTGTGCGGCGACGAACTCGGTCCTTCATTTGATCCGTCCGCTAGGGTTCTCGACGGATGATAAAATGTTGAAGCGTGCCGGTCTCGACTATTGGCAATTTGTCGATGTACGCTATCATGACTCGTTAGAAGAGCTATGGGAGAAACATCCGGACGGACAGTTCTTCTACATCACGAAGTACGGGGAGCAGTACCCGAGTGATTTAGACGTTTCAGATGTGGACGGTGACTATTTCTTCGTCTTTGGTCGTGAAACGAAAGGATTGCCGATGGAAGTCATCGAGAACAACTTGGACCGCTGTATCCGCCTACCACAATCGAATCTCGTCCGTTCATTGAACGTATCCAATACGGCAGCCATCATTGTCTATGAAGCGCTTCGCCAACAAGGATATGCAGGATTGAAATAAAAAAAAAGAGCCGGATTCGTTAGAATCCCGGCTCTTATTCGTTACCCTCAGGTTTACGGTTATATCCAGCTGTCAAAATTGCTGAGAGGAAGACGACGCTGATTCCAACCATCAATAATAGGCCCATCCAAAAATCCCCCTTTTATTCTCCATAACTATAAATAGTATAATATACTTGGTAGGTGAATTGCACTGAATATAAGAAATTACTGTGAAATTGGAGAAGGAACATGAAAACGAATGTGTATTTATTAAGCTATGCCCCGCTCATCGGAATTATTTTGTTTTCCATGTCGCTAGCGATTGCGACATCCGAGTACGTGATCCAATGGCTGAATCAAATTGGTGTATATAGTGAAATTATCGAACTCTTATCTGTGCAAGAAACGAAAGTGCTTGTGCTCGTCGTATTCTTCACGGTTTTCTTTATGCTGTTTAGCGCTTTTAAATTGGTCGCCGATACGTTCAATCAACTCGGCTTCGCCTTTTTTGCGCGCGAAACGAACGGGACATCGCTTCATCGATTGAAGCCCGGGGCCATCATTTTCCTAATCGGATCGGGGATCAGTTTTCTCTTTTTGAACACCTTACTCGCCGTCCTTGCCGTCCTCGTCGGTACGCTCTTGATGTATCTCTTTTACTACGTCTGGCAAGTGAGCCAATCGATGTCTGTCCCACGCGCCATCGGCTTGTTGCTTATGCAGGCCGTCATGTGGGCGACGTTAATCAGCGGATTAGGTTGGTCGATCCTTCGCTTGTTTAACTCTGTCGGAGATATCATCTTATGATGTATGCTTTTGAACCGACGATTGACGTGTTAGAAGCCTGGTCTCATACATTTGTTCCGGAAGAGACCTTGTATTGGATTGATTCGTCATTTCTTGAAAGTTTACCGAGTTCTTGTCTCGTGATTCCGAGACAGGAATTCTTTCATCATCCGCTGTACCGACGGCCCGACATCACGAATCCGTATGTGACCTGGCAGATGGGGCAAGAGGTTACATATATTGTGCATGCGTTTTCTCCATTTTTACATGAATTACAAGACCAAGTTAGAAAACGTCTGTTGGAATACCAAGTGACGACCCATCGCGGTCTCATTTTACCAATCAGCGTTACACAGACGACGAATTGGTCAGATGACGCAATCGTGGAGAAGGATGGGGCACATTTCCTCGTCTTGCATCACGCAAATTGGAATGCGCTCAAAATGGAGATGCGATATTCGCTTCTACTCGACTATGCGAAGGAGTGGGACACATGGGAAGGGGAAACCTATGATGACTCGATCGCTTCGCATCTTAAGGGATATGTAAATCGGTTTCCAATCAAGGACGGAAGTAACTGTCTTGCGGCGACACTGTTTGCGATCACAGGAAATGAAGAGATGGTTCACCAGTGGATTCATCCAGAGACGTTTTTACAAACGTTAAAATTAAGTGGATATGACTCGGTAGAGGATCATCGTCCAACAGCAGGAGACGTCATGACGTTTTGGAATACACAGGGGCAACTGGTTCATGCTTGTTACTGTGTGCGTGAGGATCTCTACTTCAATAAACATGGTCAAGTTCGTTTCAATCCTTGGAAACTCATCCAGTCAGACGAACTTAAGACACATTGGGGCACATATCGACTACAAATCGCGCGCAAGAAATAAGAAAGAGTCAGCCGATGAAGGCTGACTCTTTTAATGTGCTTCCGTCCAGACAATCGCTGGATACGCACGGTTAGCGAGATCTGGGAAGGGACGTGGCGTGTCGGCACCTAGCCAGATGGCGGTGATGGTACGGTTGGTTAGTCCAACGTACCACATGTCTTTGTTGTCGTTCGTCGTACCAGTCTTGCCTCCGAGATATTCATAATCCGCTTTCACTCGATTCGCATATCGTCCCGTTCCGTAAGTCGTGACGGTCGATAATGCCTTCTTCATTACGTTCACGGTATCCGATGACCAAATAGGTTCTTCCGTTAATTTTGGCGTCAATGTCGGCTCACCCGATTTAAAGGTGATTTGTTTAATCGTATGCCCAGATGTATAGACACCTTTGTTTAAGAATGGCGTGTAGGCGGCCGCTAGTTCTTTTGGGGAGACCCCTTGCGTAAGACCACCGAGGGCACTCGCTAAATTCTCATCTTTTTCATCCCATTGACTAAACATCATGTCTGCTGTTTTGTAGGCACGCTCTTGATCAATGGCTGAGAAGGCGGCGAGAGCAGGGGTGTTATACGAGTAAGCGACGGCATCTTTCAATAAGACATCGCCTAACACGCGGTCGTGACTATTTCCTGGACAGTAGGACCCGTAACAGGTCGGACGGCCATCGAGTACCGTTTCAAGCGTCGCACCCGTCTCTTCGATGAATGGTGCGAACACGAGGACAGGTTTGATGGCAGATCCCGGTTGACGATACGCTTGAGTCGCGCGGTTGAACTCCCCGACTTGAGTCATTTCCGAATCAACCATCGCCACAATCCTTCCTTGAGGTGTCAGTTCCGTATAGCCACCGTTTACACCAGGAGGTAGTTGACTCATCACACGTTTGGCTTGGTTTTGTTTCCCCGTCGACAAATAGGTCTCAATCGTCGCTTCGTGGGTGGATAAGTAATCTCTTGCTTCAGTGTCATCTAAATCATATCGTGAGCGAACCAATTGAATGGCCTCGCGGACAGCCGTATCCATATAATCCGGATATTGAATCGATTGACTGCGAAACGACGCTTGTAGCTTGACGCCATGATACTGATCGTAGGCACTCTTCGAGAGAACACCCGCTTCAAACAGTTGCGTCAAAATGCGGTCCTTCCGCTCGAAAAAGGCGTCGGAGGGATTGAGCGGATCATAAAGTGACGGGTTATTCGGCACCGTCAACAAGTAAGCGAGTTGATTCCAATTCAAGTCGTCGAGCGGTCTTGAAAAGTATGTATCGGCTGCAGATTGAATGCCATATACATTATGTCCAAAAAAAATAACGTTGCTATAAGCTGTCAAAATTTCTTTCTTGCTATAATTTTCTTCTAGCGCTCGCGCAAGCAATAACTCTTTCACTTTGCGTTCATATGTCCGTTCATGTGTGAGATACACGTTCCGTGCCAGCTGTTGCGTGATTGTACTCCCACCTTGGACAGATGTCTCGTTCGCGTTATTGATAAATGCTCGGGCAATCCCGCTCAAATCATAACCGGGATGGGCATTAAATTTGCGGTCCTCGATGGTCGTGATCGCATCTTGAATATGTTCGGGTAACGCTTTCGGAGACACGTCATTTCTGCGGCCAGCCAAGTAGATCTGCTGTTCTCCACCGTTGTATGCGAGTGTGATGGCATGCTTTGACGAGAGTGGTTGTGCCGATACCAGCTCTTGTCCCCAGGAGAGAATTTCATCTGCCTGATTGATTTCTTCTTTCAATGCTGTCGCAAGCGACAAGGAAGCGGCTAAAAGTCCTGCAAAAAATAGGGTTCCAATCCAAGCTCTCATCTTTTCACCTCTCTCTATACATTATATCGTCCGATTTACAAAAAAATAAAAATGTAAACGTTATCATATAATAATTCGAGAAGGAATACTTTAGGAAAGAGCGAAAAAGGGTAAAAGAGGTTGTATATTACGATTTTGAGGAGGCTTATTATTTATGAAGCAAGAAATGGTTGCGATGCTCCTTGCGGGAGGAGAAGGAAAACGATTGGGGCCTCTCACGCGAAAAACGGCGAAACCGGCCGTTCATTTCGGCGGAAAGTACCGCATTATCGATTTCCCATTGTCAAACTGCACAAACTCGGGAATTACAACAGTCGGGGTATTGACGCAATACGAGCCACTTGAATTAAATCGTTACTTAGGAATCGGGACGGCGTGGG
Organism: Exiguobacterium sp. s22; assembly: GCF_018617455.1. Lineage (GTDB taxonomy): Bacteria > Bacillota > Bacilli > Exiguobacteriales > Exiguobacteriaceae > Exiguobacterium. The sequence goes on from NZ_JACSKD010000004.1 coordinate 8,840, forward strand.
ATTTAGATCGTCGCAACGGGGGATTAGCAATTCTCCCACCTTATCAAGCACAGTCGGGGAAAAATTGGTATGAAGGAACGGCGAATGCAATCTATCGTAACTTGAGCTATATCGACGATTACGACCCGGATTACGTATTAATTTTATCGGGAGACCACATTTACAAAATGGACTACGAGAAGATGCTCGAAGCCCATAAAGAGAAGCAGGCCGACGTAACCATTTCGGTCATGGAAGTACCTTGGGATGAAGCGTCACGTTTCGGGATTTTAAACACAGCGGATGACCTTCGCATCAACGAGTTTGAAGAGAAGCCTGAAGAGCCGAAGAGCAACTTGGCCTCGATGGGGATCTACATCTTCAACTGGAGTGTCTTACGCGAACATTTAATCAAAGATGCTGAAGATGAAACATCGAGCTTTGACTTCGGGAAAAATATCATTCCAAATACACTACTTCAAGGTCTTGACGTCTTCGCCTATAAATTTAAAGGCTACTGGAAAGACGTCGGAACCATTCAATCGCTCTGGGAAGCGAATATGGATCTCTTGGAAGAAGAGCCGCCGTTCGATTTGTATGACCCGGAATGGAAAATCTATTCGGTCAACCCAAATCAGACGCCTCAGTATATCGGGAAAGATGCCTGTGTCGAGCAGTCCGTCATCAACGAAGGGTGTCATATCGAAGGGGAAGTCCAACATTCGGTCTTATTCTATGACGTACGTGTCGGAGAAGGATCGCTCGTCAAAGACTCGGTCATCATGCCGGGAGCCAGAATCGGGAAGGATGTAACAATTCACAGAGCCATTGTCGCAAGCTGTGCAGTCATCGAAGACGGCGCGACAGTCGGTGAGCCGGGTGGTGAAATCGTTGTTATTGAACCACACGAAAACATTGAAAGCGGCACCGTCTTCAAACAACGAGTTTGATACGAGTAAAGAGACACGCAAGGAGGCGTTACTGTTGACGAACGATTTATTAGGGGTCATTAACTTAGGCACGGAACAAGGATTATTCCCAGAATTCACAAGACATCGCAATTTGGCGTCAGTCCCATTCTCGGGACGATATCGTCTGATTGACTTTACATTGACGAATATGATTACACAAAACATCAGTCAAGTCGGGATCTTTACGTTAGACAAGTATCGTTCTTTGATGGACCACCTCGGCTCGGGGAAAGAGTGGGACTTAGACCGCTCACAAGGTGGACTTCACATCTTCCCACCAGCGCTGAAGCCTGACGGAGAAGCGTACCTTGGCGACTTGGCCAACTTCTCGATGCACCGTGAACACTTTATCCGCAGCAAGCAGCCGTATGTGGTCATCACAGGTTCGAACGTACTGACGACCGTCGATTATAACGATATGCTTGAACATCATAAATCGATGGGCGCGGACATCACGCTTGCCTATACGACACATGAACAGAAATGTGGCTACTGCCGTCCGATTCGTCTTGGTGAGAACGATCGCGTCGTCGGAATCTCCGAGCGAGGTTTCTCACCGGATGATGAATATACCTATACGGAAACCATCATCATGTCGAAAAACCTCTTTATGCGTCTCGTCGATGAAGCGACTTCGAAAGGTGAGTATGATTTATTAGACGGCGTCATTCGTCCGCAACTCCATCGTCTTCACGTCCATGGCTATCACTATGTCGGGAAAATGCAGGTCATCCATTCAGTACTTTCTTATTATAACGAGAGTATGCGATTACTCCGTGGCGAAGGTATCATCTATGACTTCCCACATATCTATACGAAAATCAAACATGAGCCACCGACTCGTTACTTGAAAGGTTCAAAAGTAAACGAAGCGCTCGTGGCGAACGGGTGTAAGATTCATGGTGAAGTTCAAAATAGTATTCTTTTCCGTGGTGTTCAAGTCAGTAAACATGCACGTGTGAAAAACTCGATCATTTCGTCGAAGTCAATCATTGAAGAAGGGGCTGTCGTCGAGAATGCGATTTTGGATAAAGAAGTCGTGGTAAAACGAGGACAAGTCATTCGAGGCACAATCGACGAACCGATTGTTATCGCGAAACGAACAGTAGTGTGAGGAGGATTTTATGAAAATTTGGTATGTTGCTTCAGAAGCGGCACCGTTTATGAAAACGGGGGGGCTAGCCGACGTTGTCGGTTCGCTCCCCCAAGCGGTGGCGAACCTAGGAGAAGAAGTCAGTGTCGTCATGCCGAAATACGGATCGATCGCTAAAGAGTACGTGGACGAGATGGAATATTTATTCGACCTCATTGTTCCAGTCGGTTGGCGTAAACAATTCGGTGCGGTTCTTAAATTAGAGCGTGATGGCATTACGTATTATTTCATCGATAACGAATATTACTTTAAACGTGACGGGGTCTTATACGGACACTTTGATGATGCCGAACGTTTCGCTTTCTTCTCACGTGCCGTACTCGAGATGATTGGAAAAATGGAAGAAGTGCCTGATGTCCTGCATTGTCATGACTGGCAGACAGGTATTTTACCGGCCTTCTTACGAATTCATTATCAACATATTGAAGCGTATCAACGCATTCGCACTGTGTATACCATCCATAACCTGCAATACCAAGGAATCTTTCCAGAAGAGATTCTTGGAGAATTGCTACAGTTCGGTCCTGAACATTTCACGGCTGAAGGAATTCAACATAACGGTCTCGTCAATTACATGAAAGCCGGCATCGTCCATTCCGATCAAATCACGACCGTCAGCCCGTCGTATCGCGACGAAATCATGGAACCCTATTACGGTGAAGGGTTAGACGGGGCGTTGCGTCATCGCGCGGTCGACGTACGTGGTATTTTGAACGGAATTGATTTGGCGACAAACGATCCGAATACGGATCAACGGATTGCAGAGACGTATAATCTCGACACCTACAAAGAAGGAAAAGTTGTCAACAAGCGGGCATTACAAGAGCGACTTGGTCTTGAAGTGCGAGACGATGTCATGCTCATCGGTTTTGTCAGCAGACTCGTTGACCAAAAGGGGCTCGATTTAATCAACGGTGTCCGTGAAGAACTTGGACAGCTTCCTTGCCAGTTCGCGTTCCTCGGTTCGGGACAACCGGAATATGAAGGGATCGTTCACGAGATGACAGCTGCTCACCCGGGGAAAGTCGGGTCATATATCGGTTTCGACATCGAACTCGCCCACTTGATTTACGCGGGATCGGATGCCTTTTTAATGCCGTCACGTTTTGAGCCTTGTGGACTCAGTCAATTGATTTCTATGCGATATGGAACGTTACCAATCGTACGTGAGACGGGTGGACTACGGGATACGGTGAAACCTTATAATGAGTTCACGCAAGAAGGAACCGGGTTCGGCTTTGCAAACTATAATGCTCACGAGATGTTGGCGACGATCGAAAAAGCCATTCGTGTCTATTATGAAAAAGAAAATTGGCATGCCCTCGTCCATCAGGCGATGACCGCGGACTATAGCTGGAAACAATCTGCCAAGCAATATCGTGAGTTATATCATTTATTCGCATGAGTGGAAGGAGCTAACTTGATTTATGTTCACAGATAAACAGAGCTTTGTCGACGCGTTAAAAGAACGGTTCATCGCATTAAATGGGAAATCGATCGAAGATGGGACAGAGCAGGAAGTGTATCAAACATTGGCAACGATGGTACGCGAGCAGGCCATGCCCAAATGGATTCACACGCGTGACCGTCAAGAAGAAAAACACAGTAAGCAAGTCATTTATTTCTCTCTTGAATTTTTATTAGGACGTTTTTTATACAATAACCTCCTCAGTCTAGATGTACTAGAGCTCGTTAAAGAAGGGCTTGAAGACCTCGGATACGACTTCACCGAGATCACCGAGTGGGAACCTGAACCGGGTCTTGGGAACGGGGGACTCGGACGATTGGCAGCTTGTTTCCTGGATTCCTTAGCCGCACTCAGTTTACCTGGGCACGGGAACGGGATCCGCTATCGATATGGACTCTTCAAACAAAAAATTGTAGACGGGTATCAGGTCGAGCTGCCGGATAACTGGCTCCGTGACGGCAATATGTGGGAGACGAGACGTCAGGATAAGGCGGTCGAGATCAATTTCGGTGGTTGGATCGAGATGAAGCAAATCGGAGACCGGTTGCGCGTCGTTCATCACCCGGATGAGGTTGTTCTTGCCGTTCCATATGATATGCCGATTATCGGATATCAAAATGATGTCGTGAATACGTTACGTCTTTGGAACGCAGAATCGCCGCTTGACGATGAGGCGTATTTAGAGAAAACGAAAGGGACGTATAAAGACCTGTTGAAACACAAACAGTCGATTGCGACCATTTCAGAATTTCTCTATCCGGATGATACGACCTATGAAGGAAAAGTATTACGTTTGAAGCAACAATACTTCTTTGTATCGGCAGGCATTCAATCGATGCTCGCTTCCTATGTGAAACGGAATAAGTCACTCAAGCAATTAGGTGATCATTATGCGATTCACATCAACGACACGCATCCGGTCGTCGCGATTCCTGAATTGATGCGCATCTTGATGGACGAGCATGGATATGGGTGGGACGAAGCATGGCGCATCACGAAGAGTGTCATGTCGTTCACGAACCATACACTACTCGCAGAAGCATTAGAGAAATGGCCGGTCGAGATGTACCAGCGCCTTTTGCCGCGCGTGTATCAAATCATCGAAGAAATCAACCGACGTTTCTGTCGAGACGTACTCGTCAACTATCCGCATCTCGAACCCCACATGGGCGAGATTGCAATTGTGTCAAACGAGCAGATCAATATGGCCAATCTTGCTGTCGTCGGTTCTCATTCCACGAACGGCGTAGCGCAAATTCATACGGATATTTTAAAACAGCGTGAGATGCGTTACTTATATGAGATGTTCCCGCTTCGCTTCAACAACAAGACGAACGGGATCACTCACCGCCGCTGGCTCTTGAAGTCGAACCCGAGACTATCCGATGCCATCACGGAAGCAATCGGTCCCTCATGGGTGGAACATCCGAACGACTTGGAGAAGTTGATGGATGTCTCGAAAGACCGAAGCTTCCAAGAAAAAGTCATGGACGTGAAGCAACAAAACAAATTGGACTTAGCGGCATACATTCAAGAAGAAACGGGAGAGAAAGTGGACCCGCACTCGATCTTTGATGTACAAGTCAAACGCTTGCATGCTTATAAACGACAATTGCTGAATGCTCTTCACATCCATGCGCTTTATTTGAAAATTCAAGCAGACCCGACGTTTACGATGGTGCCTCGCACGTTTATCTTCGGCGCCAAGGCGGCACCGGGATACTACTATGCGAAAGAGATTATTCGCTATATCAATGCCCTAGCCACGCTCATCAACAAGGACAAGCGGGCAAGTCAATTCATTAAAGTCATCTTCCTTGAAAACTATCGTGTCTCCATGGCCGAACGGATTTTCCCAGGGTCTGACTTGAGCGAACAAATCTCGACTGCGAGCTATGAAGCATCCGGTACCGGAAACATGAAATTCATGATGAACGGAGCCTTGACGATTGGAACGTTAGATGGAGCCAACATCGAGATTCGTGATGCCGTTGGTGATGATCACATCTTCATCTTCGGATTATCCCCGCAAGAAGTCATGAACTATAAGAAGTTCGGGGGCTATCATGCGGCAGAGATGTATCACGCACATCAGGAAATCAAAGATGTCGTCGATGGTCTCGTCGACGGAACGTTCGATAAAGTGGGCGAATATCAATTCCAATCCATCTTCGATTCTCTCCTCGTCTACAATGATGACTTCCTCGTCTTGAAAGACTTTGTCTCGTATATGCGGGCACAGCGACGAGTCGATGAGGTGTTCAGTGATCCGTCGCGTTGGGCAGAGAGTTCCATCGTCAATACGGCGAAATCAGGGATTTTCTCGAGTGACCGTACCATTACGGAATATGCCAACGCGGTTTGGAATATCAAACCGACGAGCGTGAAATAAAAAACGATCCACCCATTATGGGTGGACCTCGTTTTCTGGATAGCTGATCCAATCAGAATAGGACCCCGGATAGAGTCGGACATCATCTTTTCCGAGCGCATGGAGCGCCAAAATGTTGACACAGGCAGTTACACCGCTACCACAATAGAAGATTGGGTTTTCGACAGGGAGAACATCTTGATACAGTTCCTTCAAGTCGTGAAAATCTTCTAATGTTCCGAGTTCGGTGATGGCCTCTGCATAGGAACAAAGTAACGCATTGGGGATGTGACCTGCTTTTTGGTCAATCGGTTCGTGTGTGCCATTGAAGCGATCTTCGGTTCGCGAATCATAAAGCGCACCAGTGGTGGCGGCTTTGACTTCCTCCAGGGTCGCAATCATGTGGTCTTGGAAGTCCGGCGTATAGTCGCTTGCCGGATAATGGGGAACATCCGTCGAGGTATCTCCGCAATAGGTGATCCCTGATTGAATGCCACCTTCTAGGACGACGACGCGCTCGTGGCCGGCCCATTTAAAGAGCCACCATGCGCGGGCTGCAAACGGGAAGCCATCATCATAAATGATGACGAGGTCTTCTTTTTTCAAACCGATGCGACGAAGTGTCGCCGTCCATGCTTCTTTCGAGGGAAGCGGATGGCGTCCGCCATGTTCGCCGAGCGGACCGGACAAGTCTTCCATCAAATCGAGAAAGACCGCGTTCGGAAGATGTCCCTTTCGGTAGACATATTTACCATAGGACGCGTCGTTTAGCGAATATCGGCAATCGATGAAACGAATCGAGTTCGTATGCACGATTTGTTTTAATTCTTGGGCACGCATTGTTGGAAACATTCATATCACCTCGAGGTTTCGTTACTCTCATCGTATACAAGATGGAAGCAATTGGCGAGTACTTCGATTGAATTTTTTAAGTGTGAAAGGGGAACTGGTCATGACATGGCAACAAACATATGAACGTTGGGATCAATTTGATGGGCTCGAACCGCATTTGCGTGCGGAACTCGAGGAACTTTCTCAAAACGAGACGACGTTAGAAGATGCGTTTTATAAGACATTGGAGTTCGGGACAGGCGGCATGCGTGGAGAAATCGGACCGGGTGCGAACCGAATGAACATTTATACGATTCGAAAAGCATCCCAAGGGTTTGCGGACTTTATCTCTGCTTCGGGGGAAGAGGCGAAACGTCACGGCGTTGTCATCGCCCATGACTCTCGTCATTTTTCACCTGAATTTGCGTTAGAGGCGGCACGGACGCTTGCCTCGAATGGTATCAAGACATACTTATTCCCAAGTCTACGTGCGACACCTGAATTGTCGTTTGCCGTGCGTCATTTGAATGCGTTCGGTGGAATCGTGATCACAGCGAGCCACAACCCGCCAGAATATAACGGGTTCAAGGTCTACGGGGCAGACGGTGGACAACTTCCGCCAGCGGAAGCGGATGAACTCGTCAGTTACGTCAATGCGATTGAAGACGAGTTGAAAATTGAGATTGAAGATGAAGCGGCGCTCCGACAAACGGGACTACTCGTCACAGTCGACCCATCAGTCGACGAAGCCTATATGGAGGCGCTCCAGTCCATTCGGATTCATCGTGACGTTCAGGACAGCCCGCTTAAAATTGTCTATTCTCCGCTCCATGGGACAGGACGTCGTCCGGTCATGGAAGGATTAAAGACGTATGGATTTGAGCACGTGACGATTGTAGACGAACAGGCAGAGCCAGACGGTGCCTTCCCGACTGTCAGCTATCCGAACCCAGAAGAAAAAGCTGCGTTCAAGCTCGCAATGGAATATGGGGACCGCGTCGGGGCTGATTTACTCATGGCAACTGACCCGGATGCGGACCGTGTCGGCTTGACGGTGCGCGGACGTGACGGAGAATGGTTCGTCTTGACCGGCAACCAGACAGGTGCACTCTTAATGGAATACATCTTGTCACAAAAGAGCGAGACGGGGACCCTCCCATCAAACGGGTTCGTTGCTAAGACAATTGTGACGTCTGAACTCGGTGCCGCGATTGCAAAAGCGTACGGCGTACATCTCGAAAATACGTTGACGGGATTCAAGTTCATCGGCGAGAAGATTAAACAATATGAAGAGTCCGGGGAATATGAATTCTTATTCGGATATGAAGAAAGCTATGGCTACTTGATTGGTGACTTTTGTCGTGACAAGGATGCCGTTCAGGCTTGCTTACTCGCAGCGGAGATGGCGGCATACCATAAACAGCATGGTCGGACGCTCTATGATGCGTTGCAGGCAATCTATGAGAAGTATGGGTTCTATGAGGAATCCCTCCAGTCGATGACGTTAAAAGGGAAGAGCGGACTCGAACAAATCGGACGAATGATGGAGGCGTTCCGCGCCAATCCACCTAAAGAAGTCGGTGGATACGAAGTCGTTCGTTTCGAAGACTATAAGAAGCAAGTGGCGACCGACCTACAGACCGACACGTCTGAAGCCATCGCGTTACCTTCATCGAACGTCTTGAAGTTCGTCTTTGCGGATGGCTCGTGGTTCTGCCTTCGTCCATCTGGCACAGAGCCGAAAATCAAGTTTTACTTCAGCGTACATGCCGATCGTGCCGAGAAGACGACCGCAAAACGTGAAGCGATTGAAGCAGATGTCATGAAGCAAGCGGAAGCGATTGATTGACGAGGAACATCACTCTAGAAATAGGGTGATGTTTTTTGTTTGACATGAAGACATCTCGCCAGTATGATGAGGATATTGTTTAAAACCGTGTAATCATATAAGGATTATAGGAAAGGCGGAGTTATTATGAAAAAGACATTAACAAGCGTACTCGCAATCGGAGCATCAGTCGGGCTTCTCGCGGCTTGTGGTAACGAAACAGACAGTGGAGCGGACGAAGCGGTAATCACGGTCGGGACAGAGGCGACATACCCACCATTCACGTACAAAGAAAAAGGTGAATTGATGGGATATGACATCGACGTCTTGAACGAAGCGGCAGAACGTGCGGGTTATAAAGTAGAGTATGAAGCGATGGACTTTAAAGGACTCGTTCCGGCACTCGACGCAGAACGCATTGACATGATTGCCAACCAAATGAGCATCACACCTGAGCGTGAAGAAAAATATGCATTCTCTGACCCATATGCGGTATCAGGTGCACAAGTCATCGTCGCATCAGATAACAATGATATTCAAGGAATCGATGACCTCGACGGTAAATTAGTCGGTTCGACACAAGGTTCTGCTTACGCACAAATGGCTGAAGAGGCCGGCGCTGAAGTGAAATTCTACAAAGGGGCGAACCAAGTCTTACAAGACCTCGAAGTGGGTCGTTTGGACGCAGCCCTCAACGACCGTCTCTTCATCTTGACGGAACTTGAAAAAACAGGATATGACGTCAAAGCGGTCGGTGATATCTTCAACACGAGTGAAGCTGGATTCATGACACGTCAAGATAGCGACGTGCTAGACAAGTTGAACGATGCGCTTGCAGAGATGAAAGAAGACGGCACGATGAAAGAAATCGGTGAGAAATACTTTGGTGAGGATATCAGTCAATGAATGAACTGATCACGACCGTCATAGATAACCGTTCGGTCTATCTTGAAGCCATCCAGCTCACGTTGATCGCCAGTGTCCTGTCGATTCTTCTCGCCTTGGCGCTTGGTCTGATCATCGCTTTACTTCATAGCAGTCCAATCAAAATCGTACGGTTGTTCACACGGACGTATATTTCTTTCTTCCGTGGAACACCGCTCTTACTTCAATTGTTGATCTTGTATGTCGGTCTCACCGGAGTCGTGCAACTCAGCGGGATGCAGGCGCTCATCTTCGGATTAGGTTTCCACTTTGCGGCCTATATCTCGGAGGCGTTCCGAGCAGCCATCAACTCGGTGGACAAAGGACAAGTGGAGGCAAGTGTCGCGCTCGGTATTCCGAAAATGAAGCGTTTCAAAGATATCATTTTCCCGCAGGCGCTCTCTCGTGCCATTCCGCCTGTCTCGAACTCGGTCATCGACATCATCAAGTCGACGTCACTCGGTACGGTCATTGCGGTACAAGAATTGACGTATGTGTCTGACCAAATTGCGGCAACGACGTATTTGGTCATGCCACTACTCTTGTTCTCAGCTTCGATTTACTGGATTTTATCGACTTTGATTCAAGCCGGTCAACATAAGCTCGAACAGCGCTATGCGATTCGATAAGAAAAAGACTCGATTCAGACGAATCGAGTCTTTTTGTATGCCTTAACGGATCACTGCTTCTGTTTCTCCGTCGAAGAAGTGTGCTTTTGTCATATCGAGTGCGAGTTCGACATCGTCACCCATGTGGATGTTTGAGCGGCCATCGACACGTGCTGTGAACTGTTGTCCACCAAGCTCTGCGTAGAGGTATGACTCTGATCCCATGAGCTCAGCGACGTCGATGTGCGCTTTGAACGTGTGTGTCGTTGGTGAGTCGATGTAGATCGGCTCATCATGGATCGACTCCGGACGAATTCCGAGAACGAGCTCTTTTCCGACATAACCACGATCACGAAGTGTTTTCATTTTTCCTTCTGGTACGTTGACTTCTTCACCGTTCGTGATGAATTTGCCTTCTGCAAGTGTCCCGCGGAAGAAGTTCATCGACGGTGAACCGATGAAGCCAGCGACGAAGATGTTGTCTGGATGGTCATATACTTCTTTCGGCGAACCGACTTGTTGGATGATTCCGTCTTTCAAGATGACAATCCGTGTAGCGAGTGTCATCGCTTCCGTTTGGTCATGGGTAACGTAAATCGTTGTTGTATCCAAGCGGTTGTGCAATTGAATGATCTCTTTACGCATTTGAACGCGGAGTTTCGCATCCAAGTTTGAGAGTGGCTCATCCATCAAGAAGACTTTTGCGTCACGGACGATTGCGCGGCCGATGGCAACACGCTGACGTTGTCCACCTGAGAGCGCTTTTGGTTTCCGCTCAAGGTATTCTTCCAATCCGAGAATGCGAGCAGCGTCTTTTACGCGACGGTCAATCTCGTCTTTCGGGAACTTACGGAGCTTTAACCCGAATGCCATGTTGTCAAAGACACTCATGTGCGGGTAGAGCGCATAGTTTTGGAAGACCATGGCGATATCACGATCTTTAGGCGCGACATCGTTCATTCGTTTCCCGTCAATGATAAAGTCACCGTTCGAAATCTCTTCAAGACCTGCGATCATACGAAGTGTTGTCGATTTACCGCAACCAGACGGTCCGACGAAGACGATGAACTCACGATCTTTAATGTGTAAGTTGAAATCGCTGACGGCTTTTACGCCACCATCGTAAATTTTATCAATATGCTCTAAACGAATTTCTGCCATGTCGTTTGCCTCCTAAAGAATCTGTTTGTATATAATAGCGCTTACAAGAACGATTATATGATGAAACCGCTTGCATTGAATATGGACAAATTGCACAAAAACCGTCAATCGGATTTGTGCAACGTGACCATGAGTTGAAGGAGACTGGCGTCATAGAACGTTCGGGCATCATAACCGGTCGTCTCAAACAGGCGATCGAGTCGATAGTTCAACGTATTACGATGCATGAATAATGCTTTGGCCGTATGAGAGACGTTCAATGAGTGATTAAACAACGCCTCCAACAGTTCGATTGTGGATAAATCGAGCGTCTCCATTAAAGGCGCAGTGATATGCTTCCGCTCTTTTAAGTCCTGTTCTTGTAGTAAATAATGGTATAATAATTGACTAGCAGGGTAAGTTTTAGTAGACAGACGAGCGTATGGCATGAGCAGCTGGTGTTGATCATAGACGCGAGCGAGAACGCCTTGTGGACGCTCGCTGTATACGGCGTACGCCTCGATAAAGCAATCACTCGCAATGGCGCGTAGTACATCTTCGAATTCTTGAAGGTCGACTAACGAATCGCGCTCGATGAGTTCGATATGTTTTTGCGTCATCAACACGATTTCTGCATGTGGCATAAAATCATGGAGGATGCTGATGAACGAGTCGAACGCATCTGCCTCTGCTTCTTGAAGCGAGAGGGAGATCAGCCGAAACGGTTGATCTAAGCGAAACGTATCATCATGCAGACGTTCTTGCCATTTGCGTTGATGGGGATCGGCTTGAAGAATCGGTGTTGCCCACATGGCTAACAGTTGCTGTTCACGTTCGGTTAACTCGAACGTCGGAATTCCAAAAATGATACCCTCTTGCGTCTCGAACCAATCAAGGTCTCCAGATGCATCTTCCGACCGATGGACAGCAGTCGGAAAAATCGATTTAATACGATCAAACGTATTCAATACTATCACCTCAACAACAATGTATCATATTTCAGATCGGAGGCTTGCAGTTTGGACGGGTTATTAAAGATATTACTCATGATTGTGATTGGAGCTACCATTGGGGGCGTGACCAATTTTCTCGCCATCAAAATGTTGTTCCGACCGCATGAGCCGAAATATATCGGTTCATTTCGGATTCCATTCACACCAGGACTCATTCCGAAACGTCGGGATGAATTGGCATCTAGTTTAGGCAAGACGGTCGTCAAACACTTGTTGACACCGGAAGGCATGCGTAGACGTCTGCTCGACGAACAGGTGACGACACATATCACACACTTCGCGCAACAAGAAGTTCAAACGATGTTACGCTCGGATAAGACGGTTCGTGAGCTAGTGGAACCTCTTTATCCGAATGCGGAGACACGGATTCTCGCGTTGGCAGACGACAAATTGCGTGATGAGTTAGCGAGTGTCCTAAAAGAAGTGAAAGAGCGAAAATTGTATGAGGTTCTCGGCGAAGAGGGGATGGACCGTGTGCGCGCACTCATTCCTGAGATTGTAGAGGCGCTTCTCGTCAAGTCAGAGGAGTACTTCTATTCACCAGAAGGTGAGGCACAACTTCGCCACATGGTCGATTCGTTCGTCCAGCGTCGCCTCGGATTTATCGCAGGGTTCATTCAAAATATGAACTTTGTCGAGATGGTTCGACCAGAAATCGTCAACATCTTACGTGGTCAATCGACCCGTGACGGAATGACGACGATGATCACGCGTGAATTTGAGCGATTCAGTGAGAAGACGGTCGATACGTTAATCGATGATCGACTAGAAGCCCGCCTGATCGATGGCATCGTCGAACAAGTCATTACCCGTCTGCCAATCGGGCAACTGTTGGATCGTCCGGTCGCATCGTACACACACTCCGTTGAATCCCGTGTCGTCGACGAACTCGTCCCACAAGGTGTTACCCTTGTTATTGAGCGCTTCACGAATCAAATGGAGACAATCATGGACCGATTGAAGATTGATAAAATTGTACAAGAACAAGTCCAATCACTCGACACGTCATACCTCGAAGAGATCGTTTTATCTATCTCAAAACGAGAGTTCCGGGCAATAACATGGCTTGGCGCGCTGTTAGGTGGTATGATTGGGTTGATTCAAGGGTTGATTGCTATCTTGTGATGGCTTGACCCTAATAGCATTTAGGAGGACGTTACATGTCACAAACAAACTTGTACGACCAAGCTTACCAATTGGAGAAAGCACTTCGCGATTCTGAAGAGTTCACAACACTCTCTTCTTTATACGATCGTGTCAATGCGGATGCGGAAGCGAACCAGTTGTTCGCTGACTTCCGTAACATCCAAATGACGCTTCAACAAAAGCAAATGCAAGGAGAGGAAATCTCTGAGCAAGAAATGATGGATGCGCAAACGAAAATGATGAACGTTCAACAGAACGAATTGATCATGGAGCTCATGCAAGAAGAGCAACGCATGCACCAACTCGTTACAGAAGTAACGAAAATCATCATGAAACCACTTGAGGAGCTTTACGCGCCGATGGTGAACGAAAACGAAGTTCAATAAGATGTGATGAGCGGATGGCTTTCGAGCCATCCGTTTTTTGTTGATGAGATTGTCACACGCTTGAAGTAAGCGCTTACATATAATGGGTTATAATGAAGTTGTGACAATAGTGAAAGGGTGAATCAGCATGATCACGGTGATAATCCTTTTAGGGATGATTTTCTTTTTTATAGCAGGATGGTTACGGGCGGACGTGGTGGCCTTGATTGGACTCGTTTGCCTCGTGCTCACACAACAATTGACGCCAAGTGAGGCGATGGCTGGTTTCTCCAATCCGGTCGTCTTGATGATTGCTGGACTGTTCGTGGTCGGAGCGGGATTGTTTCATTCTGGTCTGGCGGAACGGTTGGCTTCTTTACTTATTCCATACGCGGGTGGGAGTGCGACGCGATTATTCTACCTGTTTATGTTGACGGTGACGCTCTTGTCGAGTGTCATGTCCAATACGGGCACCGTCGCCTTGCTCATTCCCGTTGTGATGGTAATGGCACGAAAAATCCAACAGTCTACAGATTCTTATCTCATGCCACTCGCCTTTTTTTCTAGCATTGGTGGAACGATGACACTGATTGGGACTCCTCCCAATCTTGTTGCGGCAGAAGCGCTCCGTGGAATCACAGATGAACCGCTCGGATTCTTTTCATTGTTTCCAATTGGTCTGGTCGTGATGGTGATCGGACTGATTTATTTCCGGCTAATCGGGAACCGCTTACTCGATCAAGGTGGTGCGAAACATTGGTCGAAAACGGAGGTGAGTGAGCCATTGCGCCCAAACGTCTATGTGATGTCGATTGCAAAGAGTCATCCGTTAATTGGGAAACAGTTACGTGACCTTCCATGGTCTCATGAAGGGGTTATAGTCTTGAAGGAACGAGTTCATGGACGACACCATCATGAGACGGCTCATGCGGACACCGTACTACGTCCCGGAGAATTACTTGTCAGCGGCGAGGAACGGCACGTTCGGAACTTTTCTGAAAAAGAACAGATTCCATTTGAACCGATTGAGGCCACCCGTGTAGATGATCAAACCGGAGGGGTTCTCCTGTTCACGGTCCCAGGGGTGAGTCGACTAATCGGGAAGCGAATCAGTGAGAGTCAGTTACGTAATCAGTTTCATGTCAATGTCTTAAAAGTCATCCGACCACAAGAAGAGATTGCACACGTGCGATTGAAAGACACGCCATTGAAACAAGGGGACATGTTGATGGTACAAGGGACATGGGATGATTTAGAGTGGATGGAGCGAGAGACACATGACCTGTTATCGAATGAACGGGTGACCGAGGTGGCCAATCGAGTCGTATCCGGGCGTCATCAGTTCGCAGCAGGCATCATCATGCTCACGTTGTTGCTCCTGTTCATATTCGAATGGGTCGACCCGACCGTTGCCGTATGGCTGGCTGCGCTAGCGATGGTGTTGAGTGGAGCTGTCCGACAGATGGACGTCGCCTATCAATCCATTCAATGGTCCTCGCTCGTCTTGATTGCGGCCATGCTCCCGGTAGGTACAGCGCTTGAAAAGGCGGGAATCATGGCATGGGTCGTTGCATGGATTGAAAGGACGTTTGCCGACTTTGGTCCCACTTGGGTACTCGTCGTCTTATTCGTCTTCACCATGATTCTTAGTCAAATCATCTCGAATACAGCGACCGCTATTTTGTTCGTCCCCCTTGCGATTGCACTCGCCGAATCGATGTCTGTCAGTCCGGTTCCATTCGTCGTTGCGGTCGCCATTTCGGCGTCGCTCGCTTTTATGACCCCATTCGGATCTCCGACAAATGCGATGGTCTTTAGTATCGGCAATTATCGATTTATGGATTTTGTCAAAGTCGGTGTGCCGTTGCAACTCATCACGGGAATTATAGGAATTCTGATGATTCTCATCCTCTTCCCATTTTGAATAGGATTTTTGGGGACAAGTATCGAAAATAGAGGAATCAGCAGATGAAAGGGGGGACGATGGTGAAAAAATGGATGATCGTTTTCTTTTGCCTCTTTCTTGTCGCGTGTGGGAAAGAGATGGAGACTGAATCAGAACCGAAGATGACAGAGAACGGGCAGGTGGCCGAAGCGTATCTTGAAGAACAACAGTACCCTATTGTCTCGTACGATGGTGAACATACGAGTGACTTAACCTTAGAGAAATTGACAGAAGATCGTGAACGGACCATTTGGGGACTACAAGCCGCATCACCGGATGAATACATGGGTAAGACTGTATACTATGAAAACTTTACGGTGAAAGATCATCCGATTGGTGAGCAATCTCCAAACGGTCAGACTGCTGTCTCGGTAATGATCGTAGATGGAAAGGTCATCGGGGGGACATCATTCCCCGTGACAGACGGATCAGGTTCAGGGAACGGATATAGTCTGAACGGAGAATCGCTCGAGGACATCCACCCCAATCTTCAAGAATGGCAAGATGCATGGGATAAAAAATATGGGGAATGAAAAAGTAGACCAGGACAATGATTGTCTTGGTCTACTTTTATTAGGATGCCGTTCCTTTTAATTTCCCCGGTAATTTGCAACGCTCGAAGTAGATGAGTTGCCCTCGTCGTACGATACGCGCTCCCTTATGCTCATGTCCAGCAGCACGAAGCATGTCGAGCCCTTTTTGTTTGGCCGACTGATCGTCGCTCGCTTCGAACATTTCATTCAATACGAGCGTGCCGTCATTCTCAAATCCTGTCACCGTGTATGTTTCCATTCACACGACCCCCTTTTCTTTATTCTAATGAATGGTCATTCATTCTTCAAGAGGAGGTTTTGTCAGTTCGTCGAATGTCAGCTGTCGTGTCGATTCAGTCCGAGGAATCAAATCGGATACGGTCAGTCCGATCAAGCGGACGGGTTCGGTGACATTCATCTCATCAAACAGGCGTCTGGCAAGTCGACGTATCTCGTCATGGTCATGTGTCGGATGATTCAGTTTGATTTGATGACTCCGAGCTTGAAATTCGCTCGTCTTTAATTTGATGGTGACCGTTTGACAGCTCAATTCGCGGCGATCGAGTTGACGCAAGACGTCCTCCATCTCCGGAATGACCCGTTCAAATACTTCTTCAGGGTCATCAATGTCAAACGCGAAGGTCGTTTCTGAACCGATCGACTTACGTTCCCGTGTAGCGACGACAGGACGCGTGTCTCGTCCATGTGCCAGTTCATACAGTTGTTGCCCACGATCGTGTCCAAAGATGGCTTTCAACTGTTCGGGACGAGCTGATTGTAAATCATGGATTGTATGATATCCACTCTTATGAAGCGTTTGTGCAGTCACTTTCCCGACGCCATGCATGGCTTCGATGGAGAGAGGGGCGAGAAAATCAGCCACACCATGCGCCGGGACGACGGTGAGCCCATTTGGTTTCTCAAATCCAGAAGCGATTTTAGCGACAAACTTTGACGGCGCGACCCCCGCGGATGCGGTGAGACCGGTACGACGTTTGATTTCCCCTAATATATAGCGGGCAATATACGGTCCTGATGTGCTCAATAACGTATTCTCCGTCACATCGAGATACGCCTCATCGAGTGAGAGTGGTTCGACAAGCGGTGTGACCGATTTGAAGATTTCCATCACTTGTGCGCTGACTTGTCGATAAGCTTGAAAGCGCGGCTTCACAAACGTCGCCTGAGGACACAAGGCGAATGCACGGCGTGATGACATCGCGCTGTGCACGCCGTACTTCCTCGCTTCATATGAACATGTGGCGACCACACCTCGGCTGTGCGGCGGTCCACCGACGATGACAGGCTTTCCTCGTAAATGAGGACGGTCCCGTTGTTCGACAGAGGCATAAAATGCGTCCATGTCCACATGAATGATGAGTCGTTCCATAACATCACCTTTCTATACAGTTCACTTTCTTTTATTATAACGAACTTTTGTTCGTTTTTTTAGATTTTTGTTTGGCTTGATCTTTTGCTGACATGGTTTGATTCGGAAACTGTAATAGCGAACCGATCCAATTTTTTCGTTTCAACCACACTTGGATGATGAGCGTGAAGAGAAGAATCATGAGCCAGGCGAATCCATATCCAAGCGGCCATTCCAGTTCAGGCATGTTTTTAAAGTTCATTCCCCAAACCGCACCAAAGGCGACGACAGGGGTCGTCAGTGCGGTAAAGACGGTTAGCGCCTTCATGATTTCGTTCCCTCGGAAGTTCGACAGGGTGGAGGCGAGGTCTGTCATGGCAATGACGTCCCCTTGGTAGTGCGTGATGAGCGCCAATAATCGATTTACCCGATAGTCCGCGAGTTGATAGGATTTTAACGTCTGTAAATCGATCGTTAAAAAAGCCTCCCGTCCTGCCATAAGAAGTTCTTTATAAGGTGTTACGGTATCTGACCAGCGCTCGATTTCACTTCGAAGACCAAAGATCTCATTCATGAAGGTCGCAGGGACCTGACCCGCCATTTCTCTTTGTGCGACGAGCAGTCGTTCCTCAAACTCATCGATGCCATGGAAATAGTTGTTCATCCGTTCGGCAAGTAACTCATAAAATGCTTCGAGCGGAGAGTTGCATGCTTTAGCGAGTACCGATTCATGATGTAAATCATCAAACCCAATCGTCCATAAAAAATCGGGTCCGATAAAATAATGGCCAACTTTTTGAGGCTCCCGTTCTAACTGTTCATAGTCGAGCGTGAGTGAACCATACATATATCCGTTCTCGACGACAATCTTCGTCACATTCGAGGTCGTCAATTGTTCAAGCCAATACGTATAGGCTTGGGCATATTGCTGATCAACATGCACATAGTCTTCCGGTCGTGTATACCAATCCCATTCCATCATCCATTCCTCCAATTCACTATATTGATAGTATTCCCAAATTGTCAGGAATGTTGGCATCTGTCGCAAACTTTCGATAAGATGAAGGTACTGAATAAGAGAGAGGTGCTTTCATTGACGACAAAAATCGGTCAGCTCAAAGTGGGCGACACGCTAGACCAGTATGTCATGATTAAACAATCGTATAAGGGACTTGCCGGGAACGGGAAACCTTATTTAACATTAATCCTTTGCGACGAGAGTGGCGAAATCGAAACGAAATTGTGGGACAGCTCAGATACCGAAAAGTATGCAACGAAAAAAATCGTTCATGCGGCGGGAGAAGTGATGGACTATCGCGGGCGTACCCAGTTGAAACTAAAACAAATTTCAATCATCGAGCAGGAAGTGGATATCGCACCGTACGTCCGCTCGGCGCCGATTCCAAAGTCAGAGCTCGAAACGACGATTCGTGGATTCATCACGTCACTTCAACACGATGAGATTCGCCGTCTGGTCGAGGAAGTTGTGAATCGTCATGAAGAGGCGTACTTTACGTACCCAGCTGCCGTTCGTCATCACCATGCGGTCTACTCGGGACTTGCATTCCATGTGATGTCGATGTTGAAGCTCGCGGATACGATGTGTGAACTGTATCCATCCTTGAATCGTGACCTCTTGATTGCGGGTGTGATTTTGCATGATTTGGCGAAGGTCATCGAGTTGTCTGATGCGATTACACCAGAGTATACGCTTGAAGGGAAATTGCTCGGTCATTTGTCACTCATGGCATCGGAGATTGAAGTCGTGTCACGAGAACTTGGAACGGACCGTGAAGTGACGACCTTGTTGCAACATCTCGTCTTGAGCCATCATGGGAAACCGGAATGGGGCTCTGCGAATACGCCTCAGCTTCCTGAAGCGGAGATGTTATTCTTTATCGATAATATTGATGCGCGTATGAACATGTTTGAGAAAGCATATGAAGGGGTCGAGCCCGGGACATTCACAGAACGTGTCATGGCACTCGATAACCGTGCTTTCTATCGTCCAAAGTTATAAGCGAGTAAAAAAAGGGGTACTCCATTGCTGGAGTGCCCCTTTGTGATTATTGTTCAGTTGATTCTTCTGCAGGTTCTTCTGAAGACTCGTCTGCGTTTTTGATCGCTTCTTTGACAGCGTCAAATTGTTGTTCCGCTTTTGCATCTTTTACGTCTACGTTGTATTTTTCAATCAACTCAGCGTAAATTTTGTTCGCATCGACAGAAGCTGATTTTTCAGCCGCCAACTCTTCACGGATACGATCTTTCTCGTCCTCGAGTTTCAAGTCTTTCTCTTTACGGTCTGTCACTTTGATGACGTGG
Source organism: Exiguobacterium sp. s22 (assembly GCF_018617455.1). Taxonomy (GTDB): domain Bacteria; phylum Bacillota; class Bacilli; order Exiguobacteriales; family Exiguobacteriaceae; genus Exiguobacterium. The sequence goes on from NZ_JACSKD010000004.1 coordinate 28,806, forward strand.
TAACCGAATTGCGATTGGATTGGCTCAGAGATCTTACCGACGACATCCTCTTGGAATGCATAATCTTCGAATTCAGGTACCATTGCGCCAGCAGAGAAGAAACCGAGCTCTCCACCTTTTTCACCTGAACCGGTATCCGTTGATTTTTCTTTCGCGAGTTTAGCGAAGTCCGCACCGTCATTCAACTGTTTAATGATATCTTGTGCTTCTTCTTCTGTTTCGACGAGGATGTGGCTAGCTTCCACTTCCACGTTCTCTTTTGCGAACTGTGCCTCGATGTCTTCATCTGTCACGTCGACAAGTTCAGATTTTGCAGCGTCAACGAGCATTTGTCCACGAAGTGCTTCTTTGAACTCTTCTGTACCGCTCATACCTGCTTGTTGAATCGCTTGTTCAAACTCTTCTTTTGAGTTGAATTGTTCTTCTGTCTTACTGAACTCTTCGTCTACTTTTTCTTGGTCGACTTGGTCACCGTATTCTTTTTCAAGAAGTGCATTCATTGTCTCTTGGAATGCAAGTTGTGGCACCATGCGGTCATAACTCTTATCTGCGATTTCACCGCGAGTGATTTCGCCGCCTTTGTACGTGACGACTGCTGAACTATCTGATTCGCCACCTGCGTTCGTTGCGGCGTACGTACCGCCAGCACCGATCACGAGTGCGAGTGCAGATGCTCCGACGAGAGCGCCGGTTGAGAATTTCTTATCTTGCTTTTTTGGTTCGTTTGTCATTCCGTTTGACATGTATTCCACCCCTAATAATTCTTTAAAGTTTCTAAGTCCGACTATATCACATTTTCCTAATCATGACAGCTGTTCTCTTGTCTGTACAGTATCATAGCACACAATCCTGTCGTATAATGATGTAATAGAATGTGAAATGATGGGGTGAGAGAAGTGTCGCTAGAGGAGAAGGTCGAGCATTTAGCATTTCAGATGACAATCTTACTCGATATTATCGATTGGACGGATCGTCCATTTGAATATGAAGTGATTCGAGCAAACTTGACAAAACAGGATGTCGAGTCGTTTTATCAATTGCTTGAAGAGATTCGGGAACAACAAAACGAGCAATTACGCTATGGATATACGTCCATAGAGCCACTGCTCGTCCATTTCGTAGGTATGTTAGATGTGAGACTAGACGTCAAAACGATTCTAGCGGCGTGTGTCCGTCAAGGAATCGAATTAGACGTTACAGAACCACTTTATCGGCAGGTCAGGCTTCTTGACTGAGTTCATCCTCATCAGGGCGTCTGCCTGCCTCTTCTGTGATCATTTTAGATGTTTCTGCGAAGATGTCCATGAAGTTGTCCCCATATAGACGACGGACAATCGCTGTCATGTCTGTTAGGTCAGGGAACTTGCCATAGAGTTCTTGTAGTGGAAGGGAAGCACGGAACACGCCGTTTCCTTCCGGGTCAAACGCATGAATCGTCTCAAGCAACAACGATTCTCCTTCAGGTGTCAATTGGACATACGTATTTCGTTTGTCCGTCTCTTTTTTAGAAAACGTAAGTAATCCACGATCCTCTAACTTCTTCGAGAAGTTGAAAGCGGTCGAGACGTGCATGACGCCATATTTTGCGATTTCAGAAATCGAAGCACCGCCTAAAGCGTGGGCAATCCATAAAATATGATGCTCGTTGATGTTTAAATCAAATGGTTTAATCCAGTTTTGCCAGTCTTTTTCGACGGTTTTCCACAAAGCCTTACTCAATTGAATGATTTTGTGGCTATAGAGCATGGCCTCAGGGCCAGTGAATTCTTTTTCGTGTTCCATCTCGATCCATCCTTTCCGGATAAAAAGTCAAATGTAATCGACGGACAATGACCTCAAACACTCATTGTGTTTGATTGACGGTTTGGTCAGTCATAGTAGACTGTACGTTCGAGAGCTCTTTAAGGTTCCCTTGAATACGCTCGACTGAAGGCTGAATGTCTTGTTGATAGCGTTCGACTTCGGCTTTCACTTGGTCAGTCAATTCTTTTCCTTGTAGTTTACCTGCAGCAGCAACCTGCGATGCATGCTTCGCCACATTGCCAAATTGTTCTTTTAGCGTAATGATTGTGGATGCCCGATGCTGTTGAGCAGCAGCGTCATTTGCTGTTCCTCGTGCCAATTTCTTAAACGTTGCAACTCCTAGAAATGCTAAAACAAAGCCGAAAGCAATCCAATCCCGACGTTGGCGACTCGACAATTCATTCCCCTCCTCAAGCTCGGATAATCAGAAATACATTCTTTTCATATTATTTTACCAAAAAAGAGTGATTAAAAACCTATATTGCAAATAAAATTTTTCAGAACATTCAATTTTGACCGAAAAATCATTTTATTTTAAAATATAGGTAAAGGAAGGTGATCCTCAGTGGAGAAAGCGAAGCGTTGGGTAGATGATATGCTTGACCTATATCTCGCTGCGAAACGACTGGGAGATGACACTTGGGCCGAATCTATTATGAATACACTAGAGGCGGGGTATGAAGCGTCGGAGCAAACGAAACAGGCACGTGAAGAATCGATGCGAGAAAAGCGTATGCTTGAAATAGATGCCCGTCTAACTGAATTAAGAAAAGAATTTGAACAAGCGACATCTGTCAAGACGCGTCAACAGTTATATGAAGTGGCAATCAAGCTTCAGGTCGAGCGAGCACAGTTGGAAGAGGAGCGGAAACGACACCGTGACTCCATCAATCAATCATAAAAAAGACCCGTCATCGACGGGTCTCTGTCTGTTTCACACGTGTGCATGAATATTTGATGCGAGTGTTGTGAGTTCTTCAGATGTGAACGCATCGTTTTGTGTGATCCATTTTGCGCCGAACCCATCTTCGTGTCCGAAACGCGGGATTAAATGAATGTGGAAGTGATAGACCGTTTGCCCAGCAACTTCTTCGGCATTAGATAAAACGTTCATTCCGATTGCACCCGTCTCGCGTTGAATCGCTTTGGCAATGGTCGGAACGCGTTTAAAGATGTCCGCTGCGACATCTTCAGGTAGTTCGTAAACGTTTTTCGCATGATGTTTTGGGATAACGAGCGTGTGCCCTTTCGTCACTTGAGAGAGGTCGAGAAAAGCGACGACCGCTTCATCTTCATATACCCGATAGGATGGAATTTCTTGTTGCGCGATTTTACAAAAGATACAGTTTGAATCAGTATGCATCTGTATGCCTCCATTCTAAATGTCGTTTCCGTTCCATCATAACATGGAAGTTCGGGCGCAAGAACGATAGGAAGAGAGATTGATTCCTTCTATAATAGAAGAAAGAAAGGAGGTGGGGATATGTCGTATACAAGAAGTCGTAAAAAAGACGGGCGCCGAATGATTGTAACCATGTCATCTGTAATAGCTATTTTAGTAGGATCCATTGTTTTCTATATATATGCGTATAAGCCAGCGGCGGAACAAGACAAGATTCATGTCGCATTCAAAGAGGCCTTATTAGAAGAAGACCTTACTTTCTTTGAGGAGAAAGTCGAATACCTTGGAGAGCCCTTATCGCGAGCGGAGGCCTTGCGATTCATGGGGTGGTTGAACGATGAGAAATCCATTCGAGGAGAAGCAATCGCAGAAGTTGCGAAGGACCGTGCGAACCGAGCGTCAGGTTTGGAAACAGAAGGACTCTTTCGTTTGATTGATACGGGAGAAGGAAAATATGGATTTTCTGACTATCGGATTGAACTGCTCCCTCAACGGATTGACGTGACTTCGGACTTGGCATTGACGAATATTTGGATTGATGGGCAACAAGAGGGGCGAATCGATGAGGCCAATGAAACGCTATCATTTGAAAAGATGCCAGGTCGATATGATGTCAAAGCGGTAGCGGTCACCAATGGAGAGACGGTCACTGAGACGGAAACGATTCAATTGATTTCCTCGAAATCGATTGAATATGCCCTCATGCCCGAATCGAGCGAGGTCATTGCCGGACAATTCGACTTGAAGCGGGCTGAATTGATTGAAATTGAAGTGGAGGCGCAAACGGGTCACTCATTCGAAACAGTGGACGCTTTAATCGGACAGTCCGGTCAGCAGGTGCAAGAAACGCTTGGTGAACCAATTGAAAAGCGTGAAGGGAAATGGGACTACGAACGATTGACCGTCACGTTTAAAGGTAAGAAAGTCGAATCGATTCAAGTCGACCTCGACAAACGACCGGATGATTTGATTGCCCTCCTCGGTGAACCGAAAGCGAAATCGGAACACCCGCTCGGAACAAAGTGGGATTACGGTCAATCGTTCTTCGAATCGTTCTTTACGTTCTTTGGTCTTGAAACCGAGAAACAGTTTATCGAAAAGAACGATGCGATGTATTTACTGATTCAATGAAAAAAGAGGGACATTCCATAATGGAAGCCCCTCCGATACATAATCTTATTTTTTACGCATTGATTTCATAACGAACGATACAATCAAGATCAGGATAATCGCACCGATAAGAGCTGGAATAATCGCGATGTCCGCAACGATTGGTCCGAAGTCACCAAAGATAAGTCCACCCAACCATGCACCGATAATCCCCGCGATGATGTTACCAATGATTCCACCTGGTACGTCCTTACCTAAAATCAATCCTGCTAACCAACCGATGATACCCCCGATAATCAAATAAAGAATAAACCCCATAAATCATTCTCCTTCCTCTGTTTTCCCATTGTTCTTTACAACGATTTTGTGGAACAATGGAAGTATTGATGTTTTATTTTAAAATGCCTTACAGTTCTGATTATTCCCATGTGACAACATTTAAAACATATACCACGAAAAAAAGATGAAAATGAAAGGTGTGGTTTTCATGCTGCACGTCGATCGATTGAACGGCGGATACCTCGGTAAACAAGTTTTGCATGACGTTTCGTTTGAAGTGAAAAAAGGAGAGCTCGTCGGTTTGATAGGGCTAAACGGGGCTGGAAAATCGACGACAATCAAACACATTTTGGGGCTACTGTCACCCCTATCCGGAAAAATCGAAATTGATGGAGAGAATCTAGATTCTTCAGAAAAAAAGTATCGTAAAAAAGTGAGTTACATACCAGAGACGCCGATTTTATATGAGACGTTAACCTTACAAGAGCATATTGAATTGATGGGGAAGGCATATGATGTGAACCCGGAAGATTTGGCTGCTCGTACGAAGCGTTTGGCGAAAGAAATGCGAATGGAAAAGCAACTTGCCTGGTTCCCTTCCGTTTTTTCAAAAGGAATGCGTCAAAAAGCGATGATTTTGTGTGCGCTTGTGACGAAAACGCCCCTTTTAATTGTCGATGAGCCATTTGTCGGACTTGACCCGTTAGCGATTCGTCAATTGCTTCAGTTGTTTGATGAGTATAAACAAGACTGTGCGATTCTAATGTCTACGCACATTCTCGAAACAGCGGAGCGACACTGTGATCGCTTCGTGTTCCTCCATCAAGGTGAAGTCATCGCCAGCGGAACAGCCGCAGAGTTGCGTGAAACGTATCGATTATCTGCAGAGGCGACACTGGATGACATTTACGTAGAAGCGATCGCTTCGGAGGAGCGATTGTCATGAATCGATTTACAGCAAGGCTCGGAAACTGGATGGAAGAGGTCGTCAAGTACAGTCGCTACGTTGCGAACGGGGGACTATTGTTCACGCTCTACTTCACCTTGATTTATGGGGCGTTCGTCTATAACAACTTCTTAGAACGAATCGATGGGACATTCCCGGGCGTATGGATTGCCGCGGTGGTCTTGTTGATCATGCCGCTCGGTCATCGGCCACGAACGTTTATTCAAGAGGCGGACCAAGTGTTTTTACTTCCGGAGTTAGGGGACATTCGACCGTATATGATTGGAGTCCGTTTGTTTAATCTCGTCTTTGCGGCACTGCGTGGATTGCTCGTCCTCCTTGTCTTGTTACCGCTCCTCGTACGAACAGAGAGTTATTCGAATATCGAAGTGTTATCTTTTGTCGTGACGATGGTCCTGTTATCAGCTGCAGGGCGTTTGGCGAAAGTGGAAGGAGTGCGCGAATGGACAATCCTGCCGTTTTCACTTGGAAGTGGAGTCTTATTATTGATGGATTGGACGCAGTGGGCGTGGATCCCAGCATTTGCTCCTTTTATTCTCTTGCATCTAAAGCGAAATGAGCGGATTCCGCTTCTACATTGGTTGGCACTCGAAGAGAAAAGTCGGGCACAGTTTGAACGGGTGATCAGTTGGTTCGTCGATTTGCCGACCTTAAAAGAAGAGGTTCGAGAACGCCGTCTCATCACACGACTTTTGGATAAGCGAGTCCTCCAACGCGTGGACGCTTCGCGTTACGTGTATGGTCTTCGCATCATCCGTTCGAACGATTCGCTTGATTTGATTCTTCGTTTGACTGTGGTGGCGCTCATTGTGATGTGGATGTCGGGAGGTTGGTATGTCGGTTTCGTCACACCGCTTTTCGTAGGATTGACGGCGTTACAGCTCGTTCCGTTGTTTAAACGGTTAGAGGCGGTTTCCATCGTTTCCTGGCTACCGATTACGCGTGATGAGCGGATTGAAGGGTACTCGTGGTGGGCGCTACGACTACTTGTCATCCAGTCTATCGTTCTGGTGATTGCATCTGTCGCTTTCGGCGCCACGTGGGATGCAGCGGTTGGATTGGTCTTGTCAATCGTAGTCATTCGTTACTATTTAAGACGATTGAAGTAAAAATATCTTTCATTGATGTTCGTAAAACAATGGACGGACGAGGGGATTCAAACAAAACCTCGTTCGTTTTTCATTTTGTTTTGAATCAGAAAGGAATCTTGAAACGGAAAGAAAAAGAGGTTGATCACCGTCGTTCAGTGACCAACCTCTCATCTATTAAAAAGTTTGAAGTTATCTTTTCGGTGACATGACCGATACGCTCGAACCGAGAATCTTCGGAAGGCGTCCAGGTTTTTCTGTCGTTTCTTCAACTTCACCATATGCTGACACACCGTGTTCTGCGATATCGAGACCGACATCTTCTTGTTCTTCTGTGACACGGAGTCCGATTGTCACGTCGAGGAGTTTCAAGAAGGCGTAACTTCCACCACCCGCGATGACCATTGCGATCAAGACGCCGAGTGTCTGTACGCCGAGCTGTGTCAATCCGCCGCCGTAGAAGAGTCCGGCAGAACCGATTCCTGTGATTTCAACGAGTCGAGGAGAAGCGAAGAAGCCAAGTGCGAGTGTTCCGATGATTCCGGCCACCCCGTGTACCGAGAAGGCGCAAAGTGGATCATCCACATATTTCGCCATCAAGATGCTCGTTCCGTATGTTGCGACCGAGGCGATTGCACCGATGACGACGGCTGCCCATGGCTCCACGAATGCACATGCCGCCGTGATGGCGACGAGTGCCCCGAGAACACCGTTGACGATTGTCGGGATGTCCGCTGTTTTCCGATGGAGCATGACGATGCCAAGGGCGCCAAGTGCACCAGCTGCTGTTGCAAGCATAGTAGTCAACGCCACGTAACCAAAGAATCCGTCAGCGACCGACATCGTCGAACCAGCATTGAAGCCGAACCAACAAAGCCAAAGCACGAGTCCACCTACGACTGTCAACACGTGGTTATGACCAGCGAGTGATTCCGTCTTACGACGTGGTTTTAGGATAATAGTCGCCATGAGAGCCGCCATCCCACCTTGAAGGTGAACGACTGCCGAACCTGCGAAGTCTTGCATCCCCATCGAACCAAGCATTCCGCCAGCCCACACTGAGCGTGCGACGATCGGGTAGAGGATGGCAACGAAGAAGATACCGAAGAGAACGTAGGCAGAAAGCTTAGCCCGTTCCGCAAATCCACCCCACGCGATGGCGAGAGATACTGCAACGAATGATAACTGGAATAAGAATTTGATGTCGATTGAAACATTTGCCCACTCGAGGCTTGAGAACGATCCGTTTAAGAAGAACCCTTCTGTCCCGAACCAAGTTGTCCCGTCACCGAATGAGAGGCCGAATCCGACTGCCCAAAAAGCAAGTGCCGCCACAGAGAGGCTGATAATTTGTTTGACTGCGACGTGACCGGCGTTTTTCGCCCGGAGCGTCCCTGTCTCGAGTAATCCGAAACCTAATTGCATCGTCAATACGAGCAATGCAGCGATGAGTACATACAGCGTGTCCATATAAAAAAGAATATCTTCCATGTTCATGCCCTCCTTTTTCTTAGGTGCTTTTTAAAAGTTGACTTCAGTGTAAAACGAAAATTTCATGCTGGATTGCAATTTGTCAGATTATCTGACATAGTTTTTTTATTAAGGAGGGCGAGGACGAATGGACTATAAATCGAAGAAAGTAATCGGGATGGGCGTCGTGACTGAGTTGACGGGACTTTCTGAGCGTCAGGTCCGCTATTATGAAGAAAAAGGTCTCGTCTTTCCTGAACGCACGAAAGGCGGGTCACGTAAATATTCTTTCCATGATGTCGAGCGCTTAGTAGAAGTGGCGACCAAGTTAGAGGACGGTTGGCGAATCCAAGATATTAAAGAGCGCGAGCGACGTTTATCGGCGAAGCAGCGTGATGATTTGATTCGCGGTCAGTTGAATTCTGCCTTCCGAACATTTCCGACAAAAAAATGACACAAAGAAAACACAATGAAAATGCTTCACATTAGCATAATTCTAATTAATTTCTGTATAATGTTTTTGAGTTCACAAACACGAGAATAAAGAGTGTAGGAGAAATTTAGAGGGGAATGACGCGACGTATGAACGATACTATTTTAAAAGCGTTTAAAGGAGAGGCGACAGATTATGTACCTGTCTGGTATATGCGCCAAGCCGGACGCTACCAACCGGAATATCGAGAGATTAAAAAGACGAGGTCACTATTCGAGATCACGCATGATCCTGAACTTTGTGCATATGTCACGGAACTTCCGGTGAAACAACTCGGAGTCGACGCGGCCATTCTTTATAAGGATATTATGACGCCACTTCCGTCAATGGGAGTCGATGTCGAGATTAAGAGTGGAATCGGTCCGGTGATTGACAACCCCTACCGTACAATGGAAGATGTGGAACGTTTAAAACCGTTAAACCCAGAAGATATCTCATACGTCTTCGACACGATCCGTTTACTTCGGGAACGATTAGAAGTACCGCTGATCGGCTTTTCAGGCGCACCGTTCACATTGGCAAGCTATATGATTGAAGGTGGTCCTTCACGGAACTACCATCGCACGAAAGCACTCATGTATGCAGAACCGGACGTGTGGAATGCGTTGATGGAAAAACTCGGTGACATGGTCATCACCTATGCGAAGGCACAAGCGGATGCTGGCATCCAAGCGTTCCAACTGTTTGATTCATGGGTCGGGACACTCAGCCGTAAAGATTATGCGCGTTATATCAAACCAACCACGGAACGAATCTTCAAAGAATTGCGTTCGCTCGACATTCCACTCATCATGCATGGTGTCGGTGCGAGTCACCAAGTCGAAGAATGGCACGATCTTCCGCTTGACGTGGTCGGGCTTGACTGGCGCCTATCGGTACAGGAAGCGCGCGATCGTGGAATCACGAAAGCGGTTCAAGGAAACTTAGACCCTTCATTCTTATTAGCTCCTTGGCCGGTCATCGAAGAGAAGGTAAAAGAAATTTTGGATGAAGGAATGAAGCAACCAGGATACGTCTTCAACTTGGGACATGGGGTGTTCCCAGAAGTCGATCCAGCCGTTCTCGTCAAATTGACGGCATTCATTCACGACTACTCACGCGAAAAAATGGGAGGCAACTGATCATGAAAACAGTCGGACTACTTGTCATGGCGTACGGCACACCGTACAAGCCGGAAGATATCGAACGTTACTATACGCACATTCGTTACGGACGCAAGCCATCACCGGAAGCGCTCCTTGATTTGACAGAACGCTATGAAGCGATTGGTGGTGTATCTCCACTCGCAAAAATCACGATCGATCAAGCGGAGACGCTTCGTGACATCTTGAATGAGCGTCATGTGGGTGATATCGAGTTCAAACTGTATATCGGATTGAAACATATCGAGCCATTCGTTGAAGATGCGGTCGCGCAAATGGCGAACGACGGCATTAAAGAGGCGGTATCCGTTGTCTTGGCACCACATTACTCATCGTATAGCGTCAAATCATATAACGGTCGTGCCCACGAAGAAGCGGCGAAGTATGGCATCGACATTCGTTCGGTCGACTCATGGTATGACGAACCGAAATTCATTAACTGGTGGGCGGAAGCAATCAAGGAAACGTTTGCGAACTTGCCTGTACCTGCTGAAAAAGCATGTCTGATTGTGTCGGCACATAGCCTTCCTGAAAAAATCTTGGCTGGGGGCGACCCGTATCCAGATCAATTGAAAGAAACAGCGGATAAAATTGCCCAAGCGACAGGCGTACCGAATGTTGAGGTCGGTTGGCAGTCAGAGGGGAACACGCCAGATCCTTGGATCGGACCAGATGTTCAAGATTTGACGGCTGAACTGTACGAGAAACATGGCTACGAGGCGTTTGTCTATACGCCGGTCGGCTTTGTTGCAGACCATCTCGAAGTATTGTTCGACAACGATGTCGAATGTAAAGTCGTCTGTGACCGCCTAGGCGTTCATTACGCACGTCCAGCCATGCCAAATGCAGAGCGAAGCTTCATCGAAGCCATCGCGGATCGAATGGAAAGCGTGATTGTACATCATGCGTAAATTCACGATTGTCGGTGGTGGGATCACAGGTCTCACCGCCGCTTTTTATGCAGAGCGTTATTTGCCGGAAGACGTGACCATCACGTTGCTCGAGGCGACCGATCGCCTCGGTGGAAAGATTGATACGTATGAAACGGGCGAATTCGCGGTTGAACGTGGACCGGATTCTTACGTTTTTCGAAAGACTGCGATGACGGAATTAATTGAAGATGTCGGTTTAGGTGATGAACTGGTCCGAAACGGTGTCGGTCAGGCTTACGTCCTTCATCATGACGGACTTCATCCGATTCCAAAACAGACAGTGATGGGGATCCCGCTCGACGTCAATGCGTTTCGTGAGACGACATTACTTTCTGAAGAAGAGCACGAAGCGTTGAAACACATGTTGCTGACGCCGCCTGATGTAGAAGTGCCAGACTCGGATGTCTCACTTGGTCTTTATCTTCGTGAGCGTGTCGGAGACCCGATCGTCGACCGCTTGATTGAGCCGTTGCTATCTGGCATCTATGCCGGAGACATCGATCAAATGAGTGCGATGTCGACATTCCCACAGTTCATCGAGGGAGAAAAGAAATACGGGAACTTATATGAAGGGATGCGTCATCTACGTCCCGAACAACGAGTCGCGGAAGTCGGGGCGAAAAAAGTAGGTCAGTTCGCTTCATTAAAACGAGGACTCAAATCACTGACGGACCGTCTGGCCGAACGATTGGAACGGACGGAAATCGTATTGAACTGTTCCGTCGAGCAAGTGTCCGAGCGCGAGGACGGATACCGTCTCTTCACGAATCGTGGAGACATTGATACGGACCATCTTGTATTGACGGTCCCACCACGCCTCATTCGTCAGTTCCTCCCGAAAGTCGACAGTGACTTTTTGGCAGATATGAAACCACATGCGACGGCGACCTGTTCGCTAGTCTTCAAAAAAGAAGATATTGAACTTCCATTTGTCGGTACGGGATTCGTGACGAGTCAGGAAGCGAACGTGACGATTACGGCATGTACGTTCATCGACCAGAAATGGCCACATGCCGTACCAGAAGGATATCACGTCCTCCGTGTCTTTTTAGGCCGCCCTGGAGCGGATGATATCGTGGAGGCGTCCGATGAAGAAATCATCGAGACGGCGCTGCATGACCTTCGTGGTCTCATGCATATCCACCGTGACCCCGTTCAAACGGTCGTTAGTCGTCTACGCGACGGCTTACCACCTTATGCGGTCTTTCATGCCGATCGTGTCAAAGCACTCCGTGCCGAAATGAGCCGAATTTATCCTGGGGTCATTCTCGCCGGAATTGCCTATGATGGAATCGGGATGCCGGATTGCGTGAAGAGTGTACATGAACAAGTGAAGGCATTAAGTGAAAAAATTGAGATTTGATGAAGGGAGGGTTCGGATTGTTCCGAAGCCCTTTCTTTTTGTTATAGTTAGAAGCGAAAGAGAAAAAGGAGTGATGGAAGATGGCAACGTATAAACTTTTTGTATCAGACATGGACGGTACGATTTTGCACAACCACACCAAGATTGCGAATGAGACAGCGGAGATTGTTCGTGAAGCAGAAGCAACAGGGATTCGCTTTGCGATTGCCACGGGGCGCAACTATGTCAATGCGAAACAAATTTTAGATGAGGTCGGACTCTCTTGCCCAATCGTATCGTCGAATGGGGGGCGCGTGCTCGACACTTCGGGAGAAGTCCTTCACGAAATCGATTTGACGATCGAAGAGGCGCAACAAGTCATCGACGTGCTTCATCAAGATGATAAGTATGCGGACGTCTTTTACGAGATGTATACGGAGGCGGGACTTGTCGCGAGCCGTGGTGATTTGATTGAAGCATCCATGAAAAACTTGAAAGCGAACGGTGACGATCGTTCGCTCGAAATGTATGAATTCTTCAAGAATCGCTATTACGTCAATGAGGACGTCAAAATTGTCGACGACATCGAAACCTTTATCCGGGAAGAGGCGGGGCGTGTCTATAAGTTCATCGCATTCTCAAGTCATCTCGAGAAAATGAACGGCCTTTGGAAAGAAATCGAAGACCAAGTCGAAGGCGTGTACGTCACGTCTTCAGGGAATGACAACATCGAAGTGATGGCACACGGTGCAGACAAAGGGAACGGTGTGACAAAACTCGCTGAACACTATGGCATCGATTTATCCGAAGTCGTCGTCATCGGCGATAACTTGAACGACGTACCGATGTTCAAAGTGGCCGGCAAAGGGATTGCGATGGGGAATAGCCATGAGGACTTGATCGCCATCAGCGACCATGTCACAGAGCGCCATGATGAGTATGGTGTGGCGAACGCATTGAAGCGCGTGATGACAGGTGAGTGGAAGTAAAAGATTTGTCGAGCGCTCGTCTCGTTTCGTATAATACGAGTAACGAACATTCGACTAGGAGGAAATAAACTGTGAAATTTATTTTTAATCCGGATATCCGCGACCCGAAGATCAACTTGGCGGTTGAAGAGTATATCCTTAAACATCTGAACGTCGATCATGAAGATTACTTCCTGTTCTATATTAACGGTCCGTCGATCATCATCGGGAAGAACCAAAACACATCAGAAGAAGTCAACTTGAAGTACATCGAAGAGAATGGCATCGATGTCGTTCGACGTCTCTCTGGTGGGGGGGCTGTCTATCATGATGAAGGAAACTTGAATTTCAGCTTCATCACGAAAGATGACGGCAACTCCTTCAACAACTATAAGAAATTCACGCAACCGATTGTGGACGCGCTTCGTAACCTCGGTGTCGAGGCAGAGCTGACAGGTCGTAACGACATCCAGGTCGGAGAACGTAAAATCAGTGGGAACGCTCAATTTACGACGCGTGGACGCATGTTCAGCCACGGGACGCTCATGTTCAACTCGAACATTGAAGAGGTCGTGAACTCGCTTAACGTCTCGGAAGAGAAAATGCGTTCAAAAGGAATCAAGTCGGTCCGTAGCCGTGTGGCAAACATCACTGAATTTTTAGAGCGTGAGATGGAGATGGAACATTTCGTCGAGGCGTTGCTTCATTCGATTTATGATGGAGAACAGCCGGAGCGTTATGTGCTCCGTGACGAGGACTGGGAAATTGTCCATGATATCTCAAAAGAACGCTATGCGAACTGGGACTGGAACTTTGGAAAATCTCCGAAGTTCGACGTCGAGTCGAAACGTCGTTTCCCAATCGGGACAATCGACGTCCGCTTGAACGTCAACAAAGGGACGATCACAGAAGCGAAGATTTACGGTGATTTCTTTGGTGTCGGTGACATCCAAGACGTCGAGCAAGCGCTCGTTGGGACGCGTTTTGAACGTGCTGCCATCCGCGAGCAGTTGATGCAACTCGATTTGAAACATTACTTCGGAAATGTCGAGCTCGAGGAATTAGTCGATTTAATCAGTTAAGAGAGTGAAGACGATCTCTGCGGAGGTCGTCTTTTTTGGCAGTTTCGTGAACGTTGAACGTACGGATTGCACCTCAATGGGAGAAGGCGTATCATAATTTGTGCAAGCGCTTTCGTAGAGGCTGATGAAAAATAGGAGGAATCACTATGTATCGAAGGCTCAGTGATTGGATGGATCCGAGTCGGATGTGGGTGACGGAACAATCGACGTTTGAACGGGCTGTTAAGGCGATTGGACTAGAGTTAGAACGAAAAAAGATTGTCGATTCTTCATTTACGCGAGTCGTTCTCGATCAAGAAACAATCATGCCGTCGGGCGTAAGTGATGTGGCCGAGCCGATTGCGGTCATTGATGTTCCCGTCTCCATAGCGAAGCAAGATGGCATTTCCCTTCTTCATTTGTTGAACCCATGTGAAGTAAAAACGATCACGGGAGAATCGATTTATGCGAAAGTCATGTTATTGATTACGGCTACGACAGAAATGAAAAAACAGACGTATCATAAATTGATTGATGATTTGCTTATGGATGATGAAGCGCTTCAGGCACTCGTGCAGATACAAAGTCGTGCCGGACTATTCCATTTGCAGACGAACTTTTTGGAAGCGTTTTCTTATTGAAACATTTCATGTACAATAGAAGTAATTGAAAAGAGCGCGGACAACGTGCTCTTTTTTATGGCTCAAAAGTGAATCATCATTCATTTAAAGGGGGATTACCATGGCAAACTTAGTCAAGTCACTACAAGAAGTAGTGGCCACTCACCCGCAGAAAGCGGCGTACGTGTTTGGGGAAGACACGGTGAGTTACGGACAGTTTTATGGGCAAATCAAGGCGATGGCATCGACACTTGAAAAAAAAGGGATCGGACAAGGCGATCATGTCGCTCTCGTACTCGGTAACAGTCCTGCGTTCTTGATTGCATACTTTGCCGTCTTGTCACGTGGAGGGGTCGTCATTCCGATCAACCCTACATACACGCCAGATGAAATGGCCTACATTCTTCTCGATGGGGACGTCAAAGGAATCGTTGGGTTGTCACCGCTCGTCGCACAGGCGGAGGCGGCACTCTCGAAATTGCCACAATTGAAACTCGTGATTTCTGTTCCATATGCTGATGTTCCGGCGTTGAAACGTGATGGCGAAATAGAATTCATCCCATTCGCAGAAGCGTTTGCTGAATCAGAAGGGACATTGATCGAAGTGGACGAAGATGAAGTCGCCGTCATCCTCTATACGAGTGGGACGACCGGGAAGCCGAAGGGCGCATTATTGACGCACCAGAACCTGTTCTCAAATGCGCATTCCATCGGGGAGTATTTGGACATCACACCAGAGGATAAAGCGTTAGCGGCATTGCCGATGTTCCACGTCTTCTGTTTGACGGTCATTGTGAATGCACCACTCCTTCGTGGGGCGACGATTGTCATCTTACCGAAATTTTCACCACAGGACGTGTTTGACTTAGTACCGAAACATCGCGTGACGTTCTTTGCAGGAGTGCCGACGATGTATAACTTCTTGCTTCAGACCGCGATGAAAGTGCCGGCGTATACGTCTGCGTTGAAACATGTTCGTGTATTTGTTTCGGGAGGGGCGAGTTTGCCCGTTCAATTGCTTGAGTCGTTTGAAAAAACATTTGAGTGTAAAATTCTAGAGGGCTATGGTTTGTCTGAGGCGTCACCGGTTACTTGCTTTAACCCACTTCATGGGGAGCGCAAAGCTGGGTCGATCGGTCCTTCAATCGTTCATGTCGAAAACAAAGTCGTCGACGAGCTTGGGGAAGAAGTCGGCGTCGGTGAAGTCGGGGAATTGATCGTACGAGGACCGAACGTCATGAAAGGATATTACAAATTACCGGAAGAGACGATGATGACACTTCGGGACGGATGGCTCTATACGGGTGATTTGGCGCGCCGTGACGAGGATGGTTACTTTTATATTGTCGATCGGAAAAAAGATATGGTCATCGTTGGAGGCTATAACGTATACCCTCGTGAGGTAGAAGAGGTCCTCTACCAACATCCTGAAATCGTAGAAGCCGCAGTTATCGGTGTGCCGGACGCGGAACAAGGGGAAGCGGTAAAGGCATTCGTCGTCACGAAACATGAAGGGGTGACGAAGGAGGATATCCTCGCCTATACAAAAACGAAGTTGGCGAAATATAAACAACCGACCTACATCGAAATAATCGAAGAGCTTCCACGAAATACGACCGGTAAGATTTTACGAACGGTCTTGAAGAGTGAAGCATTCCAAAATAGTTGAGTAGAGAAGGGCGACCTCGTGTCGCTCTTTTATATTCTTTTCATTTGACACTATTACGGGGTAGGGGTATATTGATAGTGAGGTGATCAACATGGATGAATTTTTGCATGACCAACCACTCGTTCCGCGTGATGATGCTGAGCGGGAGGCACTCGGGAAACGTCTAAAACGAATCGAAGGACAGGTTCGGGGGATTCAAAAGATGGTCGAGAACGACCGCTATTGTGTCGATATTTTGACACAGACGTCAGCCATTCAGGCCGCTCTGAAGCAAGTCGAGATGCAACTGTTAGAACGTCATATGCGCAAGTGTTTGGTTCATGCAAGCGAGACGGAAAACATGGAACCTTACATTGATGAATTGATGACAATCGTCAGCCGCATCAAAAAATAAGGAGGGATGTCATGAAAACCGTTGAGTTATCCATACAAGGCATGACCTGTGCGGCTTGTTCGGCACGGATTGAAAAAGTGTTGAACAAGATGGACGGAGTGGAAGCGACGGTGAACCTTCCGCTCGAGACGGCAACGATTCGTGTCGATGAAGGCATTACAGAAGAAGAACTAATCGCGCGAATCGAAAAAATCGGATATGGAGCCGAGCCGAAAGTAGAGATGGCACCGCCGCATGACTTACGTCCATTACAGCGGAAAGTGATAATCTCTGCACTGTTGTCGGCACCATTACTCCTCGTCATGTTGACGCATATACCTGGACTCGGATTTCAGGCACCGTGGCTGATGAACCCATGGTGGCAATTCGCCCTAGCAACACCCGTCCAGTTTTGGATCGGGGCGCAGTTTTATCAAGGGGCCTATAAGAGCTTGAAGAGCGGCTCGGCCAATATGGATGTGCTCGTCGCGACGGGGACATCGGCCGCATACTTTTATTCTATTTTTGAAATGATTGTGCACCCGATGAATCCGCATCTCTACTTTGAGACGAGTGCCGTCCTCATCACGCTCGTCTTACTCGGGAAGTGGTTAGAAGGACGAGCGAAAGAGAAGACGACCGATGCGTTAAAATCACTCTTATCGCTTCAGGCGAAAGAGGCTATCCTCTTTGTTGACGGTGAAGAACGGTCTGTCGCTGTTGAACTCGTCAAAGTAGGAGACGTTCTCGTCGTCCGTCCGGGAGAAAAGATTCCGGTTGATGGACGAATCATCGAGGGAGAGACGGTCATCGATGAATCGATGTTGACTGGAGAATCGATTCCTGCTGAGAAAACAATCGATGCTGAAGTCGTCGGCGGAACGATCAACCAGTCCCACCGAATCCTGATGCGAGCAGAACGAGTCGGGAAAGAGACGATGCTCGCTCAAATCGTACGTGTCGTCGAACAGGCACAAACGGATAAGGCGCCGATTCAACGTCAGGCTGACCGCATCTCGGGTGTCTTCGTACCGATCGTCGTTGCCATCAGTGCCCTTACGTTCGTGGTCTGGGCATTCCTATTAAATGATATCGATACGGCCATTCGGGCATCGATTGCCGTACTTGTCATCGCCTGTCCGTGTGCCCTCGGTTTGGCAACGCCGACATCGATCATGGTCGGGACAGGACGGGCGGCAGAACAAGGTGTGTTGTTCAAAGGTGGGGGGCAACTCGAATCACTCAATGAAGCAAACATCGTCGTTTTTGATAAGACAGGGACATTGACGAACGGAACGCCGGAAGTGGTGGAAACATTCGGAGATGAAGCAACGCTCCGTCGTGCCGTTATGGCGGAACGTCAATCGACGCATCCCTTGGCAGCTGCTATCGGTCGGGAAGTCGGCGACGGCGTCGTGACGAAAGTGGAAGAATTGGCCGGACGAGGTGTTAAGGCGGTCGTTGATGGGAAAGAACTCATCATCGGGTCTGTTCGAATGATGGAAGAGCTCGGACACAACTTGCCAGATTGGTCGATGCGGGCGATGACCCCGGTCTACGTTGCGGATGAGAGCGGAATTGTCGCGGCGTTCGGGCTACAAGATCAATTGAAACCGAAAAGTCGTGAAGTCGTGCAAGCCCTTAGCCAAACGCGTGACGTGTATGTCTTGACGGGTGATCGGAAAGAAGTCGCCTACGCGATTGCCGACGAACTTGGCATCCCTCATCATCAAGTCATTGCCGAAGTCCTTCCGGTTGAAAAGGCGGACCAAATTGAACGCTTAAAACAATCAGGTCGCGTCGCCATGGTAGGGGACGGGATGAACGACGCGCCGGCGCTTGCCGTAGCGGACGTCGGGATTGCATTCGGAAGTGGTACGGATGTCGCACTCGAGGCGGCGGATGTTACAATTGTAGGGCAAGACATTGAAGGGGTGAACCGGGCATTGACGATGAGCCGGTTGACGATGAAGAACATTCGTCAAAACTTATTCTGGGCACTCGCCTATAACAGTCTTGGCATCCCGGTCGCTGCAGCAGGGTTACTCGCCCCATGGATTGCCGGAGCGGCGATGGCGTTCAGTTCGGTGTCCGTCGTCTTGAACGCATTACGATTAAAAACACAAGGAGGATCATCATCATGAAAGAAACAACGTTAACAGTGGAAGGTATGACATGCAATCACTGCAAAGCTGCCGTTGAGGGAGCATTAAATGAATTGAATGGCGTCGAATCAGCGACGGTATCACTTCAGGAGCATCGAGTTGACGTAATTCATCAAGATTCTGTCTCACTTGAAGCGATGGTGGAGGCAGTCGAAGAGCAAGGATACGATGTAAAAGCATAACGATGCATAAGTCCCGAGTGAAATCGGGACTTCAGCTTGTTGACAAATAACATGTTCGAACTCGTCCTTCCGGCGCCCACGCTTTCCGCAGGCAATCCCGGAGCCGCATCGCGACCTAGGTCGCTGCGGGGTCTCCGTCGGATTGCTTTCCTGCAGGAGTCGGGGCGCCGTCGGGCGAGCAACGCAAACGGTCGTCATCTGGCGGCCGTTTGTCTTTTTCTAAGGCCACGACGGCCGAAGAAAAAGCTCGATACTTACTTCGAATCGATGTATCAGGGGGAAGGGAAGGTAGACGCCGAGATCATCCGCCTCGGGCCGCCGTTCAACATCCGTTCCGTTTGTCAGACCGCGAAGGATGGATCGTGTCGACTTGTTGATCCTTAGATGCGCCCCCTGTGTGTTCTTCTCACACCATTATATGGGACGGAGGACAAAAGGTAACCAAGAACGGGCAGGCGAGACTCCTGAGGGAATAGCAAGCAAAGGGAGACCCAGCAGTGACGAAGTCGCGATGCGGCTCCCTGCTTGCCCCTAGGAAAGCGAGCCGTGTCCGGATTGGGCATAAGACCTATACTTTGTCTACAGTCTGAAGTCCCGAGTGAAATCGGGACTTTTTTTTGTGGTATTCACTGGATTAGATATATGCTATATTTAAGTTGATAATGAGAATCGGTATCAACGGGAGGCGAACATCATGGAATTGATCATGATCAGTGGAGTGTTGGCGTTGATTAGTGGGGGCGCGGCATTTTTGACGCAACAGTTACGAACAAATTCAGTACGCTGAAGAAGGGGCGATTTCGTTGCCTTCTTTTTTCTTTGACTTCATTTCTTTCCCATCATTTCACGACAATTGTTTGATATGATGAGAAAAAACGTGTTGAGGTGACTTGAATGTATACAATCTACTTAGTCGACGATGAAGCAAACTTAAACAAAATGCTCGTCACGTATCTAGAACAAGAAGGGTATAACGTTCGCTCATTTGCGGACGGGACATCTGCACAAGAAGCGATTCCGGACCAACCGGATTTATGGGTGCTCGATATCATGTTACCGGACTTAGACGGGTTCCAACTGTTAAAACAAATTAAAGCCGTGAATGCGAATACGCCGACGATTTTCATCTCGGCGCGTGATGAAGACATCGACAAAATCATCGGACTTGAGATGGGTTCGGATGACTACATCGCCAAACCGTTCCTTCCAAGGGAACTTGTCATCCGTGTCAAAAAATTGATTGATCGGGTCTATGGTTCGAAGTCGAACGAGCATATCGAATACGGCGAGTACACCATTTATCCGGATAAACGTCTGATCAAGCACGGAGACGAAGAGATTGATTTGACTTCGAAAGAATTTGATTTACTTCTTCTCTTCCTCGAACATCCTGGCTCCGCCTTGTCTCGTGAGCAGATTTTAGAAGGCGTTTGGGGGAACGATTACTTCGGATCGGATCGCGTCGTCGATGATTTGGTGCGTCGTGTCCGAAAGAAATTGCATCGCCTTGAGCTCGAAACGCTTTACGGTATCGGCTACCGTCTCGTCAGACCATGATGAACGCGCTTAAACCGAAACGTCTCATGTGGAAGATTTGGGTACTCATCTTACTCATTATCGTGACGCTCGCGCTCATGATTTTGATCACAGTCCGCTCATCCATTACCCAATTCATCGATGAGCAAGTGTATGAGACGTTACGAGATGTGGACTATTATTTAGGGAATACGAATGAGCTAGAAAACTATCCCCAAAATCCGATTGAGTATGACCGACGCCAACAAGAGTCCCGTTCGGTCAACCAATTGATTTTTCTCCCGAACGGACGAATCATCTACGGATCGGCACCGCTTGAATTGACGAACCGAATGTATCAGGAGGCGCTAAATCAAAACGGACAAGTCGAACGGTACCAGACGACGATTGACGGGGAAGACGTCTATTACATCATTCGTCAAAATGAATACGATGGAACGATCGTGTATCAGGCCTCTTACGCCTGGGATGCTTATCGTCGTGAACTGGTGTCGACATTATATTGGCGAATATCGATTCTAATTGGGATCATCAGCCTCTTGTCACTGATTCCGGCCTTGCTGATGTCACGTCAATTGACAAAACCAATCGTAGAGATGGAACGAGCCGTCGAGAAAATTTCAAATCGCCAGTGGGAGACGGCCTTGCCGTTAGATCGTCAAGATGAGCTCGGTCAGTTGGCCCATTCGATTGATGCCATGCGTAAGGAATTAAAAGAGCAGGATTTGGCGCAACAAGCGTTGCTTCAAAATATATCGCACGATTTAAAGACACCGATCATGGTCATTCGTGGATACGCCCAATCAATCGGCGATGGTATTTATCCGACGGGGGACTTAAAAGGTTCTTCTGAAGTCATTGATGAAGAGGCATCTCGACTCGAAAAGAAAGTCGTCGACTTGTTGTACGTCACAAAACTAGAATATTTCAAGGGACAGGAAACGAAACTCGAACCAATCAACCTCGACAAGTTGATGGAACTGCTCGTCGCACGGTTTAAACTAAGAGGTGAGCTCGATTGGGAAATCAACGGTGAAGGTGGCGAGATGCTTGGTGACGGAGAACAAATCCGGGTTGCGTTTGAAAACGTCCTAGATAACGCGCTACGTTATGCAGAGACGTGCATCCGGATTGACCTAAAAAGAGATGAGTCCGGTGTGGAAATCATCATCTTTAACGACGGACCACCGGTGGATGAGAGTTTAGATTTATTCCATCAGTTCTCAAGAGGGAAACAAGGGAAGTTCGGACTCGGTCTGTTCATTGTCCAGCGAATTGTGACGCTTCACACAGGAGAAGTGTCTTTACGGAATACAGGAGACGGAACAGCTGTACGATTTTACTTTCCGCGACTCAAACCGAACCAATCTTTAAAATCTAATGCTTAATCTTCAAAACCAGCCAGGAAACGGCTGGTTTTTTCGTGGGAAATAGATGAAAGCTCGTTTGCGACCAAGTAGAAATCCTGGTATGAATGTCATGTAAGCCATTATATACGTTATGGGGGATGAAAAGATGAGTAGATTGACCAATGAAACGCGAGCTTTAATTCCTGTATTTAATGAGTTTGGCGAAGCCGAGACACTTGTGTATCAGCCAGAGGGAGTCATGCGCATGAAAGGGTCACCGATCGATTTATTAGAGCATGCATGCCTGTACTATGGTTCGAGCATACAAGGTCGAATCGAAGCGGCACGACATGTCCTCGGACCACATCGAAAGACACCGGTCGTGATGGATTGGCATGCGGATGCTGTCTTCTTTCCGACAATTGCAAAGGAAAGTCCAGACTGCGCATGGATTAATTTTCAGCATGTGACGGCCATCAAGAAAGATGGAAAAGAGACACTCATTCAATTTTTGACAGGTGAATCGGTCAAGGTTCACGTATCCGACCATACAGTATCGAGACAAAAGCAACGGTCAATCGAATTATCATACGCTTTTCAAAAACGTTTCCATGACAGCACATTGCAACACGCTTAAGGATTGAATTCAATCATAAACCCCTCTATGATGAAGAAGAGATATCATATGTGTATTTGCACATCTTCCGAAAGCGAGGGGTTTTTTATGTTTTTTGAAAAAATGATTGAGCGAGGGAAACTGGTCATCGTGTTTCTTCTCGTCGCAGTCGTCGTGGGTGTGCTGACCTTCTTCCAGCTCCCTAAACGTGAGATTCCGGAAACCGGGATCAATATCGTACTCGTTCAAACACCTTATCCTGGTGCGACAGCAGAGACGGTGGAACGAAACGTTACCGGTGTATTAGAAGAAGAACTACGTAGTCTAGAAGGGGTAGAGAACGTGACGTCGATTTCGGCTTCAGAGTTCTCAAACATCACGGTGGAGTACGCCGATGGAACCGATCAGGCAGAGTTCCAGGCGAACGTGCGTCAAGCCTTGTCTGACGCGACACCTAAACTTCCAGAAAATGCGCTCGCGCCAACGGTCAACGATTCACTTGGCCAATTACCGGTCGCATCGTACTTATTGACAGCGGATGATCGTGATTCATTCGAGGATGTTCGAGCAGAGATCGAACAACTAGAATCGAAGCTTCTGCGAACAGACGGCGTGACAGGGGTCAACATCAAAGGATTGCCAGAACAGGAGTATGTCGTGTCACTCGACTCTGAAGAGTTGAGCTCACGTCAACTTGCCTTCCCTGATGTATTGACAGCCATTAACGAAGAATACAAGACAACACCACTCGGTCGTCAATCGACTGAAGAGGGAATTTATCAACTAGCGATCGATAACTTGACGAATGTAGACGATATGGAACAAGTCATTGTCGGTTCATTCAACGGGGAACCTGTTTTACTTGCAGATGTTGGTACGGTCGAAGAGACAGCGAAAAGTGAAACCGATCTCGTTTCATTAGACGGAAAGCCGGCTGTTTCGATTACAGTTCCGATTGAATCGGGTCTGGATATTCCAACGATGCAAGATCGTGTCAACGAGGTAGTCGAAGATGGCCTTGGAGACTTAGAAGGTTTTGAACTTGTTCCGTATTATGAACAGGCAAAAGCGGTCGATGCAATCTTCTCGTCATTGACTCGTGAATTCATTGTCGCCATCATTGCGGTTATCGCCGTGACAACGATTGGACTCACGTTCTCTGGTTCACTCATCGTCAGTCTGGCAATTCCGTTGTCGTTCTTGATTGCTTTGATTCCATTACAGTTTACCGGAGTTGACTTGAACCAAATCTCGATTATCGGGGCAATCATCGCCTTAGGGATCTTGGTTGATGATGCAATTGTCGTCAACGATAACATCTTGCGACGGTATCGTAACGGAGACTCGGCCATGCTTGGAGCGGTACGAGGAACGAAAGAAGTGTGGGGCTCGATTGTCACGTCGACACTCGCGGTCGTCTTCGCCTTCCTTCCACTCACTTTATTGTCAGGCGCAAACGGAAACTTCATTCGTGCCTTACCGACGGTTCTTGCGCTCTCCGTATTGGCCTCAATGGTCATCAGTTTGACGCTCGTACCGATTGCACAGTATCGTTTGAATCGTAAAGAAGTGAAAGTCTCAAAACGTGAACCGGGTTGGCTCGGTGGACCGCTCAACCGACTCAGTAATTTCTATGCTGACCGTCTCTTACCGAGCGTCGCGAAGCGTCCATGGACGTTCGGGATTGTCGGGTTTGTCATCACGACTGCATTGTACGGTTTGATTTTACTCACGCCGTTTGAGTTCTTCCCGGCGGCGAACCGCCCAGAAGTCGTGACGAGCGTGACCTTCCCCGTTCAAACCGATTTGGAAGAGACGGAGGCACGTCTTGAAGAAATTGAAGCGAGATTCAAAGAAGAAGAGGGTGTCGTGGAAACATCCGTCTTCGCCGGAGGAGGTCTCCCTGGTTTATTCACGGGTGGACTCGATCAATCTGGTGAAAACACAGGACAAGTGGTCGTTCGTGTTGACAACGAATCAATCGATGCCATCGAATTGATTGATAAGTATACGAACGTGTTGCGTGAAGACTATCCGGACGCCGAAATCTTCTTAGATACGCAACAACAAGGACCGCCGGCATCGGCACCTGTTGAGTTCACGATGCGCAGCGAAACGATTGATCAACTCGTGGCTGCACGTGACCAAGTGAAGGCCGACCTTGAAGAAATTGACGGGGCCATCGTCCTCGATAATATTAAAGAACCGTTCCAAACACTCACATACGAATTAAATCGTGAAGAAATGGCACGGGCCGGCGTGACAGCTAAAACGATCAGTGACCAAATTCGTCTCGTCACAGACGGAGTTCCGATTGGGACATTTGATGACGGTGTGGAACAACGTGACGTGAAAATCGTCATTGATGCAGAGGCGAACCGTGAGGCACTCGCCCTTGACGAGATTTTGGTTCCTGTCGAAACAGAAGCAGGACCTCCGGTTGCACCGCTCAGCACGTTTGTGGCGGAAACAAAAACGGAGCAAATTCAGCAGATTCCTCGTGAGAACGGGGAACGTTCGGTCACACTCCAAATCTATGCGAGCGAAGGCATGGATGAAGAGACGTTTAAACAAGATGTCGAGAAGGTGTTGGATGATGCGAAGTCTGGACTAGAAGATGAAGGCATCACGTTCGATCAGTCCGGGGCGAGCGACACGCAGAACGAGTTCTTCTTAGAACTTGCGACATTGTTCGTCGTCGTCTTGTTCTTGATTTACTTGATCATCGCATTCCAGTTCAACTCACTCTCGTTGCCGTTACTTGTCTTGTTCACCATCTATCTCGCAATCGCTGGAGCGGTCGTTGGATTGTTCGTGACACAGACACCGTTCAGTTTCATGGCATCGATGGGGATGGTTTCACTCGCGGGAATCGTCGTTCGAAACGCGGTCGTCTTGTTCGAATTCATTGAACAGCGAATTCGCGACGGACTAGCGGTCACGACCGCCGTATACGAAGCAGGTCGAGCTCGGATTCGTCCGATTCTCTTGACGGCACTCACGGCAGTCGTTGCCCTCTTGCCTGTCGCATTGGGTGATGACCCGCTCTTTAAACCGCTTGCGATTGGAATCGTATCAGGAATCTTGTTCTCGACGGTTCTGACGCTAATCCTTGTGCCGGCATACTACTTGATTTTGGCGAAACGTCGTCATAAGGACAAACCATTTACAGAATAATGAAGAGTGAAGATGTGACGCCTAAATGGTGTCACATCTTTTTTTTGAACCATTTGTCACATGTTTTGGGTGATGTTGTATGGGTATAATTAGAAGAGAGGTTTTGAACAGTATGGGAGGGAATTGAAGATGAACGATTCATATACTTGGCTCAATCGCCGGAAAGTACGCCCTGCATATAGTGTGACGGGGAGCCGCTCGTGGTCGAGTGAGCGTGTCGTTCGACCAGATCGTGCTCGAGGGAAAATGGTACGCGATGTGAAGCGTGTACGTCGACCATATGTGGACGAATACGGCAATCGACGTTGGACGACGGGGCGCGTTGTCGTCACAGACGCATCGCGCAAGGCACGTGCTCATGGACATGGTGATTCAGCCGTACAACTTGAGTTCTCAACGCCAACGCCATATGAGCGTGTGAAAGAGATGATTCCAACGAAACGAGTGCTCGTTCCAGTCGTTGCTGGACTTGCGGTGGTCGGTGGGATTGCCGGCGTTGCCTATGCACTTCGTAAAAAGAAACGAAATAAGAAGAACTAAAAAAAAATCGCCGAAAATTCGGCGATTTTTTTATTTGAAGCGTTCAGCGAGAATACGCTCGAGTTCACGTTGCCCGAGTTCACGCATTTCTGCCTCATTTTCTTCATCATATGCATCGTCCGAGAAGCGGCCGACAAATTCGACTTTGCCATTACCGAGTTCACGGAATACTAAGTTTTTGCGATCGTTGTAAAAGACGACACGGTATTCACGACCGTTTTCATGGTCGTAGTTGAAGACGCCTTTGATGTGGTCCATATTCTTCTCTTCTGGCTGGTCCTCATCATCGTCCTCATCTTCTTCTGCTTCAGCTGCTTCGTTTGCTTCATCAAGCGCATCGGCGAGGACTACCGTTTCTTCTTTTTCTTCCGTTTCCTCTTCTTCAGATGAAACGACTTCTTTTTTTTCTTCTTCTGTCATGTGAAACGACCTCCTTTACTTACTTTCCTATCATACCCACTTTTTAAAGTTGTGACTACTCAAAATGATGCGAGCAAACACGGACAACGTTAGAAGAAGACATAATCAATCGTTGGAACAGCTGACGTTTAATGGATTCTGGAGCATCCACCGTCTTGAGCGCTTGCTCCATACACCCGAGCCAATGACCTGCGTGTGTTTCAGAAATCGGATGTTCATGATGAATCATCGCTAAGTTTCCGCCACCGCGACGTTCTGAATATAGTTTTGGACCACCGAGCAACTGTGTTAAAAATTCAAATTGATGCTGTTTCACTCGATCTTTGTCTTCCGGAAATAACGGAAGTAAAATCGGGTCGGTATAGACGAGGTCATAAAACGCGTCAACGAGTTGTTGCACGCCACGTTCGCCTCCGAATTGTTCATATGCACTCACATGTATTCCCCCTCTTATGTTCAGTCTAATCGATTTTGAATGAAATTGGGAATGATGTAGGGTGTAACTTTTTTGGTTAAGGTATAGAAGAGGTTTCCCTCTACAAATGATTAGAGATGGTTCATAATGAAGAAAAAGGGAAGGAGTGTTCGCTAAAATGACCGTAACCTTTCATGTAGGTCGCTCGGGAACGGGCAAAAGTGAGCGAATGATCCAAGAGGTGATTCGAGAACTGAAGCAAAATCCGAGTGGACCGACAATATATATTCTCGTTCCGGACCAGATGTCATTTGAAATGGAGAAGAAAATGGCATCGGTAGATGGTCTTCGCGGCTCGACACGCATCCAGGTTCTCTCGATGCGTCGACTCGCATTTTTGATGATGCGAGATGCGGGCGTTGCGACAGACCGATTCTTAGATCAGACCGGTACTCACCTGTTATTGAGAAGAGTAGTCGAAATGCGTGAGGAGCGATTGACCCTCTTCCGTCGAACGATGAATCAGTTCGGGTTTTATGAAGAATTGAACCAATTGATTTCGATGTTGAAGCGAGGGCTTGTTGAACCGGAGCACTTGTTGCGGTTAAGTGAACAAGCGCAGCATCGGGCCTTGAAGTTGCAAGATCTATCCATCATCTACGAAGGATTTTTAAAGATGACAGAAGGCAAGTCGCTTCATGCCGAAGACTACTTCAACGTCATGTTGCAAATTTTGCCGGAAACCGACTTGACGGGTGTTCGGGTTTACGTGGACGGCTTTAATGAATTTTCAGAACAGGAATTGGCTGTTCTCGTCGCGCTCGCAGAAAAAGTCGATGTCGATCTGTTACTGACACTTGATCCGGTTTCGATGTATCGTCTCGACCCGTTATTTGGACCGACACAACGCACGCTCATGCGCTTGAAAGAATTGTTAACGGAACGACAGATTCCCTCGGAGGATCACGCGTATGAAACTGTATATCGTCATACCCATCCGAGTCTTCAATATTTAGAGGCGACGTTTGATCAACTGACGGCGGAACCATATAGCGGGGCGGAGAACCGTGTCGATTTACATGCTGCTGTTGACCGGACTGTCGAAGTAGAGGCGGCCGTTCGAGAAATCATCCGACTCACTCGTGAAGAAGGATATCGGTACCGGGACATCGCGCTCATTTCACGATCGCTCGAAGAATATGGAGATTTGGCTTCTCAAGCGTTACAAAAGATGGGACTTCCATACTTTCTCGATGAACGGCAACCGATGCTTGACCATCCTCTCGTTGAATTATTGAAGGCCAGTATCGATATCGCCTTACGAGGTTATCGGGAAGAATCTGTCTTTCGCGCGCTAAAGACGGAGCTCGTCGTCCTTGACCCAACGCATCGACGTACGTCCGTCGACCGTCTCGAAGCGTTTGTAATCGAACGAGGAATCAAACACTATCATTGGCACGATGAATGGCAATTGCGTCGTCGAACGGGTGAAGAAGCAAGACTCACGAGTGAGGAGCTAGATACCGAGGCCGAATTGAACCGTTATCGGGAACGTGTCATTCACACATTTGACCCGTTACTGTCGGATTTGAAGCAAGCGAAGACGATGCAAGCGTACACACATGCCATGTATGCTTTTTTAGAGCGAATCGGTGTTTCCGATTGTCTGACACATTGGCGCGACGAGGCGATAGAAGAAGCAGAGTTACTCGAAGCTCGCGAACATACCCAGGTCTGGGACGCGGTCTTACATTTGCTTGAACAGTTAGAGGCAGCGGCTCCAGAAGAGACATTGTCAACGGATCTTTTCTTACAGATGATGGACACGGGTTTAGACAGCCTCCGCTACGCCTTGATTCCCCCATCACTCGACCAATTGACGGTGACGGACTATGTGCGTGGGCGATTGATCGATAAGAAAGTCGTCTTCTTGCTCGGGGCGAATGAAGATCAAATCCCGCTCGTCACGACACAATCGAAACTCTTGACCGATCACGATTTAGATTTCATGCATGAGAATGGTCTTCGTGCCGGAAAGGCGACAGAACATCTGTTTGATGATGAAACGTATTACTTATACAAAGCTGTGACAGCACCGAGTGATCGTCTCTATATCAGTTATGCTCTTGTAGACAGAACGGGGAAGGCGGTTCAGCCAGCGCGCTTCATCGCGGATTTAAAAGCTCGACTTCACCAACATGTGATCAAGACGCATTTCGCAGAAGCGGGGGAACACCGACCACGAGAGCAATATGCATTCTTGACGAACGTGAACCAGACGGCTGCGGTAACGGCACTTGAACTTCAACGTTTAAGTCGTCATTATCCGATTCAAGATATGTGGTTTGCCGTCTATAACGAATTGCTAAAACTTCCAGAGGGACGGGAACGTTTGCAGTTGTTGACGAGTGCATTGTTCTATCAAAACATTCCAAAGTCACTAGACGACCAGGTCGCAAAGTCCCTATATACCCCATCGATTCGGGCAAGTGTCTCACGACTTGAGACGTTCCAAGCCTGTCCGTTCAAACATTTCGCAAGTTATGGGTTGCGTCTGAAAGAACGTCGATTGTATCGACTCGAGGCACCGGATATCGGGAATCTCTATCATCGAACAATCGAACATATGTCCCAGACCGTGAAGATGGACGGCAAAGAATGGCGAGATGTGGCACCTGATGAATGTGTGAACTTAGCGGAACAGGCAGTTGAACTCGTGACACCCGAGATTCAGCATGCGATTTTGATGAGTTCGAACCGATACGCCTATCTAAAGAAAAAATTGACAGACGTCGTGAGTAAGACGGCAGAAGTGTTGATTGAACAATCAAAACGAGATGGCTTTGACCCGAAAGCGTTTGAACTGGCATTCGGAAGCGGTCAATTCCCTCCAGTGTCGTTCACACTATCGAATGGAGCAACGTGTGAATTGATTGGTCGGATCGACCGGGTCGACACCGCGATGGTCCACGACCAACTGTACGTCCGAATCGTCGACTACAAATCGAGCAAGCGAGAAGTTGATTTTTCGGAAATTTATTACGGTCTTGCGATGCAGATGCTCATTTATTTAAAAGTATTGATTGAACAGGCAGAGGTATGGACGAAAGAAAATGTGGCACCGGCAGCGGCGCTTTATTTCCACGTTCACCGTCCACTCGTTCCACCGTCTAGCTCTGAAGAAGAAACACGACAGAAAGTATTGGAGTCGTATCAAATGCAGGGGTTGTTAGTAGATGACCCGGACATTTTAGAGATGATGGACCGCACTGCGAAAGGCTCATCAAAAAAATCAATCGTCATTCCTGTTAAATACAAAAAAGATGGCTCACCTGACGCCAACACGTTGAAAAAGATTGTGACGCCTCCGCAACTCGAACAGTTGATGGACCATGCGTTTGACGTCGTCAAAGCGAGTGCTGAAGACATGTATAAAGGTAAAATCGACGTAGAGCCCTATGAGTATAAAGAACGACGCCCGTGTCAGACATGTCCGTACCAAAGTGTTTGTCATTTCGATGAGGCGCTCTCGAACGAGCCTCGTAAATTGAAGAAGCTCGAGAAAGAGGAAGTATTTGAAGAGTTAGGAGGCGATGACCGTGAAATGGACGAATGATCAGTTCGCCGCAATCGAAGCGCGAGGGAGCCACGTACTCGTCTCGGCTGCGGCCGGATCGGGGAAGACGGCAGTTCTCGTCGAGCGGTTGTCTAGTCGATTGCTTGATGAAACGGATGAACTCACGGCAGACCGAATGCTCGTCGTCACCTTTACGAATGCGGCAGCGGCAGAAATGAAACGGCGGATTGCGAAGGCGCTTGAGGAAGCACTTCGCGACGACCCGACGAATGAGTATATCCGAAAACAGCGACAAATGTTGAATCGGGCGCTCATCACAACCATTCATTCATTTTGTCTCGAGGTGATTCGTGAAAATTATTATTTGTTGGACTTAGACCCAGCATTCAAGATTGCGGAAGAACGAGATCTCGTATTGTTGCAGGATGATGTGTTAGAAGAGGTTCTTGAGGATGAGTACGGAAAGCAGGATACCGATTTTTTCGCTCTTGTCGATGCGTATACGTCAGACCGTGGTGACAGTGAAATCGAGGATTTGATCCTCGGCTTATATCACTATGCACGCACCTTGCCGGATCCTGATGCCTATTTAGACAAACTTGTTTCCATGTACACGTTTGGAGAAGATCCTGATGAGGAGGCAATCTTGATCGAGTTTGGCCAAATGTTGTGGGATGACATTGAAAAAGCAGTACGAGATCTTCGGAAACTTGAAGCGGAGCTTCGGGTCGCCGGGTATGAACCCCAGTCGGAAAACATCCGGCAAGCGATTTTCCCATTCGAACAACTTGAAGGGGAGACGATTGTCTGGAGTGAGCTCGAGACGGCGGCTCGTGCGATGAAGTTTGGAACGATGAAAGCTGTTCCGAAAAAAGAGGAGCACCAGATTTACCACGAGGTCCTCAAACCAGCCTACGACCAAGCGAAGAAAAAATTGACGGCAGCGGTCGAACAGGCTCGGGTCAGCGGGGCAGACTTATTGGAGAGCGTCTCGATGCAACAGCCACTCGTTGAAACACTCGTTCGAACCGTCCGTTCGTTCGGTCAATCATATGAGCAGGCAAAGCGTGATCGTGCCTTTGTCGATTTCAGTGACTTGGAACATTATGCGCTCGCCATTTTACGACAAGATGGGGGACCTTCCGATGTCGCGGCGCTCTATAAGGAACGTTTCGCTGAAGTACTCGTTGATGAATACCAAGATACGAATGAGATTCAAGAAACCATCATCAATCTGGTTGCGAATGAACGAGAGGAAGTCGGGAACTTATTCATGGTGGGCGACATCAAGCAATCGATTTATCGATTCCGCCACGCAGAACCGGGTCTTTTCATTGATAAAGCGACGCGCTTTAGACAGGAGAACACGGGGAAACGAATCGACCTATCCCAAAACTTTCGAAGTCGAGCAGAAGTCCTTTACGGGATCAACGATTTGTTCGTTCAGCTTATGGACGAAGAGGTCGGTGAAATTGCGTATGATGAGGCGGCCCAACTTGTTCCGGGACGTGAGTATGAACCGATTCAAGCGGACCCTGAGTTTATTTTGATTGATGGAGCGAGTCGTGAGTTATCGAAGCAAGAAGTCGAAGGACGAGCGATTGCAACGCGAATCTTAGAACTCGTATCGGGGGACGAACCGTTTAAAGTGACAGATGAATCAACCGGTCAGCTCCGAAACTGTGAATATCGTGATATCGTGATTCTCGTACGTTCGAAAAAAGAACGTGTGGAGCAACTGATGGATATTTTGACACAATACAATATCCCAGCCTATACGGATTCAGATGGCGGCTATTTTCAAGCAACCGAGATTCGGATGATCCTCGCTCTCTTAAAAGTGATTGATAACCCGCTTCAAGACATCCCACTCGCCGGTGCGCTTCGCTCCCCGATGTTTCGTTTCGATGATAGCGAGTTGGCGCGGATTCGACTTGAATCAGAGGATTCTTTCTATGAGGCGCTCAAGGCGAAAGCGGATGACGATGATGAGCTTGGAGTAAAATGTGGCGATATGCTTGACCGCCTCTCCCGCTGGCGCACGTATGCACGAAATCATAGCTTGTCCGAATTGATTCAACAATTATTCAATGACACCGGGTTTTATGACTTCTCAGGCGGGTTGCCTGGAGGAAAAGGGCGTCAGGAAAACTTGAAGGCGCTCTATGATCGGGCACTCGCTTACGAACGTAGCGGCTATCGTGGCCTCTATCGCTTCTTGCGTGTGATGGATCGTCTACAAGATACCGGTGAAGATTTGTCAGAGGCACGGTCACTCGGGGACGAGGAGAATGTCGTTCGCATCATGACTGTGCATAAGTCGAAAGGTCTTGAGTTTCCAGTGACCATCGTCGCCCAACTCGGGAAACAGTTTAACAAACGCGATCAAATGCAACGTATCATTTTCCACAAACAATACGGAATCTCGCTCGATGCGATTGATGTCGTGACACGCACGAAATCGGAAACGTTCGTGAAAGAAATGATTCGACGGGATTTAGACGCGACGATGAAAGCGGAAGAGATGCGAGTCCTTTATGTCGCCTTGACGCGAGCGAAAGAAAAACTGATTCTCGTGGGAACAGTAGGTGAACCACTCAAACACCTTCAGCAGTGGCTTCAGGTCGGACAAGCGGGAGACGTGTTGGCGAGTGAGGCCAGACGAGAGGCAAAAACGTATCTCGACTGGGTTGCGCCGGCGCTCTTACGTCTGCCAGGTGCTACCTCGTTTATTGAATCATTCGGCTTCACGGTCCCCTCTACTTTCCAAGAGTCGACTTCGTGGAATTATCGTGTCATTGGAGAAGCAGACCTTGCGGAGATTGCGACCCTGCAAGAGATGATGGCACAGCTACATCACGTGCAGCGATTTGAAGCAATTGATTTTCCGATTCAAAACGAAGAAGAGACGGTTCGTGCCGTACACCGGGCTTTGACCTACACGTATCCTGCCCAAGATGCGGTGCGTACGGCGGCCAAACAAACGGTGACCGAATTGAAACGGGCGATGCAACTCGAACAAGCCGCCTTCGAAGACCCGGTTCGTCCGGTCGATACCCCTTATCGGGAACCGAAATGGCGTCAAGTCAAACAGACCGGAGCAGAGCGCGGGACGACGTTACATTTGATCTTCCAATTGGCCGACCCGAATCAACCGATTCTCGAGCAAATTGAGAAATGGGAGATGCAAGGAATGCTCAGCCCGGTCGAGGCCGAGACGGCACGTTTGGCTCTGCCTGACATTGAAGCGTTTTTCCAAACGGAGGTCGGGCAGGCGCTTGCCGATGCCCTTGAACGTGGGACAGCTTGGCGCGAGTTACCGTTCACTTATACGGTTCCAGCTGAACGAGTCAATCCGGATGGACACTTCACGGATGAGCACGTCTTGATTCAAGGGATTATTGATTGTCTCTATTTCGATGGGGAATCTTACGTACTATTGGATTACAAATCAGATGCTGTCACCCATCTATCCGACTCTAAGGAAGACGCACATGAGCGTTTGCGAGATCGGTATGCTATTCAGTTGCAGTTGTATCGAGAGGCAATCGAAACCATTTGGAACATTCGTGTTGAACGAACGCTGATTTACTCGTTAGATTTACAGGAAATTGTGACCGTGGCAACGTCATAAACCGATTTGAAAAGAGTGATGTCATGTTGATGGCATCGCTCTTTTTTTATGTGCTCATTCACATTCAATTTCGTTGACAATCTAAACAGAGAGGAGTAATTTATTTTATATAAGTAATTGTTCCATATAGAACAATTCGACACGGAACGATAAAGGAGTGAACAAGTTGAACGAGACAAATACAAATCGAGCACGGGAGATGATGCAATCCTTTTGGCGAGTGCAACGTGTATTAGTTCGTCTCATGCATCAGACGGCGCAGCAAAACGATCTCACGTTGCCTCAATTGCATGGTCTGATGATGTTGAATGAACAGGGTGCGATTACGCAAAAAGAATTGGTCAGGCGTACGAAGATGCCTAAGAGTACATTAAGCCAATCGTTAGACGGTCTTGTGGAAAAAGGACTGATTCGACGTGATGTCAATCCAGACAATCGACGGGAAGTCGTCTTGACGATTGATACATCCGGCAAACGCTTGATTGAGGAGATTGAGCAACAGGAACAAGGCACAGAGCAACAATTGAATCAAATCTTGTCACGCCTTGATGAGGAAACGTATCGTCATATGATTGAAGCACATCAACAAATTGCAAATGAACTGAATGAAGGGCATACAGAATGCGAGGGAGGATGTCGGCATGATTAAGCTGTTAAAGCGTCTGATTACTTATAAATGGGCAGTACTGATGGTCTTACTATTTGTGTTCGCTCAGTCATTGGCAGATTTGTTTTTACCGACGCTGATGGCAGATATTATCGATAAAGGGGTTGTCACAGGAGATACCGCATACATTTGGCAAATGGGAGGGGTCATGCTTGGAGTGACGGGACTCGGCGCCCTTGCTGCCGTCGTGGCCAGTTTCTATTCCTCGAAGGCGGCGATGGGATTTGGCCGCGACTTACGCAGACGTGTGTTCAATCATGTGGAACGTTTCTCGCTTGAAGAGTTTGATCGTGTCGGAACGGCCTCGCTCATCACGCGAACGACAAATGACATCACGCAAGTTCAACAAGTCATTATCATGATGCTTCGTATGGTCGTCAGTGCACCGATTATGTTTGTCGGTGGATTGATCATGGCGACCTCGAAAGACGCAAAACTGTCACTCGTCATCATTGCAGCGATGCCTGTATTGGTCATCTCGATTCTCCTTATCTTCTGGAAGGCGATGCCACTCTTTAAAAAAGTACAAAAACGATTGGATCGGCTCAATCTCGTTCTCCGCGAAAATTTGACAGGCATCCGTGTCATTCGAGCGTTTAACCGTGAAAAAGAAGAGCAAGTTCGAATGACAGAGGCGAATGAACAATTGACAGACGTCTCGATTAAAGTGAACCAAATCATGGCCTTCCTAATGCCGGTCATGATGCTCGTGATGAACTTGACGGTCGTTGGTGTCATTTGGTTCGGAGGAATTCGCATCGATAATGGCGCGATGCAAATCGGAGACTTGATGGCGTTCATTCAATATGTGATGCAAATCATGTTCGCACTCGTCATGGCATCGGTCATGTTCATCATGGTTCCACGGGCATCGGTTTCAGCAAACCGAATCAACGAGGTGCTCGAGATGAAACCATCCCTTGTGGATGATGGAACGAAAACTGTAGACAAAGAACGAGGGACGCTCGTATTTGATGATGTGACGTTCTATTATCCTGGAGCTGAAGAACCGGCATTATCCGATATCAGTTTTTCGGCAAAGCCAGGAGAAATCACTGCGGTGATTGGTGGAACCGGATCCGGCAAATCGACGCTCGTCAATTTGATTCCTCGATTTTACGATGTGACGTCTGGTCACATCCGCGTAAACGGTATGGATCTCAAAGAAGTTCCTCAAGAAACGCTTCGTTCAAAAATCGGATTTGTTCCACAAAAGGCGCTACTTTTCACGGGTACGATCGCAGAGAGTATTCGATACGGAAAAGCCGATGCGACGATGGAAGAAGTTGTACATGCCGCATCTATCGCGCAGGCGACGGATTTTATCGAAAGGATGCCAGACCGATATGAGGCTGTGATCGAACAAGGCGGATCGAACGTGTCGGGCGGGCAGAAACAACGTCTCTCGATTGCAAGAGCGCTCGTACGGAAACCTGATTTGTATGTATTCGACGACAGTTTCTCGGCACTTGATTTTAAAACGGATGCTGCGCTTCGGAAGGCGTTAAAAGAAGAAACGAAAGAAGCGACGGTATTGATTGTCGCGCAACGCGTCAGCACCATCATGGATGCCGATCGCATCATCGTGTTAGAAGAAGGGAAAGTCGCTGGAATCGGGACGCATGAGGAATTGTTTGCGACGAATGCGGTTTATCAAGAAATCGTGAAGTCACAATTGTCTGAGGAGGAAATCGCATGAGTGAGAAACAAGCGAATACGAGACAAACTCATGGCGGACACGGTGGGCCAGGAGGTCCTGGCGGTGGAAACATGATGATGACGGGAGAAAAGCCGAAGGAGTTCAAAGTGACATTCCGTCGCCTGCTCGCCTATTTAAAACCACGGCGCAACACATTGATTGCAGTCTTCGTCGCAGCGATCTTAAGCACAATTTTTATGATTGCCGGTCCAAAAATCATGGGAATCGCCATCACAGAATTGTTTGAAGGCGCCTATGCCAAATTTACGGGTGTACCAGGAGCAGAGATTGATTTCACGAGAATCGGTCAAATCTTGTCACTCCTCGCTGGTCTTTACGTGATCAGCAGCCTGTTCAACTACGTGCAACAATACTTGATGTCTGGAGTTGCCCAAAAAACGGTGTATGACTTACGAGAAGACGTCAATAAAAAGTTAGAGCGACTACCGCTTAAATATTATGACGGTCGTTCAAACGGGGAAACGTTAAGTCGGGTGACGAACGATATTGACTTGATTGGGAGTACGCTACAACAAAGTGTGACGTCATTCATCACCTCGATTGTCACCATCATCGGGATTTTGATTATGATGCTGTCAATCAGTCCACTGTTGACGGTCATCTCTCTCGTCTCATTACCGCTCACCATCTTTGCGATTCGTCCGATTTTAAAACGGTCACAACGATATTTCTCGGATCAACAGCGTCACCTCGGACGATTGAACGGTCACGTAGAAGAAATGTATACCGGACACGCGGTCGTTAAAGCGTTTGGTCGTGAAGAGACAGCTGTGCGTGAGTTCGAGGAAGTGAATGAAGAACTTTACGATGCCGGAAGAAAAGCACAATTCATTTCCGGTATTATCATGCCGATGACGATGTTCATCGGAAATATCAGTTACGTGTTAATCAGTGTAGTCGGTGGGATTTTGGTCACACAACGCAGCATCTCTATCGGGGATATCCAAGCGTTTATCACATATACACGCCAGTTCACTCAACCGATCACCCAGACAGCGAATATTGCAAATATTGTCCAGTCAACCGTTGCGGCGGCAGAGCGAGTTTTCGAATTGTTAGATGAAGAGGAAGAAGTAAAAGAGGTCACGACGTATCGATTAGAGCGCGCTGAAGGAAATGTTGCATTCCGTCATGTCGACTTCGGATACGGGGACAATCTACTCATTCAAGATATGAACCTCGATGTGTTGACAGGACAAACGGTAGCCATCGTCGGTCCGACAGGTGCCGGAAAAACGACATTGATTAATCTGCTCATGCGCTTCTATGAGTTGAACGATGGAGAGATTTTAATCGACGGGAAAGACTCGCGGCAAATGTCGAGACACGATTTGCGTCATACGTTCGGGATGGTCTTACAAGACACTTGGCTCTTTAATGGAACGATTCGTGACAATATCGCCTACGGGAAAACAGGTGCGACAGAGTCTGAAATCGTCAATGCGGCGAAAACGGCCCATGCAGATTCGTTTATCCGAACGTTGCCTGACGGATATGACACTGTGTTGAATGAAGAGGCCAATAACATTTCACAAGGTCAAAAACAGTTATTGACGATTGCGCGAGCAGTGCTTGCCAACCCGCCAATCATGATTTTAGACGAAGCGACATCGAGTGTTGATACGCGTACCGAGATTTTGATTCAACAGGCGATGAAGCGGTTGATGGACGGTCGGACGAGTTTCGTCATCGCGCACCGATTATCGACCATCAAAGATGCAGATTTGATATTGGTGATGGATCAAGGTCGAGTCATTGAACAAGGGACGCATGAATCGCTTCTCGAAGCGGGTGGTTTTTATGAAGATCTTTACAATAGTCAGTTCGCTGAAAAAGAAGTCGTATAACTGGAATACAGGTTTTAGGACAATGTGATTAGGCAAAAGACGTACGAAGATGAGTTTCGTACGTCTTTTTATTTTGTGTAACAATTACAAATCCGTTAAAATAAAAAAATGGGATAAAAAATGGAGGAACGATTATGGTTAAAATCTTACTAGCAGAAGACGAAGAAGTACTACGCATGCTTGTTATGGATACATTAGAAGACGAAGGATATGATATCGATGAGGCACAAGATGGCATAGAAGCTTATCGATTGATTGAAGAAAATGAATATGATTTGGTGATTGTGGACCATATGATGCCCGGCATGACAGGGCTAGAAGTGATTGAGAAAGTACGGAAATTACCAGGGCGACAAGAAACGAAAGTGATGATGTTGACAGCGAAAAGCCAACAATCTGACCGTGATTGCGCGAATGAGATTGGGGTCGACTACTTCATTTCAAAACCATTCAGCCCACTTGAACTCGTTAAAATCATAGGAGGAATCGTGAAGTGAAAAGGTGGTTTAAACAAAAACTCGGACGTGACATCATGGTCGTCCTTTATTCGTTCCTCGTCCTAGCGTTGGTCGGATCGGTATTGACGTATATCTATATCGAAAATCGACTCGAGGCAAATGAGGCGAAGTTGCGTCAAGTGGATGAACGCATCGATCGTCTGACGAACATGTGGGACGAGTGGCAAGCGGATCAATATGACACACGTGGTTACCTCTTGTTTGGAGACATTGCGTCTCTTGAACGGGCGAGTGCCAATGAAGCGAAATTCCAACAGGAAATCAATTGGTTCAAAACGCAAGTCGCAACGCGTCAAGGTGAACTGTTCGCAGAAGATCTTCAACAGTTTCATGACTTTTACTACGATGTCATCATCCCGGTGACGTACGAGTATGCAAAAGCGCAGCAAGACGGTGACGTGACAGAAACGTTTATCGATGCGCAGACCATTGCGGAGTTGCCGACTGCGAAACGATTGATTGATCAAGGTCTCGTCCAATTTAATCCGCAGCGAGGAATCGATATCCTTGGACCAATCGATGAAGTAGAGACGTCGCTTGAGAACTATCGTGAATTGATGGCGTCTGAAAAAGAGAACGTCTATGCGGAATGGCGTCAAAATAACAATATTCTTCAATTCTTGTGGATCATGAGCATCGCCTCGTTCGCTGCATTGATTTTACTGTTTGTCCAACCGTTCCTCCGCCGACAAACACGTCTGATTTCAAAACTTTCGATCGCATCGAATCGCTTATTGAAAGGTGAAATTGTTGATTTGAGTGATCAAATGAAACGGGAAGACGAAATCGGGACGATGTCTCGCTCATTCCATAAGATGGCTGAAACGCTTCGTGATAACGAGCGTCATCTGATTGAAAAAAACCATGAACTTCAAGCGCAACAGGAAGAACTGATTGCGCAACAAGAAGAGTTGCAGGCACAACAGCAAGAACTTGAAGAGATTCTTGAACAGACGCAACAAAACGAACAGCATCTCGCTTAC
This sequence comes from Exiguobacterium sp. s22, assembly GCF_018617455.1. Lineage (GTDB taxonomy): Bacteria > Bacillota > Bacilli > Exiguobacteriales > Exiguobacteriaceae > Exiguobacterium. Next base: position 68,871 of record NZ_JACSKD010000004.1, read on the forward strand.
CGAAACGAATTGACGGAGACGTTGGCATCACGTGATTCGCTTACGGCTTATCCAGAGATTATTGAAAAGTTAGTCACGATCACAGATTCAGAGGTCGGGGCACTCGTCTTCGTAGATGAATCAGGCACATATCGCGTCACGAGCCACGGCTTGAACGACACGTTGTCTCGTCAGCTGCTTGATAGCGAGAACTCTGTATTGACGCGCGCGATGACATTGAAGACGACGGTACACTCCTCGAAACAAGTCGCGAGCGACCATCCGCTTCCTTATCCGTACTATATGTTTGAGACGGCGGTACCGGTCCATGACCCAACAGATGATTCAATCATCGCGTTCATCTATTTGGTTCGCTACAAAGACCGCTTCACCCAAACACAAATGGGCGACATCATGTCATTCGCTCGCCAACTCTCACTCTCTCTCTTACGGATGCGTTTATTTGAAGAGATGAAACGGGAGAAAGGAAAGACAGAACGAATCCTTGATTCGATTCGAGAGGCTGTCGTTTATATCGACCATTCGACAGATGACGTGTTCGTTAACCGTCCACTTTATGAGATGTTCCCTGAGCTCAGTGACGTTAATTCACAAGAGCTTGAAGAAGAATCGTGGGAAGAATGGCGGAATCGTCTTGTTGAGACGGTCGATCAGGCGGAGGACTTTACAAAGTATACGAATCGCCTGTTCACTGAAGATTTCCCACATGACAGTGTCAGCTTCTCTATCCGAAAAGGCGAAATGAACTTGCAGATGTACGCAGAGCGCATCATTGTCGGTGGACTTTCGAAAGGGACGCTTCTCGTCTTCCGTGATATCACGAGTGAGACAGAGGCAGAACGATTGAAGAGTGAGTTTATCTCCACCATTTCACACGAATTGCGGACACCGCTTTCGTCTATCTATGGGTTTACCGAATTGATGGTCAAGAAACAGTTGCCGAATGAGAAACAAGCAAAATATTTAGAAACCATTCACGCTGAAACGGAACGCTTGACCCATCTCGTCAATGACTTCCTCGATGTGCAGCGAATGGAGTCTGGCAGTCAAATGTATGATCGGGAACAACTTGATATCGAACCGGTCGTTCGTGATATGCTGACGTTCTATGAGGCATCGTCATTAAAACATGAATTCGAATTGATTGCAGATGATGCACGTCCGTATGAATTGTTCGTCGATTGCCAGAAGTTCAAACAGTTGATGAGTAATCTATTGTCGAACGCCGTGAAGTATTCTCCACGAGGTGGAAAGATCACGGTGGAACTTTCGCATCACGAGCAAATCGTTTCGATTAAAGTCAAAGATGAAGGAATTGGAATTCCGAGTGACGCACTCGATCGCTTATTCGATAAGTTTTATCGTGTCGATAACTCCGACAGCCGAGAAATCGGCGGTACGGGGCTCGGGTTACCGATTTGTCAGGAAATCGTCCGCGGTCACAACGGTCAAATCCACGTCGAATCGATTCAGCACGAGGGCTCGACGTTCATCGTTGAAATTCCTAGCTACGAATATGCTGTCCAAGAGGCAGAGACTACACCTGTATAATGAATGGAGTCATCCTTGATGGATGGCTCTTTTTTTAAAAAGCGTTCGCTTGACCAATCAGGAGAGAGTTCGTGTACAATGAAGACTGAACAACAACATAAAGGGGGGCATTAGAATGCCACTGATTGCATTCTTGCACACGCACGTTACGAGCTGGATTTTGTTACTTATTTTGTTTGCCGTGGCCTATATCGGTTATAAGAACGGCAACAAGAGTGGAAAGATCGCACATATGGCGTTTCGACTCATGTTACTCATCGCATTCGGAACAGGACTGTATCTTTACCTTCAATTGAACGGGGGAGGCGCATTTTATCACGTGAAAATCACAGTCGGATTACTGACATTGATTTTCGGTGAGATGACCCTCGTCAAAGTCAAAAAGAAAAAACCTGCGAATGCCTTGTTCGGTGGATTCATTCTTTTGGCACTCATCACTATTTTTGTTGGGTATGCGTTACCGTATGGCCAGTCGCCGTTCAACAGCTTCATTCAATAAGACGTTCCCACTTCGCATATCGAAGTGGGATTTTTTGTTTGTACACAAATTATTAGGGGAAAATAAAAATCAGTAATTATGACGATGAGGTGAAACGATGGATCAACAGATGACGGAATGGACACGAGTTTTACATGCACGAAAATGGATGAAGCAAACAGAATCATTCTTACCCCTGTGGCACGGGTATATCGGCTATAAGTTCGGTTTATTTGATGCCCTTCAAGGTGGGGCGAGTATGGCGGAGATGAATTTACGACTGAAGCGCCCATTGACACAACTCGCGTTAGAACGTTGGTTAGAAGTCGGGGTCGCAGTGAGGCATTTGAAGAAAAAAGGGTGGCGGTATTATCCGACACGCGGATTAAAATATCAATTATCTGGTAACGATGAGCGGAGCATCGGCTTCATGCTTCAAGAGATGATGGAACTTCATATCCCTGCGCTAATCGCCTACCCAGAATTTTTAGAATCTGGAAAACAAAAGACGTTTGATGGGGCCGAGCACGGTCAAGTCGTCGCGAAGACGTCGACACTCGTTGAAACGGTTGCATTCCCGATTGTGCAACAGCTCTTGCGGCAAGCTGATGTCAAGTCAATGCTTGATATCGGGTGTGGGCACGGTGGTTATTTACGTAAATTACAAGCGCTCGAACCAAGTTGGGAGCTAACAGGAATCGATTTAGAGGAAGAGGTCATCGAAGAGGCACGATCTCGAGACGAGAGTGGCGAGATACAGTTCGAAGTCGCCGATTTCATGAATTGGGAAACGGAAGAACGGTTCGATGCGGTCATGATGAATAACATGCTATATTATTTCTCACCGGAAGAGCGGGTCAAATTACTCGAAAGATTACGAGAACGACTAGAAGAGAACGGTGTCGCTGTTCTCGTGACGCCTCTTGCTGAAACAGCGCTAGGTGGACGGTTCGCTTCCGCATTCAACGCCTTCATGACGCTCCACGATAACTTGTATCCACTTCCGACAATCCCTAGGTTACGCCGACAGATGCAAGAAGTCGGATTCGATCAGATTCGATTCATTCCATTTATCCCAGAAGGGTCTTGGTATATCGTCATCGCCGAGCGAGGAAAAACGAACCTGCTCAATCAACCGATTCAAAATTGAACTTGTCTCCGGTCATTTCTATAATGATAGAGAAGCATAAGAGACTATTCACATAGGGAGTTGTTGAGTGTGTCGAAACAAAGAGTTGCCGTTATTGGGGCAGGACCCGGAGGATTGGCTGCTGCGATGCTACTGGCGCATCGTGGAGTAGATGTCACCGTATTTGAGAAACAACCGTTCGTAGGAGGCCGGACATCACGCCTGCAAGTTGGCGAGTTCACGTTCGACCGCGGACCTACTTTTTTAAATATGCCATATATTTTAGAAGAGATTTTTGAAGAAACAGGTCGAGATCTACACGATTACGTTGAGATGAAACAACTCGAACCGATGTATGATTTGTATTTTGATCGTGGGACGCGTCAACTCTCGATGACGACAGATCGTGACGAGATGCATCGTGCCATCGAAGAACAATTTCCGGGAAATGGGGAAGGATATGAACGGTTCATGAGTGAACAGGCGATCAAACTGTCAAAATTGATGCCAGTCTTACAAACAGCTCATGATAAATTGACCGACTACGTCTCATTGCGCGTGCTAAAAGCATTACCGTTCCTCTCAATCGGTAAATCGTTATATGACGTCTTATCCGAGTATTTCACGAGTGAAGAGTTGAAGTATGCCTTTACGTTCCAAGCCAAATACTTAGGAATGTCCGCTTGGGAGTGTCCTGGCGGTTTCTCCATCCTTTCTTATATGGAGCACGCTTACGGGGTTCATCACCCAATCGGTGGTGTGAACCAGCTCTGTCATGCGATGGCGCGTGTGATTGAAGAAGATGGAGGTGTCATTCGACTCAGTGAACCAGTGGAACGCCTGCTCTTAGAGGACAAAAAAGTGACGGGACTTGTGGCAGGAAGTGTCCACTATGCGTTCGACGAAGTCGTGATTGGTGCCGATTTTGCTCATGCGATGACGTCGCTCGTCCCAGACGGTCAATTATCAAAGTGGAGTCCGGCTCAACTCAAGAAGAAACGCTACTCCTGTTCAACGTTCATGTTGTATCTTGGATTGAACCATGTCTATGAGGACGTGGCACATCACTCGATTCACTTTGCGGACGATTACGAGTTGAATGTCAAAGAAATGACGAAGGAGTTGAAACTAAGCGACGATTTCTCGTTCTATGTTCAAAATGCCTCACGCATCGATCCAACGCTTGCACCTGCAGGAAAATCGTCCCTCTACGTTCTCGTACCGGTCCCGAACAATTTATCTGGTCTTCCATGGGAAACGTTACAGGCGACGATGACAGAGCGCGTCCTTGATGCCATTGAGACACGTTCACCGTACCGAAACATTCGTCAACACATCGAAGTGATGGAAACGTTAACTCCAGAGGACTGGGAAGCGTTCGGTATCTATGAAGGGGCAACCTTCAATCTAGGGCATAATTTATCGCAAATGATGTATTTCCGTCCGCATAATCAGTTCGAAGAGCTCGATAACGTCTGGCTCGTCGGTGGTGGGACTCACCCAGGAAGCGGACTTCCGACCATCTTTGAATCAGCTCGCATCACAACAAATCTATTACGTGACCGGGCAGGTGTCGGCCGATGAACATCAGCTTTGTAGGCGCAGGGATCGGTACACTATACGCCGCCCTCTTACTGACGAAACGTCATCCGTCACTTCAAATCACAATCTATGAGAAAGAAGCGCGCGTGGGCGGACGATTAAACTATGTTGCATTTGAAAACGGTGCGAAAGTTGACGAAGGTCCGACAATCGTCTTGTTACCAAGCAAACTCAGGCAACAGTTAATCGAAGCAGGTCTTACTGAGGCGGACGTGGAGTTGCTCGAAGTCGATCCACTCTATCGCTTATGTTATCAAGACGGAACCTCGTTTTATAAATATCGGGAGATCGAGCGACAGGCAGCAGAAATTGAGCGAATGTTTGGAGAAGGGGATGCGTTCCGTCAATATATGTCTCAAAAAAGAGACGAGTATCGAATTGGGTTTGATACGTTCTTGGACCGTGGATATTCATCGAAGACGGAACTGTTCGAGCCGAAGCTCCTTTTATTACTCATGCGTTTAAAAGCATATGAAACGGCCCATGCGAACATGAAACGCTTCTTTGAAGACGAACGTTTACGCGTTGCCTATAGTCTGCAGACCCTTTATATCGGTGGGAATCCTTATGCCACTCCTTCGTTATATGGACTGATCCCTTATCGTGAACAAGAAGAGGGCGTTTGGTATGTAAAAGGAGGATATTTCTCCCTTGCGACGAAAATGGAACAAGAACTGAAGCGGCGCGGTGTTCGTTTCGTCATGAACGCTACCGTCAATCGTGTCCATGTCACGGATGGGGTGGCAAATGGAATCACGGTAAATGATGAATATGTACCGTATGATGCCGTCGTCGTGAATGGTGATTTCCCGATCATGGAGCGACTGATTGATGGTGTGACGCCAAAGACATATGAACCGTCAAGTGGTACGTTACTCCTATACTTTACCGTCAACGGCGAACTCGATTTACCGGTTCATCAATTCGATTTACCAAATGATTTTGAAGGATCGATGCGTACAATCTTCGAGGATGGTAAACTAAGTGAGTATCCTGCGATGTACACTTTTAACCCATCGCGTATCGACGTGACGCTCGCGCCAGAAGGGACGAGCGTGTTATATGTTCTTGTTCCGGTCCCTCGGAAGTTAGAGCAGGAAGACATTGAGTCACAAGGAACCATCGAACATCTATTAGGAAGAATCGAGACATTCATACCTGATTTTCGTGAACGTGTCATCGAGATGAAAGTCCGGACACCGATGGATGCCGAGCGATTCGGCTTGTTCGAGGGAGGAAGCTTTGGGATTGCACCAAAGTTATCGCAGTCAGCCGCGTTTAAACCTCAGGCAAGACCTTATCCGAAAATCGAACGCCTTTATGCGGTGGGAGCATCTGTTCATCCGTGTGGAGGTGTGCCGATTGTCATGATCGGGTCACAGTTACTCGTGAAAAAAATGGAAGAAGAAATGGGGGCAATACATCGTGACGACACAAGAAGCGTATCGTCAATGTGAGGAAATCATGAAGAAGAGCTCGTTGACCTTTTATCGGGCCTTCTCTTTGCTCTCGAAACCTGATCGTCAAGCGGTCATGGCCGTATATACGTTCTGTCGCACCCTCGATGATGCGGTCGATGAATCAGACCGTCCAGAAGAGAGTTTGGCAGCATTTTTGCATGATTTTGATCGCTTTTTGGCTGGTTACCATCTAGATGAAGCACTATGGGTCGCTTTGCGTGATGTGTGGCAACGCTATGAGATGGACGTCGACCCTTTCTTTGAGTTGGCAGAAGGAATGAAATGGGATTTACATAAGTCTCGGTATGAGACGCTCGAAGAAACGGAGCAGTATAGCTATTATGCAGCGAGCACGGTCGGGCTCATGTTACTTCCGATCCTCGTCCCAAATCAGGACGAAGCGACACAACGTCAGCTTCGCCAAGGTGCAATAGACCTCGGGATCGCGATGCAACTGACGAACATTTTGCGAGATGTTGGTGAAGATTTGAACCGAGACCGCATCTATTTACCACGTACGATGATGCGACAATATGGTGTGAATGAAGAGATGTTACAACAACGAGAAGTGACGCCTGCCTTTATCGACCTGTGGGAGGCGTTGGCGAAGCGTGCCGAATTATTGTATGAACGGGCACGTGCGACCCATCACCTCTATCCCCTCGCCAGTCGAAAACCGGTGCAAGCGGCAGCCCTTCTCTACGAGGGGATTTTAGATGCTGCACGTGCGAATGGATACGACGTTTTTACAAAACGGGCATACGTATCGACCTTACAAAAAGGAAAGTTGCTAGCCAAGCTATAAGAATTCCGATTCACTGTAGGCGCATCCTAGCGCCTACAGTTTTTTGCGTAAAAAAAACCACTTTTGGCGGGGGACCAAAAGTGGCGTAAGCGTTATGTGATTCATTCATCGGGGAAATGAATGAATCGGTTTGTGATGAAGCCCTAAAGATGTGCCGGGATTCATGGGGAATGAATCATAGGGACATCTTCGCTGAAACAGGATGCTTGATGGACTAAGGGGGAACATCATACGCAAGCTGTCTCAACTACGGGATACGAGTGGGGAAACTCGCTCATCACTTTCTCGGGTGTGACAAGTTCAAAACGCGATTTGGCTCGGGGAAGCCATTCGATCGCTACAGGTGTAACAAACGTTACAGAACTGCTTGAACTCGAATATGATATTATCACGTCTCCAACTTGTCGACAAGTGTCGAAACTCGCGTTCACAAAATGTTCATATTGTCAGAGGTATGTCCTCTAACATCGATCGTGCGGCGAATTGTCCTGAAAGCGTCACCATCGGGCTGCCGCCTCCAGGATGGGTCGAACCTCCCGCAAACCAAATGTTCGAGACGTCCGTCGACCGGGCTTCAGGTCTAAAGAATGCACCCTTTTTCGAATTGGCCGATGTGCCATAAAGTGCCCCGTAATACGCATAGAAATCGCTGGTCAAATCTTGCGGGGTCACACGCGTATGATAGAGCACCTCGTCATCCTCCCAATCCACACCGAATTCACGTAAACGGCGACGAATCAAATGTTCATACGTATCCGCATCGATTTCGGTTAGGTGAGCTGGTGCGTTGACGAGAATGAACAGGTTATCGCCTGCTTCGCCCATCGATGGGTCCGTGGCGGATGAATTCGAAATATAGATGGTCGGTTCGTCCGCATAGCGCTCTTGTTGAAAGAGTGCCTGAAATTCCCGTTCATAGTCATCTGAAAAGTAGACGTTATGATGCGCCAAGTTCAATCGTTTCGACAATCCGATCATCAACACAAACGCAGAAATTGACGGTTCGACGGTGTCACGCGTCGGGACCGGGAAAGAGGGACGGTCTTTGGCATCGACGAGTCGTGGGTATTGCGTCAAGAGTTCGCCATTAAGAAGGACAGCGTCACACGAAATGACTTCTTGGTCATCGACGACGACCTCATGTGCTTTTCCGTTCAACACATCAATCTTCGTCACTTCATGACCGAGACGGAACGTCACGCCGAGTTCGCTTGCCCGTTTGGCGAATCCCTTTGCGATATTCCAGTTCCCACCCTTCGCAAAATAGACGCCTTCATTCAATTCCAAATGTGCGATGAGGGCAAACGTTCCGGGTGTCACGTATGGGCTGCTGCCAATGTACGTCGCATAGCGATCGAGTGCCTGGATGATACGCGGGTCCTTGAAGTATTTCTTGTGAAGGGCATGCAAACTTTGAAGTGGGTGTACTTTGACCATGTCCGCCCAAAGACCAGGATCTAACTTTGTCTCCATTTGTGTGAAGAAGCGTTTATTTGCAATAGCGAATAATTTCTCTGCTTCATCGAGATAGGCACGCATTTGATTATGCTTGAATTGATTACCCGTCAATCGTCGTACTTCGACTTCAAGCTTTGCCCGGTCAGCGCTGAATGTGAAGGATGATCCATCGGAATAGTGGTTGACGGTATGCTGGTCGAGTTTGATTAACTCAAAATAGTCATCCGGATTGGCACCGCTATTTCGGATGACCGAACGGAATACGTCCGGCATCGTAATCGTATTCGGACCGAAGTCGAACCGGTGACCGTCGGTGATGACGGGCATGAGTTTCCCGCCGACATGTTCATTCTTTTCGATGACCGTGACGTCGTAACCACGCGCTGCGAGCGTGACGGCGGCGCTAAGTCCACCGAGTCCAGCTCCAATCACAACAATTTGTTTCATACATGTGTCCCCCTTAAGACGTCTACTTAGGAATAGTGACGACCTTTCCACGTGATCGGCAACCGTCTCCATTTACGTATGACGGCGTTCCCGAGTAAGGTCAAGTAAGCGATTAAACTGAGCGGATGGTACCATGTACCGGTGCCGTTTGATTTGAAATCGACGGCAAGACGTGCAAACAGCACGAAGAGTGCCGCACTGATGGTCTGCCAACTCGGTGAAAAAATCCAAGCAAGCATGGCGGTCAACTGGATGCCGTAATACGTCATAAAGTACAAAGCGAGTCCTACTGATTCATTCATTCCCTTGAATACGTTTTTTGAAAACCCGGTCCATACTTCTTCGTTCGTCTCATACATATCGCAAGAGATGTATGGAGAGACTTGGACGAGTGAGGTGATTTTTTGATGACGTTTGAATGTTCGGCATAAATCGATATCATCAATCAATGACGTTCGAATGGCGGCATGTCCACCGACTTCCTCATAACTGCTTCGCTCGACGAGAACGTTCATCCCGTTCGCCGCCGCAAATGCAGGGTGTTTCACTTTACGCCAAAACAATGGGAGATGTTGGGCGATGAGAACGTGTTGCATGGGAATCAATAATTTCCCGAGAAATGTGGACGTCGGAAATTGGGGGAACCCAGATAAAAAGACAGCCTGCTCACGGACGAGTGTCGCATGCATGCGTGCGATAAAACTTGAATCAATCGTGACATCCGCATCTAAAAACAAGAGATACGGTTCCGTGGTGCGTATCGCCAACTGATGACAAGCGTGAACTTTTCCTGCCCAGTCACTTGGCAACGGGACTCCTTGAATGATTGTAAAACGAGCGTCGTCCGCGATGGCTCGATTCAATTTTTCGTATGTATCGTCTTCGGAACGATCCTCATAGATGTAGACATGAGTCCCTTCCGGTATCGCCTGCTTCAAATTTGAAATCAATCGGTCGACGTGTCGTGACTCATTGCGCATCGGAATACAGACAGCCGTTTCTTTTGACCGTACTGGAGCGGCAAGCGGTCTTAAAAACAATAGATTGACGATGGTGAAAATGAACATGAGGAGGGTGAACATCCATAAAATCATGAGCGTCCCCTCCCGAGTCGAAGCAACGTCTCCGTCCATTCAGCCAGATTGCGACGTGGTCGAAAGAGAGGAATATAGGCGTCAGACCGTATAATGACGTCTTGTCGCACATCGTCATAGAGTTCTTCAAGTGCTTGCGCAATCTCTTGTTTTTGAGCTCGTCGTGTCGTGGCCGTTACGATAATTTTCCGGAAACGTACATATACGAGTGGCTCCGCATGGCTCTCGAACGAATAGTACATGGCACATAACTGCACGGGGTGGTCGTTCAGTAACAATGTCGCACCCGATTCAATCTCGACGGGGCGCAGTTCCTGAGGCATCTCTTGTCCTTGAGGGAACATCCATACGGATTTCCCGGACGTGAGCAATTTATTCGCATAGGCAAGTGAGGCACGTACGTCTGAGAGACTACCTTTTTTAACCGAAAAGGCACCGAGATGCCGAAAGAACGGGAAGCGATTTAGTCCATCCTCATCCATCAACACATGAATGTCATGTCGTAAAAAGTGTTCATTGATCATATACATGATGAGGCCGTCCCACCATGCACTATGTGTACTTAAAAATAGTCCGGGAGTCGGGACATCGTCCGCTCGAATATAGATGTTATGGAACGTTGGACGAATCTGACGTTCCCGTACGAACGTTGAAAATACATTATTGAACCACTTCTTTTTGTGTGACTCGATCATCGCGACCTCTCCTTTCAAGTAGAATCACTCCCGATGTGAGAATGCTGAGCAAACCGATTCCATAGAGACCGGCATTGACAGCGGTGACGCCGAAGAGCACATGTAGCATAACGAACAAATAGACGCCGTGCCGAATGAACAAGGAGTCGACTGTTCGTTCGTGACGCTGTAACAGCCAGGAGAAAATGAGGGATAACCCGAACCAACCGATAAAGTTTTGTGTCGGAATGTCATAATATAGCCCATCATTTGCCCATTCCCAGTAGCCTTTCACATTTGCCGCCACAGGATCGATCGCCATATCGAGCCATACGGCGAGAATCGGGACAAGCCATACTATATGTTGGCGGAACGTGAAGAGACGGGCCACGGCGAAACTAGATCCGATCACGGCAAGCCATGCCGCACCGATTGTGACAGGGACTCCAAACACTGTCGGACCGAACGCCTCAGCGTAGATGTACTCGCTGAACGGGAATCCCGTTTTCACACCGAGTGTTTCGACTGCGATTGAACCGAAGAAAATAAACGGAACAATCCGAGCACCTTGCCGGATTCCTTGATAAAGAATCGTTCCACCAATCGCCCCGGCTAGCCATAAAAAGACGGGGTTTGCCCACTCGAGCCAAGGCGGAAGTAAATCGAACCCAACTAAAATCAACCCAATGAAATACCAAACGAGAAACCACTTCCAAATAAACGGATACACTTTCATTCCATCACCTCTTCTCTCATTTTAAAGCTCATCTGAGTCTTCGTCTAACAAATGCATGCACAAAAAAGAGCCTCGTCGAACGAGACTCTCAATTAGCCATCCTCTTCCGTCTTTTCACGAACGAGAAGGCGATGAATAAAACATAAAACGGAACAGCGATGAACCAAAACGTCGGCCATTCTTTCCAACGGGCGAACATCATATAGGTCACGTAGACAAGACTGATTGTAATGATGAATGAGTGACGTGGCAGTGGAACATCTTTAAAGCTCGGGATACGGACGCGGCTGACCATCAACAGGGCGAGCCCTGTGAAGAAGATGGGCGTCAACAGTTCGCTAACGCGATCACCGAACGTCGTGATGACAGCGAGGAGACCACCTGCGGCCGTGATCGGGACACCAGAAAAATAACTTGCTGCAACGTTCGTCGCAGATAAATTGAAGCGCGCCAAGCGATAGGCACCGAATAACGGGAAGAGTGCCGCGAAAAACAATCCATAATTGCCGTAATCAATAAAGAACGTATAATAAGCGAGCATCGCCGGGGCGACACCGAATGTGACGATATCAGCGAGTGAGTCCAATTCTTTTCCAAAATCGCCAGCGACGCCGAGCATACGGGCGAGTCGTCCATCCAAACTATCGAGCATCATTGCGATGATAATTAACAGTGTGGCGTTAGAGAAGTCACCACGTGCGGCGTAGACGATCGCGACGACACCACAAAATAAATTTCCGAACGTAAAGGAGTTTGGAACCCACGAACGGATGCGTTCTTTCCACATAATTTTGCCCCCAGTGAGGTCATTGGCTGAACCAGTGACCGTTTGTAAATTGCAATAAATCTTTAGGTGTTAATTCGATTTGATAGCCACGCTTTCCGGCAGAGATGATAATCGTCTCTCTCTCCTGAGCTACCTCGTGTAAATACACAGGGAACGGTTTCTTCGCTCCAATCGGAGAGACGCCGCCTCGAATGTAACCGGTCAATGTCTCAAGTTCTTTCATGGGAACAGGCGATGCTTTCTTCGCCCCCCAAGCTTTTGCGGCTGCTTTTAAATCAATGTCACGCTCTCCAGAGATGAGAAAGAAGGCGTATTGCTTTTTCTCATTCATGAGACAAATCGTTTTATACAGATCCTCGAGCGGCTTATTCAATGTCATTGCCACATGCTTGGCCGAGACATCGGTTTCATCCACTTCGTACGTATGGTAGGTGAACGGGATTTTCTTCTGTTTCAACTGCCGAGCGGCGTTTGTCAGTTGCATCTGACTCATCCTTTCGTGACCGACTTCTTTTAGAATAGCAAATCAACCAACTTCCCGGCAATTGAACTTCAAAAAACTTTTCAGTAAAGGAAGGAATTTGACGGAATGACGAAGAAATGAACAGTGATTCATTTTTGGAGGGGGAATAAAAGTGGAAACGATTCAATTGACGACACACAATGGGGTAGGTTGGTTAAAACTAAACCGACCTGAAAAGCTGAACGCCTTGAATGAGACGTTGCTTCGTGAGATGAAAACGGCAATCGATGAATTTGAACAGGACGACGCGGTTCGCGTCATCGTCCTCGTCGGCGAGGGGCGGGCGTTCTCATCGGGACAAGATTTGACGATTGAGAGCGATGCAGACTATGGGGAATATTTAGAAGATGTGTATCATCCACTCGTACGTGCGCTTTTCTCATGCCGCAAACCGCTGATTGCAGGGATTCATGGCGTTGTCGCAGGAGCAGGACTCAGTTTGGCACTCGCGGCAGATGTTCGAATCGTCGCTGAATCGACGAAGTTCAGTTCGGCGTTCATTAAAATCGGGTTGGTGGCGGATGCGGGCGGTCCGTATCACTTGCGTCGACTCATGCGAGACGATCTCGCGTTAGATTGGCTCTGGAGTGGCAGTACGATTGACTCGGAAGCCGCACGGACATTCGGGCTCGTCACCGAGCTCGTGGAAGATGCGAGATATACGGAGCGATTGACTTCATATGCGGAGTCGCTTGCTGCGAAATCAGCGGTCGCTGTTCAAGGGATGAAGGCGCTCATGCGAGCCACTTCATTTGAAGAAGGATTGAATGAAGAAATCGAGTGGCAAAGGAAGTGTGGGGACACGGACGTGCACCGTCAGGCGATGCAGGCATTCTTGATGAAATAAAAAAGCGGCCGCGGCCGCTTTTTTACGTGGTTGATTTGGCTTCGAACTGGAAGCCTTTTTGTTGCCACGTTCCGTACTTCCAACGGCGGAACGCGAAGAATCCGCGGAACCATTCATCGAGAGAGAAGGCGAGCCAAATCCCAAGGATGCCGAGTCCCATTTGAAGACCGAACAAGTAGCTGAACGCCACGGCGACACCCCACATCGAGGCGATTCCGATCATGACCGGGAAGCGGACGTCCCCAACGGACTTCAACGATCCCATCAGGACGATGTTCATGGCGCGACCCGGCTCTAAAATGAGCGTTGCCCATAAGATCGGCACACCGACCGCGATGATGTCAGGGTTTGACGTGAAGAGTCCGAGTAGCGACTCGCTGAACACCGCTAAACCAAGAGAGGCGATGAACGAGGCGAACATGGCAATTTTCAATGTCTTGACGGCGCGATGGTACGCCTCTTTGAAACGTTTGCCTCCGATATCTCGCGCAATCAAGAGCTGTGTCCCTTGCGCGACAGCGACGGTGAACAAGAAGGCGAGCATCGACAAGTTCATGACGTATACGCGAGCGGCGAGAGAGGCTTCCCCCATCGTCGCGATGAATCCGGTGATGATGATTTGGGATGCCTGATACGACAAGTTCTCTCCGGCAGATGGAACGCCGATTTGAAGGAGTGACTGGATGTCATCTTTCTTCGGACGAATCACTTCTTTTAACGGGAAACGGATCATGAGCTTCTGTTTGACGAGCCAGAACAAGAGAATCATGGCGGCGAATCGTGCAATCACGATGGCCCAAGCGACACCGGCAACGCCAGTGACCGGAAGTCCGAACCAGCCGGTCACGGCAAAGATGGCTCCGACGGCGGTGATGATATCGATAAGAAGCGTCGCGAGCATGGCGTGCTTCGTCATCCCATGACTTCGGAGAATCGAACTGAGCGCCATGATGAGCGCTTCGGTGAATAACGACAAGCCGACGATTTGTAGGAACAACAGTCCGTGCGCGAACAGTTCGTCCGATAGTCCGAACAGGCGTAAGAACGTCTCACCGAACAAGAAGATGACGACGACCATGATCGCACCGAGCCACATGTTCAAACTGACGGCGGAGCGGGCGAAGTCACGACTCTTCTTCATGCGCTGTGCCCCGATGGCTTGACCGATCAAGATGGTCGCCCCGACAGACGTCACACTGAAGACGATCAAGAACACGTTTAAGATTTGGTTGGCAACCCCGACGGCCGAAGCGGCGGCGTCTGAGTAGTGAGCGAGCATCAATGTGGCGATGATTCCGGTTCCCATGTGGAGGGCGAGTTCGATGAAAATCGGCCACGACAGTTTGAACAGGGTGAGCTGTTCCGTTTGTTTCGTCTGCATGTAGTGTATTCTCCCTTTTCTCTATAATTCTTTCTGTTAACTATTAATCTTATAAAAATGTCAAAGGTCATCTTACTCCTTATGAAATGAAAAAGAAAGGGGTTTGCTAAATTATTTTCAACAAAAAAATCACCCGAAGAGATCAGGTGATTTTCGAATTTATTTCAATTTCAGAATAGCAGCACTGAATGGTGCGAGTTCAATTTCGAGTGAGTCGAGGTCACGGTCATGCAAGAGGTCCGTGGCTGCTCCTGTATAACCGAGCGGATTCAGTTTCGAAGCAGAGTCCGAGTTGTTAAAGTAGACGAGATACGTTTCATCTTTCGTACACCGCTCGATGATGACGGCATTGTTCGCATCGTCGACTAGGTTGAAGCGATACGAGCCGGCATTGGCGAGTACAGGGTGGTCCTTACGAAGCTGGATGAGCTTTTGAATGTAGCGGAAGAGGTTGCGGTCTTCTTCGGCTTCATCCCATGGCATACAGCGACGGCAACCCGGGTCTTGTTCGCCTTCAAGTCCGATTTCGTCCCCGTAGTAAATACACGGGCTACCCGTATACGTTAGCATCGACGTCATCAAGAGTTCGAACTTGCCTTTATGACCTTTCGCCCGCGTCAACGCACGAGGAGTGTCGTGCGAATCGATCAAGTTGAAGGTGACTTCGTTGACGTTCATCGTGTTCATCATCTCGACTCGCGTCAGTTCGTTACGGAACTCAGAAGCAGTTGTCCGGTCGAGGGCGAAATAGTTCAAGCTCGCATTCGTGAACGGGTAGTTCATGACGGCATCGAACTGATCACCTTGTAACCAAGGTTGCGCATCGTGCCAAATCTCCCCGAGGATATAGGCTTCCGGGTTCGCATTTTTGACGGCCTTGCGGAAGTCACGCCAAAACGCATGGTCGACTTCGTTGGCAACGTCTAGACGCCATCCGTCGATGCCGAACTCTTCGACCCAGTAACGGGCGACATCTAATAAGTAAGCTTTTAACTCAGGATGCTCGGTGTTGATCTTCGGCATATTTTTTTCAAAGGCAAATGTATCATAATTTGGCTTCGGTTCTGTCGCAATCGGGAACTCGCGTAGATAGAACCAATCGCGATACTCAGAAGCTGGTCCGTTCTCGACGACGTCTTGGAACCATGGGTGATGATATCCGACGTGGTTGAAGACGGCATCGAGCATGATTTTGATTCCATTCTCATGTAACAAGTCGACCATCTCTTTAAATTTCTCTTTCGTCCCGAACTGTGGATCGATTTCCATATAGTCGAGCGTGTCGTACTTATGGTTCGTCGTCGCTTTAAAGATTGGACAGAAGTAGATGCCAGTGATCCCGAGTTCGACTAAATGATCGATATGGTCGATCACCCCTTGGAAGTCGCCACCGAAGAAGTTCGTCGTCGTCGGCTCTGTCGAGTTCCATGGCAACGTCTCTTCTGGGTTGAGTGATGCATCGCCATTGGCGAAACGGTCTGGGAAGATTTGATACCATACCGTATCCTTCACCCAGTGTGGGGCATGGAAGATATCGATCGGATTGATGAACGGTACACAGAAGTAGTAGCCTGTGTCATCAAGCGGTTTTTCTTCGAACCATCCTTTTTCCGTATAGACGGCCGTCTCTTGGCCATCGTTCAAACGGAATCCGTAACGAAGGCGTCGGAACGGTGGCTTGATGGCGATGAACCAATAGTCATAGGCATCGTCGAACCCGATTTTCTCCATCGGGGTTTCATATGTACGCCAATAGCTCGGTTTGTCTGGGTCAAAGTTCCACATCGTTGGATCTTCTGCGTGCCAGTCGTAAGGGTCGTTCCAAATCAAATCAACGGATTCGATATCGCCACGTTTCGTATGGAAACGAATATGAATCGTCTCTCGGTCATATTTGTAGACGAACGGGGACATCGCACGGTGATAAATCGCTTCTTTCATCATAAGGAAAACATTCCTTTCTCTATAGGGGATGACATCATTTTACAACATCGAGAATCAAAGAGAACAGATGTTGTGAAAACGTTTGCTCAAGCAAAGGGTAATAAAGCGTTTACATTTTGTCAATTGCTGAAACGCTTAAAATACGATGAATTTAAACAACAAATTTAAAAATTACATAAATGGGTCAACAGACGTAAAAAAAGTGTAAAAAAAGACTTGTAAAACGCTTTCACAACTGTATAATAATAATTGAGGTGAGGATGCAAACGTTTTCACTACCGTGTCAATTTCGTAGCGGAGTTTTTCAATTGACATGGTCGTGCGATTGCGCAAATCTGACCATACTATTTCCTTGGGGAGGTTTTTCATCATGAAGATGAAAAAAATGGTAGCAGGACTTTCAACAGCAGTATTCGCTTTCGGTGCACTCGCTGCATGTGGTGGCGGAACGGACAACGAATCTTCAACAGATAACGCGGCTTCGAATGATAACAAGCCTGAAAAAATCGTCATCTGGGAAGATATCGAAAAGTCTGAGACAACGAAAGAAGTTGCGAAGAAGTTCGAAGAAGAGAACGGCGTAAAAGTGGAAGTCGTCGAAGTACAGATGACGGATCAAAAAGACAAGCTTGCCCTTGATGGCCCAGCTGGTAAAGGTCCAGACATCGTTCTTGTACCACACGACCAAATCGGTACAATCGCTGACCAAGGTCACTTGGCACCGCTTGCTGATGAGAGCGTGCTCGACCCGTTCACGGATGCTGCGAAATCAGCAGTTATGTTTGACGGTCAAGCTTACGGATACCCGAAATCAGTTGAAACACCAGTTCTTATGTATAACAAAGATTTGATGTCTGAAGCTCCAAAATCAATGGACGACCTTTATAAGTTGTCAAACGATGTGAAAGCTGACGGACAATACGGATTCCTCGCACTTTGGGATAACTTCTACTTTGCACACGGTGTTGTCGCTGGATTCGGCGGATACGTGTTCAAAGAAGACGGTGGCGCACTCGATCCAATGGACATTGGTTTGAACAACGAAGGTGCAGTCGAAGGATTCGAATACATCGGTAAATGGTACCAAGAAGGTCTATTCCCTAAAGGATTGATCGGTGAGTCTGGTGGCCAAGCGATGGACCAACTCTTCACTGAGAAGAAAGCTCATTCAGTCATGAACGGACCATGGGCAGTTGCTGGATACACAGATGCTGGCGTAAATCTTGGTGCGGCTCCAATGCCTACACTTCCGAACGGTGAGCCAATCAAGACGTTCATGGGTGTGAAAACATATGCCCTTTCAGCTTACACAGAGAACCAAGAGTGGGCTGAGAAGTTCCTTCAAGAGTTAACAAATGAAGAAAACTCATTGGCAATGTTTGAAGCATACAACGAGATCCCACCAGTAGCAGCACTCGAATCGAACGAGACAATCACGTCGAACGAAGTTGCGAAAGCGGTATTTGACCAAGCAACAAACGCAATCCCAATGCCGAACATTCCTGAAATGGGACAAGTTTGGGAGCCAATGGCACAAGCACTTCAACTTGTAGCGACTGGTAAACAAGATGCACAGAAATCTGCAGACGATGCAGTGAAAGTCATCGAGCAACAAATCCAAGCGAACAACCAATAAGGAATTGAAATGACGGGGTACGCCATACGGCGTTCCCCATCATTTTCTAGCATTGAGCAAACGTTTGCTTGATTGATTTGCTCAAATCGAAAGGAGAAACTGAGGATGGCTGCAATTGCGAACCCTAAAACACCGGACCAACGTCCGGACAAGCCAACAAACCATGCTCGGAACGCGGGACTACTTTCCATCATTCCGGGACTCGGACAGGTATACAACAAACAATACGCGAAAGCGGTAGCGTTCTTTATCGTCATCGTATCTTATTTTGCCGTAAACTATGATCTATTTTTCAAAGGGGCGGGCGCCGGACCAGGTGACCGTGGAGGACTTTGGGGATTGATCACGCTTGGTGAAGTGCCAGGACCTCGTAACGACCACTCCATCTTTTTGATGGTCGAGGGGATTGTCGCGTTAATTTTACTATTCTTCGGAATTGCGTTCTATGTTTGGAACATTCGTGACGCCTATCGTGTCGGTCGCGCTCGTGATCAGCATCTAAACCTTCCATCGTTCCAAATGCAACTGCGCAACTTGCGTGATAATGGATTCCCATACTTAATGTTAATCCCATCACTCATTTTGTTAGTGTTTACAGTTATTCTTCCATTGATCTTTACGTTCTTGATCGCCTTCACGAACTATCGCTATAACAACGCACCACCAGCGAAACTCGTCGAATGGGTCGGATTCGAGAACTTTACGCGTATTTTTGAAATCGATATCTTCCGTGACACGTTCGTCGGGGTACTCGGATGGACACTCGTTTGGACGGTCGCTTCAACAACAGGTGTCATCGCAATCGGGATCTTCCTTGCGGTACTCTTGAACCAAGAAGGACTTCGTTTCCGCCGTTTGTTCCGTTCAATCTTGATCCTTTCATGGGCAGTACCGGCATTCATCACGATCTTGATCTTCCGTTCGATGTTCAACGAATCGTTCGGGGTGTTCAATACGACGATCTTGCCGGCACTCGGTCTAGATCCAGTAAACTGGATGACCGACCCGACAGCGACACGTACGGCGCTCGTGCTCATTCA
The DNA here is from genome assembly GCF_018617455.1 of Exiguobacterium sp. s22. Taxonomy (GTDB): domain Bacteria; phylum Bacillota; class Bacilli; order Exiguobacteriales; family Exiguobacteriaceae; genus Exiguobacterium. Next base: position 88,463 of record NZ_JACSKD010000004.1, read on the forward strand.
ATGGTGGCTCGGCTTCCCGTTCATCATGACACTTATGACAGGTGTCTTGCAGTCGATTCCTGGTGACTTGTATGAAGCGGCAACGATTGATGGAGCAACCATCTTTGATAAGTTCCGTTTGATCACGTTGCCAATGCTCTTGTTCGCAACTGCGCCAATCTTGATTACGCAGTTCACGTTCAACTTCAACAACTTCAACATCATCTATCTCTTTAATGGCGGTGGCCCTGCTGTACCTGGACAAACGGCCGGCGGTACCGACATCTTGATTTCTTGGATTTACAAATTGTCCCTCGGTGCCAACCCGCAATACGGACTTGCGGCTGCGATCACACTTATCTTGTCATTCTTCATCATGACACTTGCCGTGATCCAGTTCCGTCGGACAAAATCTTTCAAAGACGAGGATATGATCTGATATGAAAAAACAAAAACGAATCAATTTGGCGATCTCGTATGTCATCTTGACGCTTGCGTCGATCATCATTCTCTATCCGATGCTTTGGGTCGTCGGAACGTCGTTCAACCCAGGGCGTACGATTACGTCAACCATCATTCCATCGAATCCGACATTTGTTCACTATAAAAACTTGTTTGACCTAACGATTTCAGATTATAGTTTATGGTATGTGAACACGTTGAAAATCGCTTTCATTACGATGGCACTCTCTGTCATCTTGGTCACGATTACTGGATACGTCTTCTCACGCTACCGTTTCGTAGGACGGAAGAACTCGCTCGTCTTGTTCCTCGTCCTTCAGATGGTGCCACAGTTCGTTGCGATCATCGCGATTTATGTATTGCTCAATATGCTTAACCTTCTTGACACACATACAGCGCTCATCTTGCTCTATGCAGGTGGTGCGATTCCGATGAACACGTACTTGGCGAAAGGGTACTTCGACACGATTCCAAAAGAACTTGACGAAGCAGCCCGTATGGATGGTGCTGGTCACCTCCGAATCTTTTGGCAAATTATATTGCCACTTGCGAAGCCGATTGTCGCAACGATTGCTCTCTTTAACTTCATGGGACCATTCAACGACTTCATTTTGGCATCGCTCGTCCTTCGTTCACCAGAGAAACAAACATTGGCAGTTGGTCTTTACAACATGATCTCGAAACAGTTCGATAACAACTTTACGTTATTCGCGGCAGGCGCTGTCCTTTCAGCCCTTCCAATCGTCATCTTGTTCTTCATGTTCCAACGCTACTTCGTTTCTGGCCTCACAGCGGGTGGTACGAAAGGATAATACTCGTAAAAGGAGGAAGCGATATGAGGCGAGGCGTCGTGCTCGTGCTCCTGTCGCTTCTTTTGTTTCCGACTGTCGTCGGGGCAAAGGAAGCCGCTACTTGGGAACAAGAACGCATGTATTTTATTATGGTCGACCGGTTTGTTGACGGAAATCCGGACAATAACGAACAGGTGGACAAAGATGATCCAAAAGCCTTTCATGGTGGAGATATTCGTGGGGTCATCGAAAAGCTTGACTATATCGAATCACTCGGCTTCACATCGATTTGGTTGACGCCTGTTTTTGAAAATATGCCGGACGGCTATCACGGGTATTGGATTAAAGATTTTTATAACATCGACCCACAATTCGGGACGAAAGAAGATTTACAGGAGCTCGTCGATGAAGCGCACAAACGAGACATGAAAGTCATTCTCGACTTCGTCGTCAACCATGTCGGACCGAATCATCCTTGGGTGGAAGAAAAACCGGACTGGTTCCATGAACAGTTACCGATCGTATTCTGGAAAGACCAAGAGCAAGTTGAGACACATTGGTTGTTTGACTTGCCTGACTTCAAAACAGAGGATCCGGAAGTCAAATCGTATTTGATTGACGCGGCGAAGTATTGGATTAAAGAGACGGAAATTGATGGATACCGCCTTGATACGGTTCGTCACGTCGATCAAGCGTTCTGGAAAGACTTCGTCGAAGGTGTCCGCTCAGTCGACCCGGACTTTTACCTACTCGCTGAAGTGTTTGACCCGGACCCGAAATATGTCGCGCAGTATGATGACCTCGGGTTCAACAGCATCACGAACTTTACATTCTATGACCGCGTATCGAAAACGATGACGCAACAGCAAGCAAACGTCGACGAAATCGATGTTGCTGCTAGTTATGCCGAAACATTTTTCAAAGACCCGAATCAAATGGCGACGTTCCTCGATAATCACGATGTGGAGCGTTTCACTTACCAAGCAGAGGCAAACGGAGTCGAATCTGCAGAACGCCGACTGCGCCTTGGACTCTTTGCGCTTTATGCATCACCTGGAATGCCGATCGTCTTCCAAGGGACAGAGAATGCTCAAAACGGTGGAGCCGACCCGGCGAACCGTGTCATGACAGAATTCCCGGGAAATGAAGATCTACATGAATACGTCGCGACGATGAATCGCATGCGAGAAGAGTATCCGGTCTTTGCGACAGGTGAACAGCGAATGATTGCTTCAGAAGATGGAATGGCTGTCTTTGAACGAAAAGACGGCGATGACGTCGCCTTATATGCCATCAACATGAATGGTGAGGATCGAGAAATCGAAATTGATGTCAGTGAAATCGGGGAAGACAAGAGACTTCGCGGCCTTTTATTCTCGCAACTGGTCACAGATCAGCGCGGAACGTTTACAATTGAACTATCCGGCGAAAGTGCGAACGCTTACATCGTGGAGGAATCATCGGTCAATCCGTGGATGATGGGACTACTCGTCATTACGATTCCGATTTTCTTAACGGGTTTGGTCATGTGGAAGCGACGCAAATAAAAATGAAACGCTGAAAGACATGTTTGGAATTCACGGAAGCAAGGGGGAACACCATGCAAATCACAATTAAAGATGTGGCGAAACATGCGAACGTGGCACCGTCTACGGTATCGCGCGTCATCGCTAACAGTCCACGAATCAGTCAAAAGACAAAAGAACGGGTCAGAAGTTCTATGGAAGAACTCGGGTATCACCCAAACATTCATGCGAGAAGTCTTGCTAACCGTTCGACACAGTCGATTGGTCTCGTCATGCCGAGCGCGGCAACAAAGACGCTTCAAAATCCATTCTTCCCAGAAGTGCTACGAGGAATTAGCACGAAAGCGCATCAGAATGGATACTCGCTTTATATGACGACAGGTGTCACAGAAGAAGAGGTCTTATCCGGTGTCATCGAGATGGTACAAGGACGCCGTGTCGACGGTGTCATCGTCCTCTATTCACGGGAAGACGATCAAGTCGTTCAATACTTACGTCAAACGAAGTTTCCGTTCGTCGTGGTCGGGAAGCCGTTCGGGGACGCTTCTTCCATCACATACGTCGATACGGACAACTATTTGGCAGGTCGTGAAGTGACGAAACACCTTTATAACTTAGGTCATCGTCGCATCGCCTTCATCGGGGGCTCGGATAAACTCGCCGTCACACAAGATCGTCGGAACGGATATGCGACTGCTCTCATGGAGGCGGGCATTCCGGTATGCGAAGACTATATCGCCCGGGCTGAATTTATGACGAAGGGCGGCGCGAAGGCCGTCCGTGAACTGTTACAAAATGAGGAACCACCAACAGCCGTCGTCGTTAGTGATGATATGATGGCACTCGGCGTCATCAGCACATTAAGCGAGATGGGTCTCAAAATCCCAGAGGACGTCGCGGTCGTCAGTTTCAATAACGTGTATATCGCGGAACACTCGAACCCGCCACTCACGTCGGTCGAAATTAACATCTTCGGTCTCGGTTTCGAGGCGACGAACTGCTTGATCGAACAAATCAGTGATAATGCGCCTCCTTATGGGAAGCGTGTCATCGTGCCACATTACTTGGTCGTCCGCCAATCATGTGGGCAGAAGAAGAGTAAGGCAACCGAAGCATTCGAATCGAATTCTTGATTTACCAGACGATTTCGCTAGAGCGGGGTCGTCTTTTGCATATCCGTTTGATTGAAGCCGTCTGATGTAGGGAATTTCTTTCACGAAGGAATTGAAATCGAAAGGATGGATAGAGATGAGCGAAAGACGATTTGTCGGGACATTTGATACGAAAGAAAGCCTATTGTCAAAAATTAATGAGCTGAAAGAAAACGGCTATGATGAAGGGGAACTATTTGTCCTGACGGAGCGGGATGAAGCCGTTCATGTCCTTAAACGAGAGACGGACCTAAACGTAGAAGAAGGTGACACATCCTGGCTAGACAACCTCAACGGAGGGGGAAGCGAGGATCAGGATACGAAACAGGCGCTCACCGATCTTGGGATTGCAGACGACGAAATCGAACAGGCGCATTCAGACATCAAGCAGGGAGGATACGCCCTCGTCATCGACGAACCGGACACGGGGTTCAATGATGGACTAAGTGCCGTATTCGAGGGGCACGAAGCGAATGCGGCGTTTGGGGACAAGAAAGAAAATTAAAGGTGCAATCAAACTGTCTCAAAGAGAGGCAGTTTTTTCCTTATAAAATGTGACGAAAAAAAGAAAGAAAAATTTTTATGCAAACGATTGCATTATTGTATCAGTTGTGTAAAATGGAAAGTGAGATTAAATACAGCGCTTTCATAGACAAACGGTTGCATGAACTGATTGTCCGTCGAAGGTAGCCTTGTAGAGAAAAAGGAGTGGCAGACAGATGAAACGATTGTTTGCAGTCGATGAATGGAAAGTAACAGAAGAAGGTCTTCACCCGAAGGAGAACCGTCTAGCAGAATCACTTACATCGCTCGGAAATGGGCATATGGGGATGCGAGGAAACTTTGAGGAAGATTACTCGTTTGATACGCACCAAGGATTCTACGTGGCGGGTGTCTACTACCCGGACAAAACACGTGTCGGTTGGTGGAAGAATGGATACCCTGAATACTTTGCCAAAGTATTGAATGCGACAAACGTCATCGGTCTCCGTGTGGCGATCAATGGTACGCCGGTCGACTTGGCGAAATGGGAAGTAAAAGACTTCACGCGTGAGCTCGACATGCAACGTGGTGTTCTCACACGAACGTTCACCTTGATGAACGGAACAGAAGAAACGAATGTGGAAGTCGTCCGATTCTTCTCAATCGTGGATAAAGAAATCTTGGCAATCCGTTATAACGTGACACCGATTAACTATGAAGCGAAAATCGAGTTCACTCCATATCTAGACGGCGATGTCGAAAACGAAGACTCGAACTACGATGAGAAGTTCTGGTTACCGGTCGACCGTGGTGTGGAAGAGCGTTTTGGTTTCGTCACGACGAAAACGAAAAAACTCGACTGGCATGTCACGGCATCGATGATCGCGGACGTTGAGGGCGCACGTTGCGAAGTGCTTGAATCGACAGACTTGTTCGTAGCAAATACATTCACAGTCAACGTGGCTGCCGGTGAGACGGCGACTGCCTATAAATATGTATCGGTCGTCACAAACCGCGACTACGAGGTTGAAGCGTTGCAATCAGTTGGGATGACACGTGTCGAAGCGGCATTCGAAAAAGGTTTTGAGACACTTCTTGCGGAACAGACGGAAGCATGGCTCGCACGTTGGAAAGATGCGGACGTTCGGATCGATGGAGATATCGAAGCGCAACAAGGGATCCGTTTCAACATCTTCAACATGTATCAGACGTATACGGGTGAAGATTCACGTCTTAACATCGGTCCAAAAGGATTCACAGGCGAGAAGTACGGCGGTGCGACATATTGGGATACAGAAGCCTACTGCCTCCACTTCTATTTAGCGACAGCGAAACCAGAAGTCTCATGGAACTTGCTCAAGTACCGTCATAACCAATTGCCACAAGCGAAAGAGAATGCCGTGAAGAATGTCGGCATGGAAGGTGCGCTTTATCCGATGGTCACGATGAACGGGGAAGAGTGCCACAACGAGTGGGAAATCACACATGAAGAGATTCACCGTAACGGTGCGATAGCTCATGCCATCTTTAACTATGCAAACTTCACGGGTGACAAGTCGTACCTTGGACAATATGGATTGGAAGTATTGGTCGAAATCTCGCGTTACTGGGCTAGCCGCGTCAACTTTGTCCCGCACAAAGACGTGTATATGATCCTAGGCGTCACAGGTCCGAATGAATACGACAACAACGTCAACAACAACTGGTACACGAACTTGATCGCCGCGTGGACACTCGAGTATACGCAAGAAGTGTACAACTACTTGAAAGAAACAGAACCTGCACGTCTCGAAGAGCTCGTGTCGACACTCGGTATCACGGACGCTGAACTCGCGAAGTGGGCGGACATTCAAACGAAGATGTACTATCCGAAAGACGATCTCGTGCCAGATGTCTTCATGCAACAGGACGGATTCATGGATAAAGAGCAGATTTTGGTGAAGGACCTCGATCCAAAACATCTTCCACTCAACCAAAACTGGTCATGGGATCGCATCCTTCGTTCGAACTTCATTAAACAAGCAGACGTCCTCCAAGGACTCTATACGTTCGGTGACCGCTTCACGGTCGAACAGAAACGTGCAAACTTTGACTTCTATGAGCCACGCACGGTTCATGAGTCGAGCTTGTCACCATGTGTCTACTCGATTATTGCGGCAGAAGTCGGTTATGAGGACAAAGCGGTCGAACTGTATCAACGTTCCGCGCGTCTTGACCTCGATAACTATAACAATGACACGGAAGACGGCTTGCACATCACATCGATGGTCGGTTCATGGATGTCCATCGTTCATGGTTTTGCGGGAATGCGGATTCAAGAAGATACGCTCTCGTTCAGCCCGATGACTCCGAAGGATTGGAACGGCTACTCGTTCAACATGCTCTGGCGTGGCCATCACTTGACGGTCACATCATCGCGTGAACAAGTGACAATCAAGCAAACAGGTGGTACAGACGTAACGATTCACGTGTATGGAAATGCAGTAACGGTTCCTGCAGATGACTCGATTACAATCGAAGCAGTGAAAGCGTGACCATTCGCTTCATATGAACAAGTCGACTTCGGTCGGCTTGTTTTTGTATGAAAAACTTATCGGGTTTCCTGCATATTTGCTGTATGCAGCATGAATAATCTATGATATCTTGATTCTTAGCTATTTTGAGAAAGGGGAGTTGAAGCTTGACGGAAGCCGTTAAAGAACATACACGAATCGGGGTTGTCTCGATCATCGGAGGATTGTTCGTTGCCTTATCCATGACATTATTTTTAATTCCAGCCGGCGTCTATTCGACAGGATTTACGGGCCTTGCCCAAATCTTGACAGCACTACTAGCCGGTACACCGTTTGAACTAGGGGAAGGGCTTTGGTTCTTTATTCTGAACGCACCGTTACTCGTCGTCAGTTACTTTATGCTCGGGCGGAATATGATGATTCACACGCTTGTCAGTGTCGCCTCGGTCACCTTGTTCATTCGCTTGCTTCCGCAATCGCAGCTCCTCTCGGACGACCCGCTCTTAAACGCCGTCTTCGGCGGTGTGCTTTTGGCGATCGGTTCAGGGATTACGATTCGATACGGAGCCTCGACAGGTGGCTTTGACATCGTCGCATTGATTTTGGCGAAATTCACGAACAACTCGGTCGGGGTCTATCTCTTCTTGATGAACATGATGATCGCCCTTGCTGCAGGTGCCTTGTTCGGGTGGCCGACAGCGCTTTATACGATCGTTTTCTTATATGTGACGTCAAAAGTGATCGACGAGATATATACAAATACACAGCGTCAAACGCTCTTTATCGTAACGAATCACCCGGATGAGGTGACGAAAGAACTTCATCAGCACGTGTTCCGTGGTATCACGCTCATGCCGGCAATCGGGACATACTCGAAAGTCGAGAAAGCGACGCTCATGATGGTCGCCCAACGACACGAGGTGCGTGAAATCACACGCATTTGTAAAGATGCGGACCCATCCGTTTGGATCAATATCTTGCCGACAGAGGACGTCGAAGGAACGTTCCGTCGCTAAATTAGCCCCTACTGTGCAAGCAGTAGGGGTTATTATATATGTATGACATAAGACGGTTTGGGGAGGATGCACGAATACAAAAACAGAGGCTATTCATCCTAATCAGGAAGAATAGCCTCTGTTTGATAATGGTTCAGTGCTAGTCGGTGCTTTCGTTATGCCTTGATGCCAAGTTTCTCTTCTAGGAAGAGGGCAATCCCGTCATCCATGTTCGAAGCCGTCACTTCGTTGGCGACGCTTTTCAGTTGGTCGATGGCATTCCCCATCGCGACACCGGTCCCGACATAGTCGAGCATCTCGAGGTCATTCTCCTCGTCACCGAAGGCGATGATGTGTTTCCGGTCGATATTCAAATACTTCGAGACTTCTTTCAATCCGAGTGCTTTTGATGTGTTTTTACTCATGACTTCGATCATATGCTCCGGCATGCGCCACTGACGATTCAAGACAGCCTCTGCATGTAGGTGGTCGAGCTGTGAACGAACAGATGCAACATGGTCTTTCGTCGCATGAATCAAAAGTGAAGTCGGTTCATCTTGGAGATGCTTCAACAGGTTGCCAGATGTGACGCTGAGCGCCCGCTCCGCATAGGGACTATAAAATTCTTGCGGGTCTTTTTGGAAGTAGACATGGTCGGTTACTTCGACGACGATGTTGTGTGCTTTCGTATCCGCAACTTCCTCGATGATATCGTGAGCGGTCTTAAGTGGGATCGGTCGGTGCGTGACCGCATAACTCGAATCTTTCGGGTGATGCACGAGGGCACCGTTGAAATTGACGAGTGGCGTCGTCAGGCCGAGTTGTTCATAATACATGATGGAGTGACGTTTCGGTCGTCCTGTCGCAATCATGACCTCATGACCGGCTTCACGAGCCGCTTGAAGAGCGCGGAAGTTGCGCTCGCTAATTGTTTTATCATCTTGTAATAACGTTCCATCTAAATCAACTGCGATTAAATAACGTGACATCAGTCATCCTCTTTTCTTCACAATGATGTTTCTACGACCGTACCACATTTTTTGATTTGACGGAAAGAATATACAATCGATGTCGCATTTTCCTGTCGAACAATGCTATACTAATGTCGTATGAATTTTTACGAATCATCTGTGAGATGGAGGGGACGTACAATGCGTTATGTAGTCACATTGTTCTGGGCGATTTTGCTCTCGAATACAGCGGTGTTTATCATTTCTGCTGTAGATGGAGTAGAATACAACGCGATGATCGCAACTGGTTTTGGCGTGATCATCACAATCTTCGTTGCACTTCTCGATGTCATGAATCAAGACATGGGAATCAGCGACGTTGCACAAGAGAAGTAAGCCGTCTACAATCAAACTGACTCGCGCATGAGTCAGTCTTTTTTCTTATATCGATTTTAGAGGAGGACGTCACATATGAAAAATCCTGAAAAACGCGCGAACTTCATCACGTTCGCCATCATCGGTGCAATTATCGTCATCGGAATCGCTTTATTATTCGTTCTAAACGGTAATGATTCAGACGATGGTGTCAACGCCGTCACGGCAGAGGAATTGCAACAACAGTTAGATCAAGATGGCGAGGTCGTCGCCTATTTCTGGCAAACAGGCTGTGAATATTGTGAGCAAGTAAAACCATATGTCGAACCAATGATTGAAGAGTATGACGCGGTATCGATCAACTTGACCGACCATAACGTCTGGGAAACATATGGCATTCAAGGAACACCGACTCTCATTCGTTTTGAAGATGGAAAAGAAGTCGGTCGCATTGAAGGGGCAGTCTCTGAACAACAATATGAGACGTTCTTTAAGAATGAGGAGGCAAAAGAGGAATGAAGCGTCGTTTCTACCAAATGTTATTTGAGCTGAACGCCTCACCTTGGATTGCCACACGTCTCAAACGTTTCGCAGAATCAGGCGCAAGTCGTCACTTGATTCCATCGTTCGCAAAAGTGTATGACATCGCTGTCGATGAAGCGGACCAACCTTTACAAGTGTATCCTTCACTTCACGCATTCTTTACCCGTCATTTGAAGACAGGGGCACGTACGATTGATGAATCAGCCGATACCCTTGTCTCCCCGTGTGACGGGAAGCTGTCGGTCATCGAGGCGATTTCGGAAGACAGCCGCTTTGAAGTGAAAGGTCAATCATACACGCTCGCGGAATTGCTCGGTTCACAACAAGAGGCGAGACGTTACGCAGGTGGTACGGTCGTCGTGCTCTATCTCAGTCCACGGGATTATCACCGTGTCCACACACCACTCTCGGGTCGCGTCCTTAGCCACTATGAGCTCGGGGACCGTTCGGCACCGGTGAATGAGATCGGATTGACAGAGACAGTGCGCCCACTATCTCGTAACTATCGTCGTGTGACTCGCTTTGACAGTCCGGCTGGGACGTATGAGCATATCATGGTCGGGGCCCTTAACGTCAACACGATTGAGTGGACGCTCGAAGGAGAGCAGGCGAATAAAGGACAGGAAGTCGGATACTTCTCATTCGGCTCGACCGTCGTCCTTTGTTTTGAGAAAGATACAATTCAAATGGACCATCAAAAAATCGGTCCGGTTCGGCTCGGTGACGTCATCGGGACGATCAAAACCAACTAATTTTGCATCAATTTTCTTCCGACCGAACGATACACTAGTCGTTTGGTCGGTTTTCGTTTACCATAGAAGGGATATCAATACTTGTATAAGTAGTTGAATCGTTTAGCTAATTGGAGGAATTTTACGTGTTTAATCGACTTTATCCGAAGCAGTTCGTCGCATCTGTGTTTGACATCGACTTAGAAGAATTGAAAGACCGTGGGGTACGCGTCATTATGACAGACCTCGATAATACACTCGTGGCATGGGATGTCCCTCATGCACCAGAGCTTTTATTGATGTGGCTTGAAAAAGTGAAATCATACGGTTTCGATGTGATTGTCGTATCAAATAATAATGAGAATCGTGTACGAACGTTTACGGAGCCGCTCGGCCTTCATTATGTCGCTCGTGCGAGAAAGCCTTTGCCAGCCGGATTTAAAGAAGCACTCTCGAAATACGGCTATTCACCGAAAGAAGCCATCTTTTTGGGAGATCAGCTGTTCACAGACGTGCTCGGCGCCAACATGGCAGGCATTCATGTCATCCATGTCCAACCGGTCGTCAAAACGGACGGCCTGGTCACGAAATTCAATCGGATGCTTGAAAAGGTCGTTTTCGCCCATATGAAACGTCGCGGGAAGTATGTATTGATCACGAAAAAAGTGGAAGAACTCGCCGTCGACGCACAGCGTGCAAAAGTCGCGGTCGCCGAGAAAATTGGTGAGGCCATTCATCCACGTTCCGAAGATTCACATAAAAAAGATGAATAAGACCTCGAACGCACAGAAAGAAGGAGGCTGCCCATGTACGGCGACCAAGGCGTCGGAATTAACGCTTCAGGAGTAGCAGCGAGGTGCTACGGCGAATGAAGAAGGGGAAACCTAAACGGCAGTAAGTATAACTATGGAAGAAACCAAACGATATTGCGCTGGGTGCGGCGTGGCCATCCAAACGGAAGACCCGAACGGGGTCGGCTATGCACCGAAATCGGCACTTGACCGTGAAATTGTCATTTGCCAACGTTGCTTCAAGTTGAAGCATTACAACCAAGTTCAAGATGTGGAGTTATCAGATGATGACTTCTTGCGCATCTTGAACGGCATCAGTTCAAAAGAGGCACTCGTCATCAAGATTGTCGACATTTTCGACTTCAATGGCAGTTGGCTTCCTGGACTTCAACGCTCAGTCGGTTCAAACCCGGTACTGTTAGTCGGAAACAAAGTCGACTTGTTACCGAAGTCGGTCAACCCGAACCGGATGGCGAACTGGATGAAGGCAGAGGCAAAAGAACTCGGATTGAATCCAATCGATGTTCATTTGATCAGTGCGAAAAAAGGACACGGCATCGATGAACTTGCTGAAAAAATTGAGTATTACCGGAAAGGCAAAGACGTCTTCGTTGTCGGTTGTACGAATGTCGGGAAGTCGACACTCATCAATCAGGTGATCAAACGTTTCGGTGAAGAGGATGAAGCCATCATCACCGTCAGTCATTTCCCGGGAACGACGCTTGACTTGATTGACATCCCGCTCGACGATGATGCGAACTTGTATGATACACCGGGGATCATCAACCGTCATCAAATGGCACACTATGTCGATGCGAAAGATTTGAAGACGATCACACCGAAGAAAGAAATCAAACCTCACGTGTTCCAATTGAACCCGCAACAGACGCTCTATTTCGGCGGGTTGGCACGTTTGGATTATCTTGAAGGAAATAAGCGTTCATTCGTCATCTATATGTCGAACGAGTTGAAAGCGCACCGAACGAAACTCGAACGTGCGGATGAGCTCTATGACCAACATATTGGGAAGATGCTCAACCCACCGAACGAAAAGACAATGGAAATCTTACCGCCACTCGTCCGTCATGAGTTCAGCTTGCGAGACGGCGTGAAAACGGATATCGTGTTCAGCGGTCTCGGTTGGGTCGCCATTCACGGAAAAGGTGGTCGCATCGCGGCATGGGCTCCAAAAGGCGTCGCGGTCACACTTCGCGAGGCGCTCGTATGAATCTGGCCGTCATCGGTCACCCGATTGCTCATTCGCTCTCACCCCAACTGCACGAGCAGTGGTTGAGGGCGTCTGGGCTTTTCGGGCGTTATGAGGCGATTGGTGCCACCTTGGATGAACTCCCTGATTTATTTGCAGCGATGCGAGGCGGGGACTGGGATGGATTCAACGTCACGATTCCCTATAAAGAAGCGGTTGTTCAATACGTCGACGAACTTGACGAGGCAGCAAAGCTAGCCGGTGCCGTCAACACCGTGTATAAACGAGACGGACGACTCATCGGGACGAACACGGACGGTGCCGGCCTTGTCCAAGCACTGTTGCCATTCACAGACTTCACAGGACGTGTTCTGATTGTCGGTGCAGGTGGTGCGGCACGTGGGATTGTACAAGCTCTTCCGACACGTAATGTGACGATCGTCAATCGAACTGTCGAACGGGCAAAAGTGCTCTCCGATACGTTCGGAATCGCCCATACGACCTTCGATGAGATCGACATCTCGCAGTATGAGGTCATCATTCAGACGACTTCTGTCGGGATGGACGAGAGATCGACACCACTTTCATTAGAAGGATTACGACAAAACACGGTCGTTTGTGATATCATATATCGTCCACTTGTCACCCCGATGCTTCAAGAAGCCAAACGTCGCGGGGCGAAAATTGTGACAGGGGTTGCCATGTTCGTCGGGCAAGGCGCGCTCTCGTTCGAGAAATGGACGGGCGTAAAACCGGACGAAACCATTGGAAAAAAGTTAATCGAAGGATTATTGGAGGAATAATATACTATGTTATCAGGTAAACAAAAACGCTTTTTACGTGCCGAAGCACACCATCTTTCACCGATTTATCAAGTCGGGAAAAATGGGGTCAGTGAAGCGATGTGTAAAGATATCGCCGATGCACTCGAGAAACGTGAATTGATCAAAGTTCAAGTGCTTCAAAACTGCATGGATACACCAAAAGATGTAGCCGGTGAATTGTCAGAAGGTACACAGGCTGAAGTCGTTCAAGTTATCGGGAAAGTCATCGTCTTATACAAAGAGGCGACAGAGAAAGAAAATCGCCAAATCAAACTCCCATGAGCCGGATCGGCTTGATGGGTGGAACGTTCGACCCGCCACATCTCGGACATCTGTTAATCGCGGAACAAGCGCGTGAACAGCTTGCACTCGATGAGGTGTGGTTCTTGCCGGCTGCGATTCCGCCACATAAGGTCGGATTCAGTTCTGCGGAACATCGAATCGAGATGACGCGACGCGCCATCCAACATCAGTCCGACTTCAAGTTGAACTTGATTGAATTTGAACGGAGTGAGCCGTCCTATACGGTCGAGACGATGAAGCGACTGATCGAACAGTATCCGAATGATGAGTTCTACTTTTTGATTGGCGCAGATTCGCTCGTGTCACTCGAATCGTGGCATGATTATGAGACACTCATTCAACTCGTCACGTTCGGTGCGGTCGCTCGCCCGGGGTCCCGTTATTTGATTCCGGAGAAGGCAGACGTTCGTACGATTGATATGCCACAACTTGAAATCTCATCGACGGATATCCGTGAGCGGGCGAAGCGAGGCAAATCCATCAAATATTTGGTCCCGACGCCAGTCGAGACGTATGTGAAGGAGCAGAAGTTGTATGACGTTTGAAGAAGCGCACGAGTTGATTAAACAGACGCTACCGGAAAAACGCTATATTCACACACTCGGTGTCGTCGAGACGGCGGAGCGATTGGCGGTTCAGTACGGCGAGAACGTCGAAGAGGCTCGTCTTGCAGCGATGCTTCATGACTACGCAAAGTACTTTGATCCGGAAGAAATGCGTCAAGTCGTCATTGAAGAGGGACTTGATTCCAACCTTCTTGAATATGGAGACGAATTGTTGCATGCGCCGGTCGGTGCGATTTTACTGGCTCGTCAATATGACCTTGACGAGGCCGTGCTTTCTGCAATTCGAAATCATACGACAGGAGAGCCTGGGATGTCTCGTCTTGACCAAATCTTGTTCGTAGCTGATGCCATCGAACCGAATCGGGATTATCCAGGGGTTGATCGCCTGCGGGTAGAGGCAGCGCATTCGCTCGAAGGGGCGGTTGTGGCGACACTGAAGCAAACGATTGAATTTTTATTGAAGAAGTCGGTGCGCATTTTTCCACTGACAATTGAAACGTATAATGATTTTGTGAATACACCTTAGGAGGGTCAATATGACTGCAAGAGAAGAATTAGAATTGATTGTAAAAGCGGCTGACGATAAACGTGCCGAGGAAATCGTCGTACTCGACATGGAAGGAATCTCACCGATTGCGGACTACTTCGTCATCTGTCACGGGAACTCAGAGAAACAAGTCGAAGCGATCGCACGTGAAATCAAAGATGTGGCTGGCGAGAACAACTTACCACTCCACAAATTCGAGGGAATGGATACGGCACGTTGGGTCCTCGCTGACCTTGAGAACGTCGTCGTTCATATTTTCCATCGCGACGACCGTGATTACTACAACCTAGAGAAATTGTGGGCTGACGCGCCACACGTCGAAGTGGAAGTCGGCTAATGGCTTACGAAGGATTCGCCTATGTATACGACGAGTTGATGAAAGACGCGCCGTATGATGAGTGGGTCGCTTTCGTGCGTCGTCACGTCCAAGATGGCGCGACACTCGCGGATGTCGGATGCGGGACCGGGTCGGCAACGATTCGTCTCGCCGAACATTACGACGTCATGGGAATCGACTTATCGGAGTCGATGCTCGAAGTCGCACAAGAGAAGGCACTCGAAGCCGAAATCGAGTTGCCGCTTTGGGAACAGGATATGCGTGAACTAGAACTACCGGAACCGGTCGATGCGGTGACAATCCTCTGCGATTCACTCTGCTACCTGCGGGATGAGGCAGATGTGATCGACACGTTCGAATCTGTCTACAATCAACTCAAACCGGGCGGCCTGTTCATCTTTGATGTCCATGCTCCGAACAAGATGCAGACACTCTTCAACCAAAAGACGTACGCGTCAAACGGGGAGGAATGCTCGTATATTTGGTTTGCCGATCCGGGAGAGGCACCGCTCTCAGTCGTTCACGATTTGACGTTCTTCGTCGCGCTTGAAGACGGAACGTACGAACGGATCGAGGAGACACATGAACAACGGACGTATGAACCTGGCCAGTACATGCAATGGTTGATTGGTGCCGGGTTCCACGTCAAATCGGTCACTTCTGATTTCACTGAACATGCACCGGGAGCGGATGCCGAACGCATCTTCTTCGTTGCCCAAAAATAAGGAAGACCCCATCGTAGATTAGCGATGGGGTCTTCATCTGTATCAGGAGTTTAATACTCGATTTATAAATTCAGCTTTGGCTTCAGTATATTTTTCTCTGTCCTCACGAAATTCAGTCGCTAACTGCTTTTTTAGAAGCCCGTATTCCTTCGCGAGTAAAGGAGATTCCCGTAACTTGTCTCGAAATTCAATCTGTTCTTCCCACCGGTTTTCTGTGCCTTTCATGAGATGCAAATGAGCAACTCGTTTATCATCTTTCACTTTCACAAAAAATCTGCGCCAGGGCTTTCCATCCAATTCAGGTGGTACATAGTGCCAACCATATGCGGTTAAAGTATCAACAATCGCATTCATCATGTCAAACGATTCGATACGAATCATCAGATCTATAATTGGTTTTGCAGGTAAACCGGGAACTGCTGTACTACCTATATGTTCTGCTCCCTTAATATCAAATTTTGAAAGTACGTCAGACAACTCTCTTGTTTCACGTAGACCATATGTTTCCCATTGCATATTTGCATCTTCTATTTCAATCGCCTCATATGCCCAAATAGGAATCGTTAAGTGATCAGGATTCTCTTCTTTCATGAGTTTGATTCATCTCCTTGAAAGTACTCTCTGTGGCGAAGCTAATCTTGAAAGAACAAAAGACATCATCATAAAAATGTGTTTGAGGTCTTTTGGACGATCATGCTTCGTGGCTGAACTGCCACTGGACACCGAACTGGTCTTCGAGCATGCCATACGCCTTGCTCCAAAATGTCTCTTGAAGCGGCATCAAGACACGTCCGTTCACAGAGAGCGCTTCGAACTCACGATGGATGGCATCGAGGTCGTCCGTGACGACAGCGAGCGTGACATTGTCCCCGAACGTGACCGGTCCGTCAGGCATGGCATCGGAAAACATGAGCGATGAGCCGTGAATCAAGAGTCGGGTATGCAGCACGAGATCAGCCATTTCACTCGGCACCGGTTGACCGTCTGGACCAGGTTGATCACCGAACGTCATGATGTCTGGAGCAGCGTGTTTGAATACGTCCGCATAAAAGTTCACGGCGTCTCGACAGTTCCCGTTAAAGTTGAGATACGGATTGATGGGCATAGCAAGTTCCTCCTCGGATTCATAATATTCATTATAGAACATATGTTCGTAAAACGCAAGTGAGCCCAACTAAATTCGATTGTGTGATTGAACCCAATTGAGACTTGGGAATAAAGTGAATAGAGAACAAAATAGACGAAAGAAGGCGAACTATCATGAATCTCACGAAAGGACGTATCCTCGAATTCGGATTCGTCTTGTTCATGGCGGTCATGCTCGTGACATCGATTCTAGAAGAATCATGGTTTGATGCGAGTGTGGCGGGGGCCGGAATCATCTCTGGTCTCATCCCGTTTTTTATCGAAAAGACGTTCAAAACAGAACTCGATAGCAAAATGAAGGTGGCGTATATCCTGTTCCTATTTGCCTCACAGTATTTAGGGTCGATCGTCGGATTGTACGGGAACGGTTGGTGGGATACGTTCCTTCATCTCTTGAGCGGTATCTTTCTCGCATTCTTAGGATTCGACTTCTTCAGTCGGCTCGATGACGACATTCGGACCGAGATCCCGAAACGATTTTTATTCGTATACGTTGTCGTCTTTTCAATGGCCGGTGCGGCTCTTTGGGAGATGTATGAATTCACATCTGACGTCGTGTTGAACACGACGATGCAAGGGAACGGGAACGACGATACGATGGTCGACATCATCGCCGGGTCACTCGGTGGAGTGCTCGCAGCGTTCTTCGTCGTGACGCTCCATCAACGGGAAAAAGCCAAACAAAAGAGACACATGAAAAAAAGTTCGTGATTCACGAGCTTTTTTATTTGTAATCATTCTAATCTTTTATTAATATCAAGATTGTAATAATTATAAATAACGGGAGGCAATCATATGGATCAACATCGTCAACTAACTACTAACCAAGGCGTACCAATCGGGGATAACGCTAACTCCATCACTGCGGGTCGTCGGGGACCGACGCTTCTCGAAGACTATCAATTAATTGAGAAATTAGCGCATTTCGATCGTGAACGTGTACCAGAACGTGTCGTTCATGCGAGAGGGGCAGGGGCGCATGGTGTCTTCACTGTAAAAAATAGTATGAAACGATATACGAAAGCCGCCTTCTTGCAAGAAGAAGGGCAAGAGACGCCTGTGTTTGCGCGCTTCTCGACCGTCATCCACGGATTAGGTTCACCGGAGACGCTTCGTGACCCACGCGGTTTCGCCGTCAAGTTTTACACGGAAGAAGGGAACTATGATTTCGTCGGAAACAACTTACCGGTCTTCTTCATCCGTGACGCGATTAAATTCCCGGACGTGATTCACTCGCTCAAGCCGAACCCACAAACGAATCTTCAAGACCCGGACCGCTTCTTCGACTTCATGTCGCTCACACCGGAATCAACGAACATGCTCGTGCATCTCTTCAGTGACGAAGGCATTCCGGCATCGTATCGCCACATGCGCGGGTCATCCGTCCATTCCTTCAAGTGGGTGAATGAATTCGGCAACACGGTGTACATAAAGATGCGCTGGGTACCGAAGCAAGGGATTCAAAACTTGTCGATGGAAGAAGCGGCGAAAATCCAAGCAGAAGACTTCAACCATGCGACACGTGATCTGTTCAACGCCATTGAAAATGGAGACTATCCGGAATGGGATCTATATGTACAGATTCTCGACCCAGCGGACATGGACAACTTTGACTTCGACCCGCTCGATGCGACGAAAGATTGGTTCGAAGATGTCATCCCGTATCAATTGGTTGGAACGATGACCCTCAACAAAAATGTCGATAATTTCTTCGCTGAGACTGAGTCGGTCGGTTTCAACCCAGGCGTCCTCGTACCAGGGATCCAGCCGTCAGAAGACAAGATGCTCCAAGGACGACTCTTCTCGTATTCGGATACGCAGCGTTACCGCATCGGACCGAACTATCTCCAACTCCCGATCAACTGCCCGTTCGCTCAAGTCGCGAACAACCAGCGTGACGGGGCGATGCCGTTCAAGCAACAGACGAGCCCGGTCAACTACGAGCCGAACCGTTACGAAGACGCGCCGAAGCCAAATGCGGACTATATCGAGACCCCGCAACCGATCACAGGCGTGACGGGTCGTCAGAAGATTGAGAAGACGAACGACTTCGGTCAGGCCGGAGAAGTGTACCGTCGCTATTCTCAGGAAGAGAAGGATGCGCTCATCCGTAACCTCGTCGCTCACATCAAAGAAGTTCGTCATGAGAAGACCGTTCTCCTCTTGATCTGCAACTTCTATCGTGCAGACCGTGAACTCGGGGAACGTCTCTCGAACGAGTTGAACATCGATCTCGCACCATTCTTAAACCAAATGTCAAATTAACCGAGTAGCCGCGGTCATGTACCGCGGTTTTTTGTATGCAAAAAGACGTCCCTCTCATAGAGAAACGTCTTGTTCATTGTTGTTATTCACCGACCATCCCATCACCGTCTCGGTCGTCCATATACTGGTACAACCAATGATCACGCGTGATCGGCATCTCAAATCCGGCGTTTTTTGCTTCTTTGATGGTCACTTGCCCGTTCCCGTCAACGTCGATATCGGATAAGTCGCGTTCCTCGACTGGATCTGTCGTCACTGCAGGAGGGGAGTCGTCCGTCAAATCGAGCGATTCGTTCACCTCTTCTGGATCCGCGTTATCATACGAATCCGTGACCGTGTTGCCGCGTACGGTATACGTATATTGATAGTGGGAAGGAATCTGAGTCGTTGTATTCGGGTAGGTGATGATGGCTTCGAAGTTTTTCGCTCCGCCGGCTTTTCGAATGACATCTTCCATGAACGCTTGGTCCCCGTAACGGTTGAGTGCGCTGTTTTGTGGTGTGATGTTATAGGCGTTCGAGACGCCGCCGAGCGAATCGGCAATGATATGACCTTCATCGAGGTTTGGGTCTTCGACACCTGGAACTTTCGCCTCGTCTGAATAGTAACGTCCTGAAGAATTGACGTCTTCGGTCTTATCATCCTGCAGAACAATCTCATCGGCAATCACGCGAACCAGCTGACCATGCTCGTTCGTGAACGCCCAGTACTCCCGGTCGCCGAAGCCGATATCGACAACGACATTTGCTTCACGATTACCGGATTGATCGCCGCCATCCACCTCGATCAACGTATAGCCCTCAAATACATCTTCTTCCTGTTCAGGTGAAGGTGTCTCGGTGGTCTGTTCCTCTTGTGCCGGTTCCTCTTCAACAGTGTCCTCGGTCGACGTCGAGACACTCACATCGGCATCCGTACAACCGGAGAGGAACAGCACCCCAAGTAAGAATGGAATGTAAAATGGTATTCTTTTCATGTATCTCGCTCCTTATTCGAAGTTAGGCTATCGTATTTACTATGTAGCTTATAATGATAGCATAAGAAAACAAGATATGAGCGTTCTCTCCTCAAAATGTGCTCAATGGATTCCTCTCATTTGTGGATTCAGAGAGCTTGTGCCAAGATTAAAAAAAAGGGGGAAGAACGTATGAACGAAGTGATTGAGACCTTATTGAACCACCGTTCCGTCCGTGACTTTACGGACGAGACATTAACAGATGAACAAATCCAGACCATCGTCGAGAGCGCACAACGGGCATCGACATCTAGCTTCATCCAAGCCTACTCCATCATCGGGGTGACCGATGATGTGAAAAAGAAACGACTCGCCGAGATTGCGGGCAATCAGTCCTATGTCGTCGAGAACGGTCACTTTTTTGTTTTTTGTGCAGACCTGCATCGTCATGAAATGATTGGTGAGCTACAGGAGACTGAAGTATCTACGACGCTTGAGACGGATGAGAAGCTTTTGGTTGCTGTGATTGACGCGGCGCTCGCCTCACAAAATGCGGCCGTAGCGGCAGAGTCGATGGGACTCGGCATCTGTTATATCGGAGGCATTCGGAACGACCTCTTTGCTGTGAAAGAAGTGCTCGAATTGCCGGAGCGGGTCATTCCGCTTTTCGGGATGGCAGTCGGTGTACCGGCTTCAGTCGAAGATCAAAAACCTCGTCTCCCGTCCCATCACGTCTACCATGAGAATACGTACGAGACGAATCCAGAACGCATCAAACAGTCCCTTTCGGATTATGATGCATTGATCCATGATTACTACATGGTCCGTGGCTCGAATCCGCGTAAGGATACTTGGACCGGACAGATGGGGCGCATGTTGTCGAAATCGACACGTCTTGACGTCAAAGACTTTTTGAAAGCACAAGGCTATTTGAAGCAATAAGAGAAACCGCCGACAACGCAATGTCGGCGGTTTTATGATGTTCAATGTAGTTGAGCGTCGAGCCAATTCTTGTCGATGGCACCAAATTGTTTCGCGATGATCACGCCAGATTCATCGAGCACATACGTCGTTGGCATCGCTTGAATCCGATACGCATCACCGACTTGGCCGTCGCGGTCATAGACGACGGTAAAGGCATCTTCGTATGGTTCGACAAATGAGACAGCGTTGTCCGGGTCGCGCTCGCTCGTCGTTGTGTTGACGGCGACAATCGTCACGTCGTCTCGTTTTTTCGCGAAATTCGCCATATCGGGCATCTCTGCACGACACGGCGGACACCAAGACGCCCAGAAGTTGACGACGACGCGCTGACCACGTAACGATGCTAAGTCGAACGTACTCCCATCGGTTCGCTGTAGTGCGAACGAAGGAGGGATTTGTCCGATATTTAGCCCGGTCGACGCCGTCTCTCTCGTGACAGTTTGTTCTTCCTGTTCAGGTATGGCTACATTCACGACCGCGAGCAACACAAGTACACCGATACTGAGTTGAATCGCTTTTCTGGAAGGGCGAGCGAGAACAACGCTCAATCCGAACAGGATGGTGACGATTCCGATTGTCCACCATTGAATCTGTCCGACCGCATTCGATTCGAATAACCAAATACTAGATGCACCGAATGTGGTCCAAAGAATGTTCCCACGTGTCGGTTGATGCATCCAGCGCCACGTCATCCCGAGTAGCAGAAGGATGAGGGTTGCACTCCATACATGAATCGGCTGATCTGGGAAACGCCAAATCGTTCCGTACATTGGAACCGCGAGCGTCATACCGAACCAAATGAAAAGGCCGCTCAGCACCCAATAGCCTAAAAGGTCTCGGTCGAGACGATAGACGAACCAAAGGACAATAGCGACCGCAATCCATTGAGACCAAGCGCCTCCCGTTGCATAAAGCGCGAGCGACAGGTCACGTGTCGTCAACAGACCAATGACGATGGCGCTCCCTTTCCAGGCAAGAAAACCATAGAACCATGTGCCGATGACGGCTTCCCGTTGTTTACTCGTCAGTCCGTGAGCGCGAAAGATCCCGTAAAGGACGACAAGGCTTAGTAAAAAGATGAGTAAATCGAAACGAATGTTAAGTGGACCGATTGCGACCACGTCTTTCCCTCCTAAACAAAAGGCGCCCCTCTCGAAGCGGGCGCCATATTCCTAGTCAGTATAGCATTACTTGATTTGTTGAGCGTTCAAGACAGTCTTCATCGCGCCGTAGCCACCAAGGATGTTGTGGATATCTTTGTAGCCGAGCGATTGAAGGACACTTGCCGCCATGCGTGAACGGACGCCTGATGCACAGTGGACCGCAATCGTTTGGTCTGTCGGAAGACCTTCGTGATTCCGTACGAGTTTACCGAGCAAGATGCGCTCTGCTTTTTCGTAATGGCTCGCGTTCCATTCGGTCGCGTTTCGAACGTCGAGGACGAACACGTCACCTTTTTCAGCAGCTTCGATGGCTTCTTCTGCCGTCACGTCCGTATACGTTTCCGTCAAGAGCGATGCGTCGAGTTCTTCGACTGGGACGATGAAGCGGAGGCGGTCAAGACCGATTGATTGAAGATCAGTTTGTACTTGATCGACATCTTCCGCACTCGCGATAAGTGTGATGTCTTTGTCGAAGTTGACGAGCCAGCCAGCCCACGAGACGAACTTGTTGTTGTACGGGATATTGATTGTCCCAGGGACGTGTCCGTTCGCAAAGTCCTCACCTTTACGCGTATCGACGACCTGTGTATTTTCAACAAGTGTATCGAGACGATCTGTACCTACGATTTCTGGGCTAGCGATTTCTGTCGTCACTTGAATGCCTTCTTTGTTTACTTTCTTCATCATGGCGAAGTAGTTCGGTGGTTCGGGTTGATCCGTTGTCAACTCTTTGATGAAGGCATCTTTATCCGTCATTTGAAGGGCCCAGTTCGTTGCTTTCTCGTAACCGACTGTCGATGTCGGAATCGCGCCGAGCGCTTTCCCACAAGCACTACCAGCACCGTGTCCAGGCCAAACTTGAACGAAGTCAGGGAGCGCCATGAACTTTTTGAGTGAATCAAACATTTGTTCCGCACCGATTGCCGTCGTTCCTTTCACACCGGCTGCTTCTTCGAGAAGGTCAGGGCGACCGATATCTCCGACGAAGACGAAGTCGCCTGTGAAGATCCCCATCGGTTGTGTTTGGTTCCGGTCATACAGAAGGAACGAAATGTGTTCTGGTGTGTGACCCGGTGTGTGCATGACTTCAAGTGTCACATTACCGACTTTGAATGTGTCACCGTCTTTCACGAGTTGTGCATCGATGTCTTTGGCGAATGCGTATTTCCATGAAGCGTCGCCTTCATCTGATAAATAAGCTTTCGAACCTGTCCGCTTCGCGAGTTCGAGTGAGCCCGATACGAAGTCCGCATGGATGTGTGTCTCAGCTGTTGCAACAATGTTCATGCCTTCTTTTTTCGCTTCTTGAAGATATGGCTCGATGTTACGGGCCGGGTCGATAACAATCGCTTCTCCTGTCATTTGGCAACCGACCATATATGAAGCTTGTGCTAATTTTTCATCATAAAAATAACGTAATAACATGTGAAATTCCCCCTATGACTAAAATAATGGTTTTTATTCGACTTCGCCTTGCCAGCTCATCATCCCACCGTCAACGTTCGTGACGTCGAATCCAAGTGAGTCGAGGTAAGCAGATGCGTTCATGCTGCGTCCGCCAGCTGCGCAAATAACGTGAATTGGTTTAGAGCGATCGAGCTCATCGACTTTTGCCCCGAATTCAGAAAGTGGTACGTTTTTCGCTTGTTTGATGTGGCCGCCGGCATATTCATCCACTTCTCGCACATCAATCAAATTGAGTGATTCGTCCGCTTGGAGTAATGCTTCTAATTCAGTAGTCGTAATCGTCTTCATGAGTCTTTGATCTCCTTTTCGTGTGTAAGGTTTTTTGGCAACGAGAATGTTTCGTTGGCTTTAATATACCCCCTAAGGTATAATGAGCGCAAGTGAAAAGAATTGGAGGCGAAAAAATGAAGAGAATTTCCTTATTTGTCGGGATTTTGGCTATAATGGCGATTTTTATCTTTGTAATCACATCAGAAAAGGATGGGATAACGAAAATTGATGCTGAAACTCTACAAAACAAATTGGAAAACGAGGAAATAACACTCCTTGACGTTCGAGAAGTGTCCGAATACGAGGGGGGGCATATTGAAGGAGCGGTGAACGCACCACTTTCTTCATTAGATGCCAACGAGTTGCCGTATCCGAAAGACGAGCCGATCTACGTCATCTGTCGGAGTGGGAACCGAAGTGCTCAGGCTGCTAGCCGATTAGAAGAGGCCGGCTATACCGAAATCTATGATGTGTCAGGCGGCATGATGGCTTGGGAAGCTTCTGAATAAGAAGAGAATAAAAGGATAATGGAGGAATCGAAATGGAGTTTGGGTTTATCATTACTATTTTTTTAATTGGTTTCATCGGGTCATTTATTTCAGGGATGGTCGGGATTGGTGGGTCAATCATCAAATATCCGATGTTGTTGTACATCCCACCACTCTTGGGATTTGCAGCGTTCAGTGCCCACGAAGTATCGGGAATCAGCGCCATTCAAGTGTTCTTTGCGACAATCGGTGGGATATATGCCTATCGTAAAGGCGGATATTTAAACAAACAGTTGATTTTATATATGGGTGTGTCGGTCTTGATTGGTAGTTTCATTGGGGGATACGGATCGACGTTGCTATCTGAAACAGCCATCAATGTCGTTTACGCCGTACTCGCGACGATTGCGACTGTGATGATGTTTTTACCGAAACCACAAGTGGACGATATGCCACTTGATCAAGTCCAGTTCAACAAGATGATTGCCGCAAGCTCTGCATTCATTGTCGGAGTCGCAGCAGGAATCGTTGGAGCGGCAGGGGCGTTCATTCTCATGCCGATCATGCTCGTCGTTCTGCGCATCCCGACAAAAATGGCGATTGCAAGCTCACTCGCCATCACGTTTATCTCGTCCATCGGGTCGACGTTCGGGAAAATCATCACAGACCAAATCGTCTGGGGTCCGGCGATTATTATGATTATCGCCAGTCTGATTGCCGCACCGATCGGGGCGAATGTCGGTAAAAATATGCATACAAAAGCGTTGCAATGGATTTTGGCGTTACTCATCTTGGCCAGTACCATCAAAATTTGGAGCGACTTAATCTCGTAAAAAAACACGATGCCATTTGTTCGGCATCGTGTTTTTTGTGTTACTTCGTAATGAAATAGTAGAGAAGACCGAGTCCGATAAACGAGGCGGGGAGCAAGATGACGTAAACCCAAGAAACCATCGACCAACTTTTTTTCTGGCTATACGTGGAATGGTCTTTGCCGAGCCCGACCATGATGGTGAATATGAGTGCGATCAAACAGACAAGCAATGCTAACCCGATGGTGAGAACCATATCGTCACATCCTTCTTTAGTGCTGTTATCTTTATGATATCGTATACCGTTGAGAGACTTCTGGCATAATATTGAGATTGTGTGACAAAGATAATTGAGACGTATCACACCTATAGCATCACAGGAGAAAAAATCCCTTTCGAACGAATCGAAAGGGATTGAATGTTTATTCCGCGAACGTTTTGCTTCGGAACATAAACGCCGTGATGAGGTAGAAGGCGATGATATGAAGGGCGACATAGAAAATCGAGAAGCCCATCGTCGCGTCCATCGCTTTCATGAACTCTGGGTTGACGTCATAGATGGAAAGATCCGTATGCAAGAAGACGATCCATTTCGCAAGCTCGGGTTTCCAGGCGACGAGAAGTCCACCGATGATACTCGAAGCGAAGTTCGCGAGCACCGTGAATCCGATGACGACCCCGACCGACTTGAAGACGACCGAGAACATGAGCGTCAAGAAGATGATGAAGATTGGTCCGCTCACACTGATGAGAATCGGACGGACGACATCCCATGTGACAGAGCCGTCTAACGTGAGCGAGAAGCCGAACGCGACGACTAAGATGAAAACAAATTGGAGCAACATGACGAGAACGGCCATGACGAGTTTCGACAACAAGATGCGGTCTCGGGAATATGGACTCATCAAGAGATGCTTCAACGTGTCAAATTTCAATTCGTTCCCGACCATCTCGGCTGTAAAGACGATCGTAAAGATACTTAGGAAGGCGATGGCGCCCATCGTTGAGAATTCAAAGAACGATGCCGCTTCCGGTGTCCCGTCTCCACTGGCTAATACAGCGTATACGATGAGGATGATTGCCGTATATACGCCTAAAGCGACGTAAGGCTTAATCGTGCGGCGCCATTTCATCCATTCATTGCTGAGTAATGAACGCATTGTTCGTACCTCCTTCTTTTTTTGTCAATTTCAAGAATTGTTCTTCGAGCGACTCGTGTTTCATGCCAATTTGATAGACGGCGATATCACGCTCGATTAATTGTTTCAGTAAGACCGGAATGTCCGTCTCCTGTCGCGGCACGATAAACGACTCGGCAGATTGCTGGACGATCTTCACGTCATCGAAGGTGAGGGCGGCAACATCGAGTGCCTCATTCATCTGCTCTTTGGCAACTTTACAGAGGATGACGCTGTCTGCTTTCGTCTTCCCGTCTTCCACTGATTTGATTTGTCCTTGGTCGATGATGGCGAAGCGGTCGGTGATCAATTCCATCTCGCTCAACAAATGACTCGAAATCAAGATGGCGATTCCACGGTGATCGGCAAGGTGACGTAAGTAATTTCGGAGGTCGGCGATGCCGGCTGGGTCGAGCCCGTTCGTCGGTTCATCCAAGATGAGTACTTTCGGATTATGCAACAAGGCACGGGCAATCCCGAGGCGCTGTTTCATCCCGAGTGAGTACTGCTTGACTTTCATATCGAGCTTTCCGTCAAGTCCAACGAGCGCACCGAGTGCGTTCAAGTCGACTTTTTTCAAGTTCGGAATCAAGTTCATGGCGTGAATCAAGTTTTCACGACCGGTCATGTACGGATAGAACGCCGGATTCTCGACGATGGCTCCGATGCGGCTGAGCGCTTCTTGGCGATTGTTTGCTACGTCATACCCATCGACCGTCACAGTTCCATGCGTTGCTGGCATGAGGCCCGTGATGATTCGGATGGTTGTCGTTTTCCCGGCGCCGTTCGGTCCGAGGAATCCGAAAATTTCTCCTGGAACGACGTCAAAGCTGACATTCGTCAATACCGTTGCTTTTCCCATTTTCTTATGGACATTTTGTACGGATAACATGTGGTCACCTAGCTTTCTATTAAGAGTGATAGTGTACTGCCTACATCCCCTTCTACGGCTTGTTTGAAATAAGGTTTCATCTTTTTTTGAAATCGTTGAAACAAATTGATCATGACACAATTTATTGATAAGCAAAACTTATTGAAATGGTATGGACGAATTGTGAATTTGTAAGGGTCTTTCCGGCACGAAAGGTGTAGTATGTAGTTGAGCGTAAGAGGCAAGATTTGGTTTTGTTCACCAGGGCAGGAGAAGGGTGAACTGCTTCGGGCTACATGTTAAAATGAAAGCGTTCACAGATTGAACGTTTAGGAATGGATAAGGGGGATTTATTCAATGGGAGAGTCGTCGAATGTTCACGAGAAATCGCAGGCATTTTATGGTCCTAACTTAGGCTACATCATTGAACTGTACGAACAATATTTGGAAGACCCATCATCGGTCGATGAAGAGACGCGTCAATATTTTGATGAATTTGGCGCGCCAGAGTCATCACCGACAGAAGTGCCGGTCTCGGGTCCATCGTTTGATTTGGAGAAAGTCGTCTCGGCGACACGTCTCGTCAACGATATTCGTGCGTTCGGTCATAAAGCGGCTGATATTTATCCGTTAAAAGACCATCCGCGCGAACAGGAATTGTTCGAATTGTCACGGTACGATTTGACAGAAGACGATTTAAAACAAATTCCAGCTCGTCTTCTTTCCGACGATGCACCTAAGCCAAACGCGAGTGCTCTAGATTTATTCCGTCATTTGCTCGATGTTTATACAGGGACGGTCGCTATCGAACTCCGTCATTTAGATGATATGGAAGAGAAGAAGTGGATCCGTCGCCAAGTTGAACAAGGTGCATTGAAGCACACCTTCTCAAAAGAAGAAAAAATTGAATTGTTCAAACGTCTTGCGGAAACGGAATTGTTTGAATCGTTCCTTCATAAGACATACGTCGGACAAAAACGCTTCTCGATTGAAGGGTTAGATGCGATGGTACCACTTCTCGATGCGATGGTCGGAGGCCTTATTTCGAGTGGGTCTGAACATATCAACATCGGGATGGCTCACCGTGGACGTCTAAACGTCCTTGCTCACGTTCTCGGCAAACCGTACGAGATGATTTTTGCGGAGTTCCAACATGCACCGAACAAAGAATTGATCCCGTCTGAAGGGTCAATCGGCATCAACTTCGGATGGTCGGGCGATGTGAAATATCACCTCGGTCTCGATCGCAAAGTCGTCGAACAGCAAAAAGAAGTCCGTCTCAACTTAGCGAACAACCCGAGTCACCTCGAGTTCGTCGGGTCAGTCGTCGAAGGGTATACGCGTGCCGCACAAGATGATCGTTCTGAAAAAGGATCAGCTGTACAGCATGACGATTTGGCGGCATCGATTTTGATTCATGGAGATGCAGCGTTCCCGGGACAAGGGATTGTCGCAGAGACACTCAATATGACGAACTTGACGGGATATCGTACAGGTGGGACGGTTCACGTCATCGCCAACAATACGATCGGCTTCACAACAGACCCGAACGATTCACGCTCGACACGTTACGCAAGTGATATCGCCAAAGGGTATGAAATTCCGGTCCTCCACGTCAATGCGGATGACCCGGAAGCGTGTGTCGCTGTCGCGAAGTTGATTAGTGAATATCGCGCAAAATTCCATAAAGATATCTTGGTCGATTTGATTGGATACCGTCGTTACGGACACAACGAAATGGACGAACCGATGAACACGAACCCGGTTCTTTATAAAGCCATCAAAGGACACCAGTCCGTCCGTCACGTCTATGCCGCACAACTCGAGGCAGAAGGCGTCATGACGAAAGATGAGAAAGCACAAATCGAGCAAAAGATTGAAGAGGCGCTGAAAGCAGCGCGCGACCTCGTTCCTTCTGAAGAAGAGGATGCAGATATCGTCTTGCCGGATGCGGTCCATAAAGGATTCCCGAAAGTCGATACGAGCGTGAAACGCGATCTCTTGACTCAATTGAACGACGAATTGCTTGATTGGCCGGAAGGCTTCGGTGTCTTCCACAAACTTCAAAAAGTACTCGACCGTCGCCGTGATGCATTCAGCGAAGGTGGAAAAATCGACTGGGGACATGCGGAGACACTCGCATTCGCGTCGATTCTTTCAGACGGTACGCCGGTTCGTTTGAGTGGTCAAGATTCCGAACGTGGAACATTCGCTCAGCGGAACATCATGTTGAACGATGTCGAGTCAGGGAAGAAATTCTCGCCACTCCACCAGTTATCGACAGCAAAAGCATCGTTCTCGGTCTATAACAGCCCGCTCTCAGAAGGTTCGGTGCTTGGATTTGAATATGGTTACAACGTCTTCGCACAAGACACGCTCGTCCTATGGGAAGCACAATACGGGGACTTTGCGAACTCGGCACAAGTCATGTTCGACCAGTTCATCTCGGCAGGACGTGCGAAGTGGGGTCAAAAGTCAGGCCTCGTCATGCTCTTGCCACACGGTTATGAAGGACAAGGACCAGAGCACTCGAGTGCACGGATGGAGCGTTACTTGACCCTTGCAGGAGAGAAGAACTGGACAGTCGCTAACCTTTCATCTGCGGCACAGTACTTCCATATTCTCCGTCGTCAAGCAGAGATGCTCGGTAAAGAAGAGATTCGCCCGATGATCATCATGACTCCGAAGAGCCTACTTCGTCATCCGCTCGCCACGTCACCAATCGAGGCGTTCACGGAAGAGAGTTTCAAACCGATCGTTGAACAACCAGGTCTCGGTGAGAACGCGGAGAAAGTCGAACGTCTCGTCTTCTGTACAGGGAAGATGGCAATCGATCTTGCGGAAGCGATCGGCAAGTCAGAAGAGTCACTCGACTTCTTGCATATCATCCGAGTCGAAGAAATCTATCCGTTCCCGGTACGTGAGATTCGTGACGTCATCAGCCGTTATCCGAATGCACGTGAAATCGTCTGGGTCCAGGAAGAACCGAAAAACATGGGGGCTTGGACATATATTGAGCCTCGTCTAGAAGCGGTCACTACGAACCGACTCGATGTTCGTTATATCGGCCGTCGCCGTCGTTCGAGTCCAGCTGAAGGAAATCCGACAGCTCACAAACAAGAACAAGCACGCATCATCCGTGAAGCACTCTCTCATGACGTCGTCTCGAGCGGTGCAGGCACGAGCACATATCAAAAAGATCGTAAATAAGTTAAGGGGGAACTCATTGTGATCGAAATCAAAGTACCGGAATTAGCAGAGTCCATTACAGAAGGAACGGTCGCGACATGGCTCAAACAGCCAGGCGATCAAGTTGAAAAAGGGGAAGCCATCGTCGAGCTCGAGACCGATAAAGTCAATATCGAAGTCCCGGCTGACGAAGCGGGTGTGTTAGAAGAACAACTTGCTGGAGAAGGGGACACGGTTCAAGTCGGTGAAGTCATCGCACGTCTCGGTTCAGGTTCAGGTGGCGGAACGGCTGTCGCGACGAAGACGAAGACAGAAAACGCGACTGAAACGAAAACAGAAGCACCGACTGAGAAAAAGACGGAGTCCGTCGAAGAAGGCAAGAAAGTCGAGAAACGTGAAGAACATGTTGCCAGTCCTGGGAAAGGGCCGATTGCGACACCGGCTGCACGTAAACTTGCTCGTGAGAAAGGCATCGACCTTTCAGCCGTTCAAACGAACGACCCAATGGGACGCATCAATGTCCATGACGTTTCAAAACATGAAGACAAACCAGCTGTGAAAGAACAAAAACCAGCTGCGGCAACATCTGCACCACAACCGGCTGCGAGTGGGAAAGAAGAAGAACGCATCAAAATGACGCGTCGTCGTCAGACGATCGCGAACCGTCTCGTTGAAGTGCAACAGACGGCAGCGATGCTCACGACGTTCAACGAAATTGACATGTCTGCGGTCATGGCACTTCGTAAACGTCGCCAAGAGAAGTTCGTGAAAGACAACGATGTCAAACTCGGCTTCATGTCATTCTTCACAAAAGCGGCTGTCGCGGCTCTCAAACGGATGCCTTACTTGAACGCTGAGATTCAAGGCAACGAAATCGTCTTGAAGAAATATTATGACATCGGGATCGCCGTTTCGGCGCCAGACGGTCTCGTCGTTCCGGTCGTCCGTGAAGCGGACCGTAAAAACTTCGGGGAGATCGAGAAAGACATCCTTCACCTTGCGGACAAAGCACGTAACAACAAGCTTGGGTTGAGCGACCTCACTGGCGGTACGTTCACAATCACAAACGGAGGCGTGTTCGGTTCACTCCTCTCAACACCAATCTTGAACGGACCACAAGTCGCCATCCTCGGGATGCACTCGATCCAACTCCGCCCGGTCGCAATCGACGCGGACACGATGGAGAACCGTCCGATGATGTATGTCGCACTCTCGTATGACCACCGAATCGTAGATGGTCGTGAGGCAGTGACATTCCTCAAACACATTAAAGACATGATTGAAGATCCAGAACAATTGTTGTTCGAAGCGTAAGAAGAGAAGATGCTCGCTCCTATCTTGGAGCGGGTATTTTTTTATGCCAGGTCTCAAAAGAACCCTTTTTATGGAATTTTTGTATGGATATATATGTTATCCTTGATGAAGAACAACGAGAAAAGGGTGTGGGGACAGAATGAAACGGAACAAAACATTTTGGTGGGGTGCAATCATCGGACTTGTCATCATGGTGATCGCGGCCTATGCTTTCTATACATACTGGAGTGGACCGAATCCTAATGAACTCGACCGGGAACAGATGACGGAAGAAGACTACACACGAGCACTCGAATTGATTGACATCATCAAAGAAGAAGACCCACTCGGGCGCCGTCAAAATGTGACGCGCCGCATCAACCCACAGGAGACGACGGGACTCATCTTTGATGATCCCAAAAAGTTGAACAAAGGAAATCTTGTCGACGCGATGCATCTGATGACCCATCAAAAAATCTTAGCGACAGAAAAAGCGGGTGCCATCCCGATGACGCATGACAATCTAAAAGAGGTTCGTGACTATTTGGAGTTGCTACGCGATCAAAATAAAATTAAAAACGATGACTACCGTCAACTCGGAGGAATCATTGAACGATGGGAACAAGCCATCTTTGATGAGATTGACAAAGAACAGGACGTATTGCTAGAAGAGATGTATGCCGCCATCGGATTCTCGGACGGACTCGCGACACGTGCGGAAGAAGAGTTGTTCATTTTGAATAACTTTGGGGAGGAATATGTGTATACGATGGATTTGGAGCCGATGCCAGAAGAAGAGCAGCAAGAAGACGCGAATACGAAAACGGAAGAGTAAGCGAAAAGGAGTTCATCACGAACTCCTTTTCGTATGGGGGCCAGTATTCATTCGAACGACTCATGGAAGGAAAGCTGTTGTTTCCCGTTCGCTTTTGACCGATATAACGCGTCGTCCGCTTGTTCGATCGCAACATGGGGTGGTTCCGGTGGACTCCAAATGGATGCCCCGATACTCGCCCCGATGTTCACCGATGCGATGTCTAGCGTAATCGGTTCAGAAAGCTTAGCGATGAGCGTACTCCCGATCTCGAAAATCTCTTGAATTGAAAGAAGACGTCTCGGGAACATGAGGAAGAACTCGTCTCCACTTAACCGGACGGGATAGACGTCATCGATTGTGAGTGCCTGTAACCGTTGTGCGACTTCGACCAATACCTCATCCCCGACAGCGTGACCATACGTATCATTCACTGCCTTGAAGCCATCAAGATCGATATAGAAGAAGACGTATGGCTCTTTCGAAGTGTGAAGTAGATTCAACTGTTCACGTAAGGCGACACGGTTCGAGAGACCAGTCAGCGCGTCACGGTTCGCGAGCGTCTCAAAATGTACCCGCTCCGACTCAGACTCTGTCAGGGAGGTGACGAGCGACTCCAATGCGAATGCGAGGGACTCAATCTCTTCGATTCCGGATTGATGAGGGAACGTATTGGCTTTCCCTTGCTCCATGAGCGATGCCGTTTCGGTGATTCGCTTCAACGGTCGCGTCACGACAGATGCGAGGAGCCAACCAAGGACAGCTGTCACGAACGAGGCTAATAAACCGATCCATAAAATTCTTGTTTCAAGTGTCTCGACCGGTGCGAATGCGACTGATGTCGGTTGACGGACGACGACGCGCCATCCAAGTCCAGGATATTCATCATACCCTTCTCCGATTGACATACCCGTCAGATAGTCCTGCCCATTTTCCCATTCTTTCACGGAAGACCCTTCTGTAAATGACACGGGCAGTGGTTTTCCAACCATGTCATCTGGACCGAGGAGAACGAGGTTGTCTCGTTCACTGACGACGAATAAATCCGTATCGCCGACTTGGTCATGAAGCGTTCGGTTGAAATGTCCGAGTACTTCTTCACCCCATGCCCAGCTTAAATGCGTGGCGAGCACTCCTTGAAATACACCGTCTTGAAGTAGCGGGACACTGATATCAACAAATTGGAGCGGTTCCCCCGTAGGATTCGGCAATAATTCAGCTAAGAGGACCGCCTCATGGACGTCTCCGATAAAGGGGGCATCTTGTGCTTCCAGATAAACCGGTCGTTCAGCAATCGATGCCCCTTCGAGAATCCCGTTCGTCGAAGCGACGACGGACCCGTCTGCATCTGTTACGCCCATCCATGAGAATGCCGGAATGTTCGATTGTACTTGATCGAGTAGTCGACGTGTTTCGTCTCGATCTTCTAAATCGAGTCCTTGCAAAAGTTGAACTTCTTGATAACGTGACCACATATAAAAGTCGAGTTTATCAGCCAATTGATGCGACGTCGTCGACAGGCGTTCCCCGATTTCTTGTTCGAGTGCGTCAGACGCCCGGTGACTGATGAGAGATGTGAGTGCAATCGTCAATAAAAAGACGAGCGTGGCAATGCTGAGCGCCAATATAAGTCCGAGGCGCATCGTAAAAGTCTTGATCATGTGAGAAAAACCTCCTAAAGGTTGAATTAAAGAGAATTATGAAAAACGAGTCGATATCATGATAGGAGGAAGAGCTTCCGCTATAATGAAAGACGAGTCAAAATAGATAGAGGTGAAGAGAATGAAAAAGAATCAATGGTTGGTCATCATGACCGTCGTCGCGGTCGCGTTGATTGCATTGGTGTTCGTCTTGCTCAATCAAGATGAAACGACAACGGTTGACCGAGGTGATCACGTATCGATTGAAGGACAACCGACACTCGGAAATCCGGACGCGAAAGTGTCCATCGTCGAATTCGGAGATTATAAATGTCCGTCTTGTAAACAATGGGGCGAAACGATTTATCCTCAGTTGAAAGCAGACTATCTCGATAAAGAAGATGTCAGCTTCAGTTATATTAATGTCTTGTTCCATGGACAAGAATCGATTTTGGCATCGCTCGCTTCCGAGTCGGTATACGAGCAAGATCCCGATTCGTTCTGGAAGTTTCACAAGGCGCTCTACGACGCGCAGCCAGAATCACAACAACACGACAACGCATGGGTGACCGTTGAGAAGCTGAAGGAAATTGCGAGTGAGACGACATCGGTCGACTTGGCACAGCTCGAGCAAGACCTCGGAGAAGATTCAACCGTCATCGAAAAAGTCAGCACAGACGATGGATTGGTGAAAGAAAATGGGATTCAGTTCACGCCATCGATTATGATTAACGGTGTGATGCTCGAGGACCCGTTTGATTATGAGCAAATCCAACAGTTGATTGAACAGGATTTGTAAAATGAAGACGTTTTTCGAAAAATACGGTCTGTATCTCGCATGGCTTGTCTCTTTGACAGCAACCCTTGGAAGTCTCTACTTTAGTGAGATTCGAGAGTTCGTGCCATGTGAGTTGTGTTGGATTCAACGCATCTTTATGTATCCATTGACCATCCTCCTAGGGATTGCCGTCTTTACGGACGATCGGTCAGTACGTAAGTATGTGTTACCGCTTACTATCATAGGCGGTTTCGTTTCACTTTACCATTACTTGGTACAGAAAGTGCCAGGTTTTGCAGAAATTCAACCGTGTACACAAGGAGTTCCGTGTAGTGGTCAATATATCAACTGGCTAGGGTTCATCACGATTCCCTTCCTCGCATTGACAGCCTTCGCACTCCTTACCCTCTTCATGTGGAATATCAAAAAGCGATAAGGAGTTGGCGCGTGTGAAGAAATGGTGGATGATTGGTTTGATGACGATGCTCATCGTCCTAGCCGGATGCGGACAAGAGATTGAGGATCCGCTTAATTGGGAAGTTGAATCGTTCGAATACATGAACCAAGAAGAAGAAATGGTCAGCCTCGACGATTTAAAAGGGAAAGTGTGGATGGCGGATTTCGTCTTCACAAG
This sequence comes from Exiguobacterium sp. s22, assembly GCF_018617455.1. Taxonomy (GTDB): domain Bacteria; phylum Bacillota; class Bacilli; order Exiguobacteriales; family Exiguobacteriaceae; genus Exiguobacterium. The sequence continues at coordinate 124,209 of NZ_JACSKD010000004.1, forward strand.
CTGTGAGACAGTCTGTCCACCGATGACCTACAATATGACGAAGCTGAACGAAGCGCTCGAAGAAGAAGGTGTTGAAGACGTGCAGTTCGTTTCGTTCAGCGTCGACCCGACGGTGGACACTCCGGAGAAAATGAAAGCGTTTATGAGTGGCTATGACCTTTCGAAAGCAGATTGGCAGTTCCTCTCCGGCTACTCGCAAGACGAGATTGAAACGTTTGCCCAACAGAATTTCAAGGCGCTCGTCCGGAAGCCTGACGAAGGCACACAAGTCGACCACGGTACTTATTTCTATTTGGTCGACCAGGAAGGGAAAATCATCAAAGCGTATCCTGGTTTCCAAAACGTCCCGACCGAAGACATCATCAACGACATTAAAATCTTGCAGAAGTCTTAACAGAAGACCTGTTCCACATGCGGTGGGGCAGGTCTTTTGAGTGGGGAAACCTGATATACTTGAAAGACTAGGACACCACAATCAAGAGCACTTATTTTTTGAAAGATGAGCGAATCTGCATACTAACCGTTATATGAATGGGATATGCACGCTATAATCAATTCAACGAACATGTAGAAAAGAGGATTTAGATGAAAAAGACGATGTTGCTCTCATTAGTCGGACTGGCTGCCGTCACCGGGACGGTCTTGACGCAGTACAAACCACTCGGGCGTAAGCCGAAATCACTTCAATCGCCGAACCAGGTGAACGGAAAATTCCGTAATCAATATGAAACGCCGATGAACTTTTCTGCGCAAGACATGGTATCGATGGCGCGTGATTATCGTGATGTGACCTCACTGCGTAAGCCTACCGAACGTCTTCCGATCGTACCCATCGATTTTGAGGAGAAGACGGGCTCGAGCTTCACGAGAATCTATTGGCTCGGTCATTCGGCGCTCATGGTACAAATGGACGGGAAGATAATGCTCGTCGATCCGATGTTTGGACGTAGCCCATCTCCGCTTCCGTTCGCAAAAAATGAACGTTTCAGCGAAGACTTGCCGTTCGACCTTGAGGACTTGCCTGAGATCGATGTCGTCTTGTTGACGCATGATCATTACGACCACCTCGACTATGGGACGATTCTTGCGATTAAAGACAAGGTCGCCATGTTCATCGTGCCGCTCGGTGTCGGCAGTCACTTGAAACGATGGGGTGTCGGAGCAGAGCGAATCGTGGAACGGGATTGGGGCGAGTCGTATGCGTTCGGGAACTGGACGTTCGTCTGTACGCCGGCGCGTCACTTCTCCGGTCGTTCGTTGACGGACCGCAACAGCACGTTATGGGCATCGTGGGTCGTCCTCGGTGAGACGGACCGGCTCTTCTTCAGCGGGGACAGCGGTTACGCTCCACACTTCAAGGTGATTGGTGAACAGTACGGACCGTTTGACTTCGCCGCACTTGAATGCGGTCAATATGATGTACGCTGGCCAGACGTCCATATGCAACCGGAAGAGACCGCGCAAGCGTTTCACGATTTACGCGCCGACCAGATGATTCCGATTCATTGGGGGGCGTTCACGCTGTCGTTCCACGATTGGTTCGACCCGGCAGAACAGATGTCGTCTCTTTTACCGAAAGACGTTCTTCTCACGCCAATGATTGGGGAGCGCATCACGCTAGACGGTCGGAACGATACGACGATGTGGTGGCGAGAGCTCGAAGACGCAAACAAGCGATGACCTCGGTCACCGCTTGTTTTTGTTAAGAAGATATTTTCTCAGTAGCGTCTTCTTCGATATGCAGTTTATGTTTACGTGTATAGACGAGGAACGCTGCGGTCATCGCAATCGAACTGATTCCGAACAAGACGACCATGAGCTGAAGTCCGATCAAATCAAGGAAGAATCCTGTCACGAGAAGGACGACTTGGAAGATAATCCGGTCGAGCATGTTACGGAATGAGAAGAAACGACCGTGATATTCTTTTGGCATCCTTGTCTGGAAAATCGTGACCGCCGTCGGGAAGAAGCAACCAACCGAGAAGCCGAAGACGACGAACGCCGCGATCGACATGAACGGGATGTCTGCGAAATATAGCATCAGTTGTGCGACACCGATCAAAAACGAGAACGAGAATAAAATCGAGAACGCCGAGAACTTTTCGCCGATTCGTTTGATCATGAAGGCACCTGTCATGAAGGCGAGTCCTTCAGCCGTATAAATCCATCCTTTAATCGCTGTCGAATCCTGCAACTCACTAATGTTGATGACGAGTAAGTTGAACCCTCCGATAAAGAGGAGCGGGATGAGCGTCATGACGAGTGTCATGAAGATGACCGGGATCGATTTGATGATCGGGAAGACGTCTTTGAAGCCGCTCGACGCTTTCGCATCGATTTTTTTCGCGGACGGTGTCTTCGACTCATCGAGCTTCAAAAAGAGCGTCGCGACCGCAAGCAACAGATAAGCGACGAGCGAGAGCGCATAGACGTTACGGAGCGAGATGAGCGTCAAGAGGACACCGGCAATCGCCGTCCCGATGACACGTGACAACGTCGAAACGTTCATATGGACACCGTTCAAGGCGAGGAGCTCCCGTTCTTTCACGATGAGCGGAATCGCTGCCTGCAGGGCAGGGAAGTAAAAAGCGGCCGACCCTTGTAAGATGATTAAAAAGACGACCATCCACACGACTGAATTCGTTTCGATGGCGACGAACATGAAGAGCACGCTGAGCGCTCGGACGATGCTTGAGATGAGCATGATCTTTTTCTTAGAGCCTTGGTCGGTCAAACGTCCGGCGAGCGGACCGATGGCGACCCCGGCGAGTAAACCGATGGCGAGAATGACCGCTTTCACAAAGTCGGATGGAACGCGGTCTTGCATGAATTCCAAGTTCCCGATGATACCGAGCCATAGCCCAAGACCGGCGACGAATTCGCCCGTCAAGATGATCCATACGTTCCGATTTTTCCACATAGATGTAGTCCTCGATTCTTATATGCTAATCACTATTATCAAGTAGTAGAGTGAAGAATACCACAAAAAAGAAGCCGAACGTAGGCTTCTTCATCAATCAAATATCACAGTTGTCGTCGGTACACGTCGCACCGTTCGAAAGGACTTGGATCGTCGGGTTATTCTCAGACCAGACTTTTTCGAGCACTTGCGTGAACGCTTCCGTCGGCTGAGCACCGGATACTCCATACTTGTTGTCGAATACGAAGAACGGCACACCTGTGATGCCGAGGTCGCTTGCGCGTTTCTCTTCAGCACGTACGTCTTCCGTATACACATCCGTCGTCAAGACGTCACGCACCGCGTCATGGTCGAGACCGACGCTTGTCGCGATTTCAAGCAACACATCATGATTCCCGATATGTTTTGCATCGACGAAATACGCTTGAAGCAACGCTTCCGATAATTCTTTTTCTTTTCCGACCGTCTTCGCATAATGCGTCAAACGGTGCGAATCGAGCGTACCCGTCACGACCATGTTCTCAAAATCATAGTCGAGTCCGACTTCGCGGGCTTGGGCAGCCACTTGCGCTGTCGTTCCTTTCGCTTGTTCAATCGGCATGCGATATTTCGTCGCGAGTGCCTCATAGATGGAGCGTGAATCGTTCGTCGGGGCGTTCTGGTCGAGTTCGAAACTCTTGAATTCGACTTCGACTTGGTCCGCTTGTGGGAACTGTTTGAGCGCCTCCTCTAGACGACGCTTACCGATATAACAAAACGGGCAGACATAATCTGACCATACTTCAATTTTCATCATAAATCCCTCCTAGCCTTAGTGTAGGAAATCTTGAATTCAAAGTACAGGAAACGGCTCATGAAAAAAAGCCCTCCACGAGGAGGACTTAAAAGACATACCAGAATACACAGACGAAGTGGGCAAAGCTTCCGAACAAGATGAACAAATGGAACACTTCATGGAAGCCCCATCCTCGCCAGTTGACGAATTTTGGCTTGAACCCATAAATGAGTCCGCCAATCGTATACATGACGCCCCCGAGGACGAGCCAGAAGATGCCGGCGTTGCCGATTACGTCATGGAGCGGTCCGATAAAGAAGACGGACAGCCAGCCCATCCCGATATAGAGCGCAGTCGACAAGAAGCGCGGGGCATGGAACCAGACGAGTTTGAAGACGATGCCGAACAAGGCGAGTGCGTGTACCGTTCCGAAGAGGACCCACCGCGTCGGTCCTTCGAGCGCGAGTAGCGTGAGCGGTGCGTATGTACCCGCAATCAATGCGTAAATCATCGCATGGTCGATTCTCCGGAAGAAGGCGATGACGTTCGGTGAGGCGATGATGCTATGGTAAAGACCTGACGACAAGTAAAGAAAGACGAGGCTGATCCCGAATAGGATGGCGGCCATAATCGCAAGCGGCGAGCCAAGCAGTGATGCTTTGACGACCATGGCGATGAGCGCGATGAAAGCGAGTACCGCACCGGCGAGATGCGTCAGCGCGTTAATCGGTTCACGGAAAATCGAATGCATGTAAAACACTCCTTATCACATCATGTAGTATCGATAACTACATGATATACTGAAGAAGAACAAACAGCAAGGTGTACCTTTCGACAAATGAGAGTTTTCTTTATACTTGAGGGTGAGGTGAGACGGATGAAAGCGAAGAATATTACCGAAACGGAAGGGACGCTCCCGAGGGACGTATTGCCGACTGTCGATTTATACATGGACCAGGTCATCCAATTGTTCGAGCAGCATTATGGGAAGATGAAGCGTAACGAGGATGAGACGATTTTGACGAAGACGATGATTAACAATTACGCCAAGGGCAAGTTGTTTCATCCCGTCAAAAATAAAAAGTATACGAATGAACATCTGATGTTACTCAGTTTGATTTATGAGATGAAAGGTCTCTTGTCGATCAATGACATCAAAGAGACGTTACGTCCATTAAATGAGTCAGATGAGACGTTCTCACTTGAGGACTTTTATGAAGCGTATCAGGCACAAAAAGTGAAGAATTTAGAAGCGTTTGAAACGCAGGCAGACACGCTTTTGAGCACATCGGTCGAAAAAGAGAATGGTATCCAGCGGTCGCTCGCTATCGCATCAGCCGTACACATGAGCCACTTGTATCAGCGATTGGCCGAACAGTTGATTGATGATAAATAAAACAACGCCACTATAGACAAAGAGTCTATGGTGGCGTTGTTTTTTAGTTGTTGATGTATTTCTCGTAAACCGAACCGAAGTCTTTTCGGTTCCACTCATGATAGTGACGTTGTAGCCAATCGAACGACTGCTCGTTCAATTCCTTGAACGTGTTCGGGACGTTCATGTCCCCTTCGCGGAGCCCACTTAATATCGACACCGAGTGCGTGAGCGACGTATTCGCATACTCCATCATGCGACGACCTTCCCGCTGGATCTCTTCAATCGCGAGGAGTGCCTTATACAAATCTTTCACGTGCTCGATTTGTTTCTTATTGATATCAATCGAGTACGCTTTGTCGCCGATTGAGAATTTGACTTCGACATCGAGGTCGACCGTACCCGCCGTCTCGAACATGACGTGCTTGATTGGATAATGTGAATACGGATAACGATAGAGAACGCGCTTCGAACTGAGGGCGCTCGTTCCATCGAGGTGGATCATCGACAAGTTGGTGAAACAATACTCATCTGATTTTGACTTGATCAAAAAGTAAATCTTTTCATTGTCTTCGTGAAGGACGTAATCATCCGCATCCGCCTTGTCGAAGTCGGATGGGTCAATCACCTCACCGATATCACTGAAGCCGGTCAAATCAGAAGCTAGTTTTTTGAACATGTCATTCACTCCTCAATAATGGATTTTATGCATCTCTTTCGGGTCGGAACCGGTCCGCTCATCACGGTTGAGCGCATCGATGGCCGCCATCTCTTCATTCGTCAACGTAAAGTCGAATACCTGTATATTCTCTTTGATTCGACTTGGAGTGACCGATTTCGGGATGACCGCGACGCCGTTCTGTAAGTGCCAGCGCAAGATGACTTGGGCCGGTGACTTGCCATGAGCGTTCGCAATCTTGACGATGGTTTCATCTTCGAGCGCTTCGCGTCCTTTCATGAGTGGACTCCACGCTTGAATTTGGATGTCATACCGTTTGCAGAATGCAATCAATTCTTTTTGAGATAAATATGGATGGATCTCGACCTGGTTCACGGCTGGGACAATCGAGCACGATTGAATGATTTGTTCCAAATGTTCGATTTCAAAGTTCGAGACACCAATCGCCCGGACGCGTCCTTCTTCGTACAGTTGCTCGAGTGCCTTATACGTTTCGACGAATTTACCGAAACGAGGCATCGGCCAGTGGATGAGAAACAAGTCGACATACTCGAGTCCGAGCCGGTCAAGGCTGTCTTGAAACGCTTGGAGCGCCTCGTCGAATCCGTGAAACTCGTTCCAAAGCTTCGTCGTCACAAAAACGTCTTCCCGTGAGATACCTGCTTCCCGAAGCGCTTGTCCGACACTTTCTTCATTTTGATAAATCGCGGCCGTATCGATTAATCGATAATCCGCATCGAGCGCAGCTTTGACCGTATCGACCGTTACCGCGCCGTCTTCGACCTTATAGACACCGAGCCCGAGCATCGGCATCTTGACGTTATTGTTCAACGTCGTCCATTCCATAAAAAATCCCTCCCTCTCGTCTATAACGTTACCGAAGTTTTGGATGAAGGGAAAGGAAAAACTACAGGCGGATGCTCTCCCCGTGCGACTTGATCACAATTTGGTCACGGTCGAGTTTTGCGGCCGCAACAAGACGGTGATACGGTTCCTTGACCGGTTCGTAAGAAAGGACGAACGTATCCCAATGCATCGGGAAGAAGCGCTTCGCTCCGCTCTCTTTGTACATCATCCAAGCCTGCTCCGGAGTGCAGTGCGCTTCTTGGAACGAGTCTGGTTGATAGGCGCCGATGGGGAAGAAGGCGAGGTCGATCGGTTCACGATCCGCGAGCCCTTTGAAGGAGTCGGTATACGCCGTGTCTCCCGCAAACAGCATCCGAATTCCTTTGTATTTGAGCAAATACCCGTTATAGCCCATATGTTTGTCCCACGGGAAACGATTGCCCCAATGTTTGACGGGAATGGCGCGGACATCGAGTCCGTTCGCAAGCGTCACTTTATCATGTGGATGCAGTTCGAGCGTCTGCAGACTCGGGTATCGTCGGAGCAGGCGGCTCGTCCCAGGGGCAGAGACGACGATCGTCTCGCGTGTGATGAGTCGTTTCAAACTTTTATGGTCAAAGTGGTCCATATGGGCATGGCTAAGTAGAATGACGTCGACCGGACCGACCTCCTCGATCGAGAGGGCGGGAGCCGTGTGACGTTTCATCCCAATCGTTAGCGGTCCGAGATGAACGCCGATTCGTTTTGAGAAGACGGGATCTGTCAAAATTTTGAGTCTATACCAATGGATGAGGACGGTCGAATGGCCAATCCACGTCGCTTGCACATGCGTCTCATCAATGGTTGTCAGTTCTGGACGTTCCGGCCATTTAAAACGCGGTCGAGGGAGTCGTCGTTTGAATCGTGTATAAAGAAACGTTCCGACACTCGCCAAGACGGCACTCGGAACGAGCATGCGTCGGCGCATCATGCATCACCTCACTGTTCGAATATACTGTCATCATAACGCGGAGGAGCATACATCGCATCCGCCTAAAGGTGTAGAAAAAATGGGAGATTGTGGGGCGCACGCTTGCGAATCCGCTTTCAATTTGATAAGGTGGCAGTAACTTAGGAAAGAGAGGTACACCGTGCGATGAAAAATACACGTTCACTCCAACGATGAGACGAATCATCACTGTTCGCTTGAACAGTCAAGGGTGAAGTGTGTCCATTTTTCAAGTGCGGGAAACGCTCGTTTTCCTCTTTGAACGGATTCCTTCACACCACCGCTTTGAAGCGGATGGTGTTTTTTTGTTTCATCGCGTATCGGAAAAATGAGCGAGGTGAAACAGATGTTAGCAATGAAACAAGTCCGGTTTGATTACGACCGGAAACCATTATTTGAAGCGGTCTCTTTTGAGGTCGCGGCTGGAGAACGCGCTGTATTATTTGGACTGAACGGGAGTGGGAAGACGACGCTCTTCCGACTCGTGACAGGGGAGTTGACCCCGCAAGCCGGGACGATTGAATGTCAAGGTCAGGTCGGGCTTGTCCGACAGACCATCGAATCGCCAGACATGACCGTTCTCGAGTGGGCGATGCGGAGCGATCCTGAACGATATGCTCTTTTTGAGAACGTTTCTTCCGGTGACGAGATGCGGGTCATGCGGTCCTATGAACAGGCGCTCGCACTCGATGTATATAACTTAGAGCAAGAGGCGACAAGAGCGTTGACGCGACTAGGTCTAGAAAAACAGCTCACTCGGAACATCAACGAGTTGAGTGGGGGCGAGAAGACGCGAACACAGCTTTCGACACTGATGATGAAGCAGGTGGACCTTGTCCTGCTCGACGAACCGACGAACCATCTCGATCTCGAGTCGATTCACTGGCTCACGAAGTGGTTGAACCAGTTCAAGGGAACGGTGCTCATCATCTCCCACGACCGTCAACTGATGGACGACGTCGCGACGGTCATCCTCGAACTGTCGGATGGAGAAGTCACAAGATATCCGGGGAACTATACGGCGTATAAACAGCAAAAAGAAGAGGAACGTGTGCGTGACGAGCGGGCCCATGCCCGTTACGTGAGTCGCAAGGCAGAACTTCTCGAGATGATTTCCCAGTACAAGGGCTGGCACTTGAAGGCGACAGCGACAGCGAGTGTCCGCAGTCCGGGGGCGCAAAAAGGAGCGGCCAATCTCGCCGTCAAAATGAAGGCGAGGGAACAAAAGCTCAGACAGCTCGAAGACAATCGTCCGCTAAAGCCAAAAGAGGAGAAAACCATCTCCGTCCGTTTTGCGGCAGATGAGCTCGAAGCGAAGACGTGGTTGACGTGTGAGGATGTGACGTTTGGATACGAGAAGCCGTTCTATGCCCCATTCTCTTTCTCAATAAATAAAGGAGAACGGATCTCGATTACCGGACCGAACGGGAGCGGAAAAACGACGTTATTGAACGTGCTGATCGGTGAGCGAGTACCAAACTCGGGCGTTGTCAAGCGACATCCTCGTCTGAAGATCGGGTATTTCTCTCAAACGCTCGAGCGTCTCCCGGAGACGGGGACGTTACTTGAGGCGTTACTCGCCAATAGTGAGATCGGAGAAACGGAGGCGCGGACGTTGCTCGCTCATTTCTTGTTCCGACGAGATGAGGTGCATCGACCGATTGCCGAGGCGAGCATGGGAGAAAAGTGTCGAATCGCCTTTCTCATCTTGTATTTCTCGGATGCCCATCTGTTGGCATTAGATGAACCGACGAACTATTTGGATGTGGCGACGCGTGAACAAATCGAGGCGGCGTTGTCCGTCTATCCGGGTGGATTATTGTTGATTTCCCACGACCGCTACTTTCATCGTTTGACTTCGCGCACGATTGAATTAGGAGAGCACATTGTCATACGTGAGAACGATGAGCGCGATGAACCGGTCGATGTCGAACAAATGGTCAGAACGATGGACGAATTGACAAAAGATGAATTGAAATTTTTTGATGAAGCAGGAAACCTCCTACCATTTGACGAAACGAGTGAAATGAATCGAATCGAGTAGGAGTGAAGAACATGAATGGAGGAAGATTGTCGCGTGCGACGACGCGGAAGCGTAAACGCGTGTTCCGCATCACAACGGCATTGGCATTAGTGCTCGCCTTAGTCGGCATCATCGCGTTCGCGGCATTGATTGACAAGAAGCAAGAATCGGCGATGCCGGAATCGGATGAGATTGCCACGGAAATGGTCGACTCAGAGTCGGAACAACCCGTTGATGAGGAAACCGAATCCGCTGATATGATTTATATTGAACAACCGTATACGAAAGTATATGGGGATGATCGGGTCGCAGTCGTCTACGAAGCCGACCTCGGTGACCGGTTTAAACGACTGGAGACGGTGAGTGGTTTCGTCAAAGTTCAGTTGAACGAACGATTGACGGGATGGGTCACGGAGGAGAGTGTGACGACAGAGGCTACACAGTTGTCCGATGACGAGGTGATTGCCGCTTGGCAACAAGTCGTCCCGAATGCTTCGGAGACCGCCCTTGACTGGATTGGGAAAGACATCGAGTCCGTTCGTGCGGAACTTGGCAGTCCTTCTGCTGTTCAACGTGATCAAGTGAATGAGTATTATTTCTACGATGGCTTTTTCCTCATGGTGCGAGACCAGAAAGTGCGAGCGATCGATTGGGACAATCAGGCATTCGCGACACCGGACGTACAAGCGACAAGCGAACAAACGACAGGGGTTTGGTTCGAGGGGGAGACGGTTCAATTGAAACTGTTCCCATACAGTGGCGTCATGCGTGTCCGTCTCGAACATAAATGACATGAAGCGGGAGAATCGTTCTCTCGCTTTTTTTATTAGGAAACATTCAAATGGACGTTTGAATGTTTGCGGAAAATGGAATAAGATAAAGAGTAGAAGGAGGAGTCAGTTATGGCACATCAACATGATCACGACCATCACCATCATTCTGCTAATCAACGAGCGCTTTTACTTGCATTCGTACTGATTGCAGCGTTCATGGTCGTCGAAGTGATCGGCGGACTATGGACGAACAGTTTAGCCCTTTTATCAGATGCGGGTCATATGCTTGGAGATGCGGCAGCCTTAGGGCTCAGTTTCCTTGCCGTTCGATTTGGGGCGAAAGCGGCGACGCCAAGTCGGACGTTCGGATATCGACGTTTTGAAATACTAGCGGCATTCATCAACGGGGTGACGCTTCTCGTCATCTCGATCTATATCCTATTTGAGGCGTATCAGCGACTAAGCGCACCGCCAGACATTTTGAGCGGTGGGATGCTCATCGTCGCCATCATCGGACTGCTCGTCAATATTCTAGCAGCTTGGATTTTAATGCGTGGCGAGAAAGATAATTTGAATGTGAAGAGTGCGTTACTCCATGTATTCGGAGATTTACTCGGGTCGGTTGGAGCCATCACGGCAGCGATCCTCATCATGTTGTTCGGTTGGACGTGGGCGGACCCGGTTGCGAGTGCATTTGTCGCGATATTGATTTTAATTAGTGGTTATCGGGTGACACGCGATGCGATTCATATCTTGATGGAAGGGTCGCCGGAACAAATTGACGTCCGGGCGATGCAAGAAGAGATAGCGGGCATCGAAGGGGTGAAGGAAGTTCACGATCTTCATGTCTGGTCCATCTCCTCGAGCGAGCATGCGGCGACATGTCATGTCTTGATCGATGAAGAGACGGATGACCAAGACATTTTGCGGCAAGTGACGGAACGGATTCGGAAATATGGAACGTTCGAGCGCTCGACGGTACAGGTCGAACGAGAGCGTCAATGCTGTGAAGAACGAATTATTTGGTAAATAAAACGGACACTCGCCTGAGTGTCCGTTATTTTCCGTTCACGTCAATGACGACAATCTCTGGTGGATTGTAGATGCGTGGGATATTGAAACTATAGTTGAATCCACGGCCGATGATATGGGTGAACGTCTCGTGTTCATAAAGACCTCCCGCGTATTTCGGGAAAAAGCCCTGGTCTGGTGCGAACAGGCCGTTCATCACATAGGGGATTCTAACTTGTCCGCCGTGAGCATGTCCTGATAAGACGAGATCGAACGGAAGCTCGGCATAAGTGTTAATTTTCTCAGCACGGTGGGACAGGAGGACTTTGAATGTGTCGTCTCTTTCGATGTCTTCCATCGCGACCGTCGACTCCGCATCCCAGTCCGTATAGATGCTTTCTCTAAATCCGCGAAGCGGGTCTTCTAATCCACCGATGACCAGTTCGATTCCATTGATCGTGACGGTTTCCCACTCATCTTCGAGCACAGTGACACCGTGTGAACGGAAGACTTCCTTCACGTTGTGACGGACATAATCGTCCGAACCATCGATTTCGTGATTGCCGGTTACGAAATACATGGGGGCGATGCCGGCGAGCCCTTCGATGAGATCAAATGCGGGATCAGGAGAACGGTAGCGGTCGAGTAAATCACCTGGCAAGGCGATCAGGTCAGGCTCCTGTGCGCGGACTTGGTCAATCAGAATGGACTGTTTGTAGCCGTAGGAGGCACTGTGTAAGTCAGAAAGGAGTACGATGCGAAGCGATTCATTTGTTGCCAATTTTTCTGAGGTCACGTTGTACGTGCGGACGGTCAACCCGTTGTAGGTCGCCGTGAGCAACAAGATGCCGAGCATGGCAAAAAGAAGGGTCGATTTTCGGATCTTCATCTCACTTCGCCTCCTTTCATCTTGTGCCTCTATCTTACCTTGATGCATTCGCGGAATCAAAAAAATCCCGCTCGAAGGAGCGGGATGAAAGATTATGCTGCTTTTGCTGTCAATTTGACGTCGATATTGCCGCGCGTCGCTTTTGAGTAAGGGCACACTTTGTGTGCTTCTTCGACAAGATGTTCCGCTGTCGCTTGATCGACACCTTTGATCTCGACTTCAAGTTCGACTGAAATGAAGAAACCTTCATCGTTTTGGTTCAGTGTGACGTGACCTGTGACGCTCGAACCGTCTGTCTTCACACGTTCTTTTCCGATGATGAGGTTGAGGGCACTACCGAAGCAAGCTGCATAGCCAGCTGCGAAAAGTTGTTCCGGGTTTGTCGCACCGTCGACGTGTTTCGCGCCAGGCATTGAGACGTTCATGTCGATGACGCCGTCAGTTGATTTCACGTGACCTTCGCGGCCACCGATTGCTGTTGCTGATGCTGTGAATAGTGATTTCATAATTGAATTCCTCCATTTCATTTTTAACAATTAAGTTGTGCACAATTTAAATTATAGAGCAGTCAAAAAGTTTCGCAAGTGATATGCTTGGCTAAAGAAGAGTACGGAGGATTACGCATGGACCAATCATTAAAGTTAGAACATCAAATTTGTTTTCAGTTGTATACCGCTTCAAAAGAGCTTACCCGATTATATCGCCCAATTTTAGCACCGCTAAACCTGACGTACAGTCAATATCTCGTGATGCTCGTCTTATGGGAAGAGGACGGAATGGATTTGCGGCAACTCGGCTCACGGTTGACGCTCGACTCCGGGACGTTGTCACCGCTCGTCAAACGGCTCATTCAAATCGGCTATGTGGAAAAAAGTCGCGCGACCGACGATGAACGAAAAATCGTCGTCCGTTTGACAGAGAGTGGGAGCGCGTTGCGTGAGCAGGCGGCGGATGTGCCACGACAAGTAAGTGGTATGCTAAATATAGATGAAGCGACATATATCGCATATATGGAGATGCTCACCGATATTAAGACGAGATTACACGATTTCGGGGAGCGTCGGCGCGAGCAGTAAGGAAGGAGGAGCCATGTTTCGAAAATTGATCATCCTCTTGGTAGGGATTGGACTTTATATGGCTTGGCAATATGAGATGCCGAACGTGTCTGCCCCGACGAGCATTCAGGTTGAGTCTGAGGTGGCAACCGAACGGGCGACGGACGCACCGAAGTTTGCGAGTCAGTACGCCGGTCACGACTGGTATTTAGTCGAACGTGGCGGTGATCGCGGACTTGAACTGATTGACGAAGACGGTGCGAAAAAAGGATTTTATCAGTTCGAGACGGGAAGCACATATCGCGGTCTTGTACTGAATGAAACGACACGTGGTCAAGTCGAAGATATCGGCTTCGAGGCAGTGACTTCGTATAATAAAGGGCTGAATCGATATTTGATTCCAGACGACCCATCGTTTTCCGTTTTCGCGATTGATGGTCAGTACGTCACCTTCTTTTTTGATCAACATGATGATGATCTCTTGAAAGGGATTTTGTCGGTCGACCGTCGCGTTGAAGAAGCGAGTGACGGCTATTATGGTGACCTCTCTAAGGAAGGGACGGTCGCCAATGAACAGTTGATGCGCATCCTCATGAACTGGGACCGCGAAAAGTTTGAATTGAACGCGTTAGCCGATTACGAACCACTCTATCCGGTCGTTCGGGCACATAGTCAGAACATGGCGGAGAATGACTTCTTCAGTCACACGAATCCTGAAGGACAAGATCCATTCGATCGAATGGATGAAGCGGGGCTTTCGTACTCGATGGCCGGGGAGAATTTGGCGATGGGACAGATGAGTGTGTTCCATGCGCATTGGGGACTCATGAACTCGAAAGGGCACCGGGAGAATATCTTGCAACCTCGATTCACTCACGCGGCGGTCGGACTTGCCTACAATGATGAGAACAGTCCGTTTTACACGATTAATTTCATTACACCACGATAGAAGGATGACTCTTTGGAGCCATCCTTTTTTGATATTAGATGAGTTTTTTCACCGCATCTTCAATCTCAGCCGGTGTCGTCTGTGGTGAGAAACGTTCGATGACGTTCCCATCGCGGTCGACCAAAAACTTTGTGAAGTTCCATTTGATCGCCTTCGACCCGAGGAGGCCAGGTGCTTCTTTTGAGAGATAGGTGAAGAGCGGATGCGCGTCCTTGCCGTTCACGTCGACTTTTGCGAACATCGGGAACGAGACCCCGTAATTCAGTTGACAGAACTCTTGAATCTCTTCATTCGAGCCCGGGTCCTGATGACCGAACTGGTTGCACGGGAAGCCCAGGATTTGTAGACCTTGTCCCTTATAGGTGTTGTAAAGTGACTCAAGACCTTCAAGCTGTGGCGTGAACCCACATTTGCTCGCCGTGTTGACGATGAGTAAGACGTCGCCTTTATATGTAGCTAACGGTTGTAATTGTCCTTTCATGTCTAATGCTTCAAAATCATAGATCATGGTGATTCCCCCTTTTTCTGTAGTATACCAAGAGAAGGAGACAGTCTCGAGTTTGAACGCGTTGCGTGCAATCAAATTGTTATGAAATCATGATGTCGCTGTTACATCTTTCCGAAGAAAGAATCCGTATAATGAAAATCGATGTAGAAAGGAACGGTGTTATGCGACTTTTAAAAAATGAATTTATATGGATTGCGCTTATTTTAATCGGACTCTTCTTATCGAGTGCGACGCCTTACTCGGACCAGTCCATCGTTTCGCCACTCGAGCGATTCAATTGGAGCTGGATCGAACCGACCCTCGCGAACGTACAGTTCGACTACGCCGGAAAGGAAATCTCGCTCGATACGTTGGGGACGGCAGGATTGATTGAGTTCTTCATGCGGAAGACAGCTCATGTCCTCACATTCCTCGTCCTCGGTGCATTATTCGTAAAGGCCATCTCGAGAACGAATCTTCATGCCGGGTTAACCCTGCTCTTCGCCTGGGCACTCGTGAACACGGTGGCAATCTTTGATGAGTATCATCAGAGTTTGACCCCTGAACGGACCGCTCTGTTAGAAGATGTCCTCTTGGATAGTACAGGTGCTGCGGTAGGTGTCGTTTTGATCGGTGGGTTCCTATTGCTTCGTTCGAAACGGAAGAATGGAAAACGGGCCGGTTATGTGGCACTAAGGTAGTCAAAAAAAATGAATAGGCTACTATGTGAAAAGCGCTTTCTTCAAGTGCTTTTTTTCTTTTGAAAATTATTTTGTGACAATAAACCAAATAAAATATTGTTTATACCCACGTTTTTTAAAGAATAAAACCTAAATTTGGTCAATGTCATACGAATGAAATATAAGTGTAAAATAACTTTTGGTTTAGATTGCTATAATGAGTCACAGAGCGAACGAAATGTCGCGACTTATCTTATTAAAAAATACATGAACGATTATAGATAAAAAATACACGGGAATCAGCGGAGGGAAGCACATTGGGTAACTTGAAGAAATTTGCAGCAACCGTCACTCTAGGCGCACTCTTAATCGGCGGAACGTCACCGACTTATGCGGCCTCACTTACAGAGAAGCAGAAGAAAGTACAAGAACAACGACAAAAGAATAGCAGCGAGCAGTCGAAAGCAAACTCTTCGATTCAATCACGTGAGCAAGCCATCAGCAAAGAGCAACAAGAGATCAACAAGTTAGATGCTGAACTCCAAGACGTCATCAACGATGTCGCTCAGAAGAAAGCTGAAATTCGTGCAACTGAAGAAAAAATCAAAAAGCTTCAAGCACAAATCAAAAAGTACGAAGCAAAAATGAAGAAGCAAGAAGAACTCATGAAAGACCGTATGGCGACGATGCAAAAGAACGGTGGCTCGTCAGTCAACTGGGCTGAGTTCATCTTCGGTTCGAAAGACTTCGGTGATTTGATCACACGTATGATCACTGCTGGTACGATCCAAGAGAACGACCAACAGATTTTTGAAGAATATGAAGCAACAAAAGATAAACTCGCGAAAGCGCAAGCTGAATTAAAAGCAGAACGCGATTCACTCGTGAAGCAAAAAGAAGAACTTGAGAAGCGCCAAAAAGAACTCGATCAAAAAATGAAAGAGCGTGCGGCGAAAATCAAGAAACTTGAAGCTGAAAAAGTGAAGTTTGAATCGAAACTCATGAGCTTGAAAGAGATGGAAGACACACTCAAAGCGCAAGAAAAAGCGATTCAATCTGAAATCGAAGCACAACGTCGTGCGGAAGAAGAAGCACGTCGTGCGGCTGCAGCAGCTGCGGCAGCGAAAAAACAACAAGGTTCAAGCTCGAACAGTGGTTCATCTGCGACAGCGGCGCCTGTTTCATCTGCACCGGCAAGCGGTGGCATGTTCCAACGCCCTGCAAACGGACGTTTCTCACAAGGATGGGGCCCAGCAAGCGGCTCGAACGGCTATTCGTTCCACAACGGACTTGATATCGCAGGTCCGGTTGGCACACCGATTTATGCAGCTCAAACAGGTACGGTCCTCCGTGCAGGTTGGGGTGGCGCTTACGGGAACCACGTCATGATCGCACACGTAATCAACGGACAAGTATGGACGACGGTATATGCTCACATGAGTTCAGTATCCGTTTCTGCAGGTCAACGCGTGACACAAGGACAAAACATTGGTGCGCTAGGTAGCACAGGGAACTCGACTGGACCACACCTTCACTTCGAAATCCACCGTGGTGGCTACTCGTACTCTGGAACGAGCGCGGGAAGCACAGTCAACCCAGCATCATTCTTCTAATAAACACAAAGATAGTGATCGGCGAACGCGTCGATCACTTTTTTGTTGTCCGATAGACGATGAACGTCAGGAGCGCAGCACCAATCACACTGAGCCATAGCGTATCGACATTTGGGTTATCGAGGACGCTCTGCCCTCCGACGATTAGCATATAAAGAAGGATTGCCACGCCGAACGAAACCCAAATGAAACGGAATCTATTCATGAAAAATCGCCTCCACCTAATAGTATAGGGGAGGCGATTCGTTTCATCTAGCAAGTCGGACCCAAGCAGATTCCATGATTTGTTGATAACCAACTTCTTGATAAATTTTATTCGATGTCGGATTCGTCAAGTCCGTATAGAGGACGCAGAACGCTTTCGTCTCGAGGATTTGACGACTAAGGTCTGCGACCAAACTTCGCGCGTAACCTCTTCCACGCGCGTCGGGTGACGTATAGACGAACGAGACGGTGATTCCATTCTCGGTCGGACGAGCACGTTTCGCACATGAGACAAGCTGGCCGTCGACTTCCCAAAAGACTGCCTCTTCCCTGTCGAGCATCGCCTGTACGGCCTTTGTTACTTTCTCGGGTGGTGAAGAACGAAGACCCGACTCGGCTTCGAAGGCGCTGTACCATGCCTCAAGTTGTGCCTGGTCGGCTGTCGTCGCTTCACGCATATGACCGTTCGCCATCTCGATGTCTTCCACACGATCGAGTCGATAGAGCCCTTGTGACATGAACATCTCGCTCGACCCAGATGTGATCTCTTGCCACGCTTTCCCGAACCGTTCGGCGTGTGCACGTTCCGAGACGATTTCGGTGAAGGGAATCTCGTTTTCGAGAAGGTGTGGAATGATGAAAGATGGAAGCTCATCTTCCCGTTCTTGATTCACGACGATGTAGTGGAGCGGATGTGGCGGTGTCACCTGCAGGATGGCGAGAAGTTCACCTTCTGCTTCGACGGTAAATTGATGAAAGGTTTCATAGACGCCTTGTATCACATTGTTCAACACGCCAATCATCAGACTGTTCTTCGCTTCTTCCTTCAACAATGCATCCATGACGCGATCTGAGAAGTGGTTCGGGTCTTTCCATTCAATCCATTCCATATGGTTCTCTCCTTTATTATATGTAGACAAAAACGGACAAACCTGATGGCTTGCCCGTTTATGAGTCGTTCATTATGCGATCTCTTCTTGTTTCGACGCTGTGTTGTCGAGAAGTTTTGTGTTGTGTTTGAAGTAATGAATGATTTTCGCGATGGCACCGTCACCCGTGACGTTTGTCGCTGTCCCAAAGCTATCTTGTGCCAAATAGAGCGCGATGACCAAACTTTGCATCGTCGCATCGAACCCGAGGATCGATCCGAACAACCCGAGTGATGCCATGACGGCCCCACCTGGTACACCTGGTGCTGCAATCATCGTCACCCCGAGTGCGAGGATGAATGGAAGCACGATGGCGTATGACATCGGCATGCCGTTCAAGTACATGAGTGCGACACCGACCGACGTGAGTGTGATTGTCGAGCCTGACAAGTGAATCGTTGCTGAGAGCGGGATGACGAAGTTCGCGACCCCCTCATCCGTGTTGTTCAACTTCGCTTGACGAAGTGTGACTGGAATTGTAGCAGCCGATGATTGCGTCCCGATGGCTGTGAAGTAAGCCGGCATCATCGTCTTGAGCAACTTGAACGGATTCTCTTTGTTGAGTCCACCTGCGATCGAATATTGAATCATCAGCATCGTCAAGTGAAGGACGATGATGGTAACAAAGACAAGCGAGAACACTGAAAGGATCTCAGCGACTTGTCCGGCGTACGTCATGTTCATGAAAATTCCGGCGATGTGGAATGGTAAGAGTGGAATGATAACTTTGCTGATCAATAGTTCAATGATATCGCGGAAATCCATGGCAAGGTCAAGTGACCGTTTGCTTTCGATTGCGGCAATCCCGATTCCGATAACGAAAGCTAAAATGAGTGCGGTCATGACACCGAATACCGGCGGAATATCAAATTCCATGAACCCTTTGAGGAGAGCTTCCTCAGGATTCTCGGCTTCTGTTGTCGACCGAGTCAAAATTTGTGGGAATAAGTTGCTCGTCGCAAAATATGCGAGCGTCCCTGCGACAATTGTCGAAATATAAGCGATAAGAGCGGTGAGTCCGACTAATTTTCCTGCTCCTTTTCCAAGTTCCCCGATTCCCGGGATGATAAAGGCAAGAATAATCAGTGGAATGGCGAAGCCTAAGAACTGCCCGAAAACCGTGTTGAACGTGACAAACGTCCGAACGATCCAGTTCTGGCTTTCTGGTACGATGCTCCCGAGCAATATCCCGAAAGCAATCGCGATGATGATGCGACCTAAGAGGCCAATGCGTAATTTCAAATCAATCATCCTTTCTGTTTGTTTGAATAGTTGATATTTTCGCACATTTCACAATATGATGCCACCATCTCTTTCAAATTTGTTGAAGAAAGACGTTTGACGACTTCATAGAAGGGTAATAGAAAATGTTGTACATATCAAGGGAAGGGGCTTCTCCTTTTCCTAATATAAAAACGATGTTATGATTAATGCTGACAGACGTAAAGGAGGGGTGCGCGTGCAGTTACAACGAACAACGATTCACATTGCGGGTCAAGACTATACGATCGTGAGCGAAGAACCCGCTGATCATGTGAGGGAAGTAGGCTTTTTGGTCGACAGTAAGATCCGCGAGATTCGTGAACAATCCCCTCATCTAGATGCTCGTCAGGCAGCGGTCTTGGCTGCGATTCAAATCGCGAGCGACCACGTCAAAACTAAACGAAATATGGGAGAATAAATCAATCCATGGTTACGCTACTTATACTGTTTTTCTTATTTATTGGAATCGTCAACGGTTTTCGTCGCGGTGCGATTCTACAGCTCGGCCATTGGGTCGCGCTTATCATCAGTTTTCTTGTCGCCAATACGTACTATAAAGAGTTAGCGGAAGCGTTTAAGCTGTGGATCCCATATCCGTCTCAGCTAGACGGGACGCTGCCGGGTGGCGTGTTGGATCTCAACTCCCTTTCAGGGATTGAGATGACATTTTATAACGTCTTTTGGTTCGTCGTCTTGTTCCTCATCACGAAGCTCGTCTTGCATCTCATTTTGGCGATGCTCGACTTCTTGACGGACTTGCCAATTTTACGCCAATTAAAAGGTGTGATCGGTGCCGTTCTCGGATTCTTCGAGGCGTACGTCATCACATTCTTCATCCTTTGGGTGATCGCGTTCGTGCCGATGGCGAGCGTACAAAACGCCGTCGACAACTCGTCGCTAGCGACATACATCATTCAAGACACGCCATATCTATCCGATTGGTTTTCAAATAAGATGTTGTGACACGACAGGCCGGAATGCAAGCTAGTGCTTGTGTCTCGGTCTTTTCTGTGTGAAGAGGGGGAAGCGTATGAATAAAGTAGAAGCAATGATGTTGCTCGAAAAAATCGCGCAATACATGGAAATCAAAGGGGAGAACCCGTTTAAAATCAATGCGTTCCGAAAGGCTGCGACAGCGCTCGAGAACACAGACCTCGATCTTGAGGACATCGATGACTTGACGTCGATCTCAGGAATCGGAAAGGGGACGGCAGCCGTCCTTGAAGAGTATCGGAATACAGGACGCAGTGAAGTACTTGAAGCGCTCCAAGAAGAGATTCCATTCGGTCTGATGAAGCTCTTGAAGATTCAAGGGCTCGGTGGGAAGAAGCTCGCTAAACTCCGCGAGGTCGGTGTCGTCGATTTGGAATCGCTCATCCGGGTGCTTGAAGACGGGACAGCGGCATCGCTCCCGGGCTTCGGTGCGAAGAGTGTGGAGAAATTGCTTGCCGCCGCGAAGAACCTTGAGTCACGTCCAGAACGATTAGCGTACGCAGTCATGAGACCGATTGTTGAAGAGATCAATGAGGTGTTAGAGAAGGAGACGCTCGTCTTGCGTCATTCGGTCGGTGGCAGTTTCCGCCGTGCCGAAGAGACATGTAAAGACCTCGATTTCATCATCGCGACCGAGGAGCCGATTGAACTGCGTGAGAAACTGCTCGCTTTGCCGTTCATCAACGAGGTGATTGCGGCAGGTGAGACGAAAGTCTCGCTCGTACTCGAACGTGAGGAGATGGTGTCGGTCGACTTCCGCATGGTCGAGCCGGGCGCGTTCGCCGCGACACTTCACCATTTCACAGGCTCGAAAGACCACAACGTCCGTATGCGCCAACTTGCCAAGGCAAAAGGAGAGTCCATTTCCGAATATGGAGTCGAGACGGTAGACGGATTGTGGCAACCAAAAACGGAAGAAGAACTGTTCGAACGGTACGGTCTCCCGTTCATCCCGCCTGAACTTCGGGAGGGACATGCTGAGTTCGAGCACGACTTATCGAAACTCGTCACGATCGAGGACATCAAGGCTGACGCGCACATGCACACGGTCTGGTCGGACGGGAAGTTGACCGTCGATGAGATCGTCGTGGCGATGAAAGGGCGCGGCTATGAATGGATGGCCATCACCGACCACGGGAAGTATTTGACGTTCGTCAATGGCTTGACGGAGGAACGACTTGTGGAACAAGGAAAAGAAATCCAAGAAGCCGCTAAGACACATGACATGAACGTGTTGCGTGGCGTCGAGATGGATATCCGTCCTGACGGGACGCTCGACTATGAACCAGAATTTTTAGAGACGCTCGACTATGTCGTCGCCTCCATCCATTCGAAGATGGACCAATCGGTCGACGAGATCATGGCACGTCTCGAGAACGCCTGCCGTTCTCCGTACGTCAACGTGATTGCCCATCCGACGGGTCGACTCATCGGTCGTCGTGACGGCTACCCGATTGACGAGGACAAGTTGATCGCACTCGCAAAAGAGACGGGGACGGCGCTCGAGTTGAACGCCAACCCGAACCGCCTCGATTTGACAGCCTCCACGCTCAAGAAGGCGAAGGCGGCGGGCGTCAAAGTGATGATCAACACGGATACGCACCACCCAGATATGATGGAAGATATGGCACTCGGAGTGTTGCACGCACGGAAAGCCTATCTCGAACCATCGGATATTATTAACTGCTTCACGTTTGAAGACGCCAAGGCGTTCTTTGCGGCGAAGCGATAGAAAGGAACATGCTAGATGGACCACGCGTTACGCGTATTAGAATATGAAAAATTGCGCCAACAGCTTGCCGGTCACGCGGCGAGCTCGCTCGGAAAAGATTTGGCGCTGAAGATGCAACCCGACTACTCGTACGATCGGGTGCTCTCGAATTTGAACGTGACGAAAGAGGCGACCGAGGTCGTTCGTCTTCGTGACCGTCTGCCGCTCGGTGGGCTCACGGATGTCCGTGCGGAAGTGAAACGGGCCGCCATCGGCTCGGTCCTCTCGACGAGCGAACTGCTCGCCGTCGCCGCCGTCATGTATGGCGGTCGCCAAGTGAAGAACTTCTTTGAGAAGCTTCACGAGGACAACGAGGAGATTCGCATTCCACGCCTTGACGAGTATGCGGACAAGTTAACGAAGCTCATCGAGGTCGAGCAGGCGATTCGTCATGCGATTGACGATCAAGGGACGGTCCAAGATTCGGCGAGCTCACAACTCCGTGGACTTCGGACACAGCTCCGAAGCTTTGAAGGCAGTGTCCGGTCACGCATCGACAACATTCTCCGCAACAATGCGAAGATGCTCTCAGACGCGATTGTCACGATTCGAAACGACCGTTATGTCGTGCCGGTCAAACAAGAGTATCGCCAGGCGTTCGGCGGAATCGTCCATGACCAGTCAGCTTCCGGTCAGACGCTCTTCATCGAACCGCAAGCGATTGTCTCCATCAACAACGAGATTCAAGAAGTTCGTCTGAAAGAACGCGCCGAGATCGATCGGATTTTGAGTGCGCTCTCGAACGAGGTCGGTGGGGTGCATGATGCGGTCATGACGAACCTCGACGTATTGGCCGAACTCGACTTTATCTTTGCAAAAGTCGCCTACGGTCAAGAGATGAGAGCGACCGAGCCGAAGTTGAACGACAATCGAGAGATCAAGTTGAAACAGGCACGTCATCCGTTCATCCCGAAAGATGAGGTCGTGCCGATCACGGTCGAGCTCGGGGAAGACTACACGTCCCTCGTCATCACAGGGCCGAACACCGGCGGGAAGACCGTCACGTTGAAGACGATCGGACTCCTTCAATTGATGGTACAGTCAGGTCTTTACGTCCCGGCAGAGTTCGGGACAGAGCTTTCCGTGTTTGACGCCGTCTATGCCGACATCGGGGATGAGCAATCGATCGAGCAGAGTCTCTCGACGTTCAGTTCGCATATGACGAACATCGTCGGCATGCTCGACAAGATCGACTTCATGTCACTCGTCCTCTTCGATGAGCTCGGTGCTGGGACGGACCCGCAAGAAGGGGCAGCCCTCGCCATCGCGATTCTAGATGAAGTGAAACGGCGCGGGGCACGTGTCGCAGCGACGACGCACTACTCGGAACTGAAGGCATATGCTTATAACCGCGAAGGTGTTATGAACGCCTCGATGGAGTTTGATATCGAATCGCTCAGCCCGACGTACCGTCTTTTAATCGGTGTACCAGGTCGCTCGAACGCCTTCGAAATCAGTCGTCGTCTCGGACTGTCTGAGCAAGTCATCGACAAGGCGCGTAGCCACGTCGGTAGTGACGCGGAGTCGGTCGAGTCGATGATCAACGAGCTCGAAGCGGCGAAACAACGTGCCGAACAGCTCGAACAGGAACTCATCGTCAAACGCCATGACTTCGAAGAAGAGCAGGCAGCGTTTGAAGCGAAGATGACCGAATTTGAGCGCGAACGCGACAACTTGTATAGCGCGGCCGAGGCGAAAGCCGAGAAGGCCGTCGAGCAGGCGAAGCGTCAGGCGAACGAAGTCATCGACCGCTTGAAGAAGCTACGTGAACAGGGAATCGTCAAAGAGCACGAGATTATCGCAGCGAAGAAAGAGCTCGAGTCGGCCAAACCGACGCTTCAAGAGAAAAAGATCCAAAAAGTGAAACAAAAAGCCCAGCAGAAACGTACGTTCAGTAAGGGCGAAGAAGTGAAAGTGACGACGTTCAATCAAAAAGGCTACATCGTGAAACAAATCAACGACAATGAGTACAACGTCCAAGTCGGCATCATGAAAGTGAACGTCAAAGCGGACGACCTTCAGAAGATCGGTCCATCGAAAGAGAAGTCGCTTCAGTCGAAAGGCAGCTCGCTCAAACGACAGAGCTCGACGAAGTCCGAGCTCGACCTTCGTGGTGTCCGTGTCGAAGAGGGACTCATGCGTCTAGATAAGTATATCGATGAAGCCCTCGTGTCGGGCTATGATAACGTCCGCATCATCCACGGTTTAGGTACCGGAGCGATGCGTCAGGCGACACAAGAATTTTTAAAAGGACATCGTCACGTGAAGAACCAGCGCCCGGGAGGAATGGGCGAGGGGGGACTCGGAGTCACGGTCGTCGAACTAAAGTAAAGGGAGTCGGGGAATGGGCACGTTAACGTTTGCAGTGATGCTGGAGTCGTTCGGACTATATTCGATGGCAGGACTGATGATTATCGTCGGTCTCGCCATCTTCGAGGTGACGACGCCATACAGCAACTGGCGCGAGATTCAAAAAGGAAATATCGCCGTCGCTTTGGCGACAGGTGGGAAGATTGTCGGTCTCGCCAATATCTTTCGTGTCGTCGAGAGCCATCATGATAGTACAATCGACATCTTCGTCGGGGGTGGTTTCGGATTCATTTTGCTCCTCGCGACATACTGGTTGTTTGAATTTTTGACACCGACACTGAAGGTGAACGATGAGATTCAACAAGGAAATATTGCTGTCGGACTGTTGGCATTCTTGCTGTCGATCGGGGTCTCCCTCGTCGTCGGCGCGGCATTGGTGAGGTGAAGACATGGTATACGAACGATTGGCAAAAATCTTGTTCATCGGGGCCGGGCTGTTCTTAGTGGCAGCGGCACTCTGGTATATGTTTTATTAAGGAAAAGGAGCATCTAAATAGATGCTACCTTTTTTGATTTTGGTAACCTTGAATATAAAATATATAGGTGAAAGGAAAATATTTTACAATTCGTGTGAGGAAATCGATATACTGAAACTAGATTATGGAACGAGATACATAAGAAGGTTGAGGTGTAGGTCATGGCGAACGGGTCAGAAGTGTTTGAAGTGTTAATGACGAATGCAGTGAAATTACCTGGGGTGAAAGTAGACCGCAGAGAGTTTTTAGCTCAAAATTTTAGTAAGTACGTGCCGGCGAATCAGTTGGCAGAGATTATAGAGAAGGGACCGCTTGAGGCGAACGTCCCTCTTTCAGTCATCAAAAAAGTAGCGAAACGAAATATTACCAATCAGACCATGAAAAGTTCGAGTGCATCGTTTGCAGCCGGTCTACCTGGAGGCATCGGTCTCGCTGCAACGATTCCGGCCGATACGGCACAATTCTTCGGTTTCGCCCTCCGTTTGGCGCAAGAAATCGGGTATTTATATGGGTACGATGACTTTTGGGAAGACGGGGAACTAGATGTCGAACGGGTGAATGGAGAATTGATTCTCTTTTTAGGTGTCATGTTCGGCGTGGGCGGTGCGACGGCTACCATCAAGGCACTATCCGCACAATTATCGAAAGAAGCTTTGAAAAAGATCCCGAACAAAGCATTGATGAAAACCGTATACTATCCGATCGTTAAGAAAATGTCCGCGATGATTGGTGTGAAGATGACGAAAGACACGTTCGCTAAAGGGATTTCGAAGATGATTCCGCTCGCAGGCGGTGTCATTTCGGGAGGAATCACGTACTCATCGATGACGAAGATGGGCAATCGTCTCATGAATACACTTGAAGAAGGCGTAAACATGACGGAAGCGGAGTTTGTTGAAAGTGTGGAAGAAGTGAAACGAGAGAACCTTGAGATTATCGAAGGAGAATTCATAGAAATGGAAGAGATTTTACGTCAAGAAGGGGAAATCCTATAACAAGGTGTTGTGATTTCTAGGAGGGGATCCCATGAATCTAGACTTAAACTACTTGATGTCGACCGAGCGCTACGTACTCGACATGGAATCGTTTCAAATGAAGAATGAGGCGTATTACCCGTTAGAGTGGACGTTTTATGGAGCGGCGAATCCGACGATGCTCCTCACATGGGACGCTAGTCGCGACCGTATCCGGATTCGTTTCGAACAGTACGCCGTCTTTTTGGGGACACAAGAAGAGCACGGAATGAAAGAAGACGGATTATGGAACGAACATCCGATTGTGAAACTATCCGCATCACGTCTGATGTCATTCGCTAGTGAACGGATGGCGATTCATCCGGTGAACCGTAACCGTGGTGCGCTCGCACATTATGTCATCCGTACGATCGAGCAGGAGTTTCATGTGTTGGCGTATGAAGACCCGACCGTAGAAGATTTAGGAAAAGTCGGGGACACGGGAGTACGTGTCGAAATCGTAGAAGAAGCCGAATAAAAACAACGTCGCCTCTAATCGGGGCGACGTTGTTTCATTTACGGCACGTCAATTTTGACGGTATAGGTCTTCGGCATGGCATCACTCGAAGCGAACAAGACGAGCGTCTTCGCTTTCTCTGGAACGAGGAAGACTAAATCAATTTCGGATTTCTCGCCTGGCTTGTAACGGAAGCCACCTTGGAACGCTTTCTTATTGTGGTTGACCATGTCGACGGGGCTGTATTCCGTCCCATCTGGCGTGTACATGCGGAATCCGTTCGGACGATAGTCCGCATACCCACCATAGCCCTTATCTTTGTCATACAACGTAAGCGGTAGACTGACGAATCGCTTCCCAGCTTCCGGTTCAGTCCCATCAGGTGAAGCAAAGACGGGCTGTCCAACTTGAAACTCACGTTTCTTCATTTTTGGATCCCCGATAAACGTTTGGAACGTTCCGAGGTTCATGATTTTTTGAAGGTCATCTTCTTTTGGTGTGGTGTCTTTTGCTTCTTTCGGTTTATCTGCTTTTAAATCAGCCTGTTTCGTACCCGTCGTCTGTGCGGTCGGGGCTGGTGTTGATTTCGCCTCTTCCGTGACCGGCTTTACTTCTGGTGATGTGAAGACGAACAAGCTGATGATCCCAACGACGAGTGCCGTCGCCGTCGTCCCGAGGACGAAGCGGAATCGTTTCTCGACTTGTTTTTGGTTGACGACATGACCACCGATCGCTTCAGCCGGCGTGATGCGAACCGCACGCTCAGCAGGAAGCAATGCACCTAAGACACCTGTCACGACCGGAATGAGGATTGTCGCAAACAAGAACGGTAGCTCTGACGTCGGGAACTGTTGATACATGATCGTAACGATGATGATGGTGAAGGTAACACCGAGTAGTCCTGCGAAGAAGCCAGTCAACGCACCTTCCGTCAAGACGAGACGACGGATGGACGTGTTCTGCCAACCGAGCGCTTTCAAGACGGCGAGTTGAGGCTTACGCTCGGATACGTTTTGCCACATGATTTCGGTCGTCGTCAACATCGCAATGAGTAAGGCGACCCCCATGGCGACGTAATGCATCGTCCCGACTTCTAGTGCCACGAACTCCCCGATCCACGTCGTATACAAGACGCCTTGGAGGCGGAACGTGACGAACAAGAAGAAGCCGAACAGACTCGTCGGTAAGGCGATGGCGAGAATCGACAACAACGTCCGTGGCCAATACGTCACGAGTTGGTTCAAGCTCATGCCGACGCTTGAGCGCGAGCGGCCGAGACGTCGTCCTTTTGAGACTTCACCGGACTGCATCGTTTCATATGGCTTGATGCGACGGACGAGTCGAATCGGGATGAGTGTCCCGAGCCAGTAAATTAAGAGCCCGGCCAGTCCAATTAATAAGATACGGGTAATCGAAGTCGAGCCGGCCGCCGTCCAAAGGAACGTCCCGAGAATCATCCACGAGATGAGCGCGACCATCGACCCGAGAATCGTGGCTTCTAAGAATAACAGTTTCGACAGCTGACTCGGCCGCCAACCGAGTGACAAGAGGATGGCGAACTCTTTCTTCCGCGCGTACAGCATGATGATGTTCGAGCTGAACACGTACAACATCGCGACGAGGATGACACTCGCGACGACACCGGAGAAGCCGAGTTTCGCTTCTTGGAAAATCGTGATCGACGACCCGATTTTAATCCATGGCTGCTGAATCCAACCGAGCGAACTTTCTCCTTTTAAACCTGGGAGATAGGTGACGGCGTATTGTGGAGACGAACCGAGCGTGACGTCGGTGATGAGACCGGTCTTGTCTTCAATCTCCTTGGCGACTGCTTGGAGCTTCGCCTCACTTTCTTCGTTCAAGACTTCCACGCCTTTCACGTTGACGCGAATGGCCGAGATGGCCTTGTCACCGGCGATGGCGAACGCCGCGTCGAGTGTCGTCAACATTGAAGGTGGCTTCGTCAAGAAGCTATATGGGTTATTCGTCGGTTTGACGGTCGTCGGTGGGTTGACCGGCTCGTCTTTCGAGTTCATGACCCATTCGGCGCTTGCCGGGAAATACGTCTCCATCGGGAGTTCCGTCAACGGATCTTTTGACAACTTCAGTTTCGATGGGTCGAATAAGCCGATGTAGTTATATTTTACTTTCGGTACATCGTTGAGGTCTTCTGCGTATAAATTGGACTTACGATACATGCTTTCTTGACCATACTTCACTTGACCCTCAGCGAGGAACGGTTTGATTTGATATGAATACGGCCAACGTTTCGGGAACGGGCTCGTCACGCCTTCATAGACAAGAGGTGACGCCTTCTCGGAAAGCCAAGTGTAGTCAACCGTGACACGAGGGTCTTGGGGCTGTGGTGTTCCTTCTAAAATGTGCTTTGTGATATTGTCGTGCATTTGTTGGGCTGTAAAGTCGTATGAGGCGACTTTCGTGCCTTTCAAGCTATCTAGATACTCCCCTTTCCCTTTCTCGAGATAGGTTTTGATAAAGGCTTCTTGGTCGCTCGTATCGGCATCGACTTCTTCGATGGTGTAGTTGATCGAGGCATCGACGTAGTCTTTTGTACTCATCAAAATCGGGATTGTCGTGATGTCTTCATCGTAAGGTTCTGGGACATCCTCTTCATTGAAGTAACGACTGAACGCTGTCGCTTGTACGGCATCGTCTAACCCGACGAGTTTCGCTTCGGCGACCGGGTCGATCCCCGCGAGCATGACATCGCTTCCGTAACTAAGTGGGAATTCTTCATATAGGGCGGTCGGGCCGATGCCGATGTGAGTGGAATCACCGTTTGGCATCCAGCCGACCCAAAAGTAAGCTTTCAAATCTTGGAAGTCATTGATCTTTTCAATGCCCGTATCGATGAGTGTGTTCATCTTGAGGCGATAGAGACCTGCTTTATCAAACGTGTGCGTTTGCGTGAACGAGCTCGAATAAGTCGATCCAATCATCGCGATCGGTGCCGCGACATCGATGTCGGCAATCTGTTGAATCGTCTCGTACTGTTCGCGTGTGATCCCGCCTTCGAGTCCGCTCATATAGTTCGGCTCGAGCAAGTTCAAATCTTCCGTCACGCTTCGGCTGCCTTTCGGACGCACGACGATGTGATAAGACGAGTCCCAACGCTTTTGCAGCTCGTTGACGACCGTCCCGTTATTCGCCTGGGTCACGCCGAGAAGGTAGCTGAGCCCGGTACTGACGATGAGCATCCCGACCATGAGCAGGATGAATCGTTCCTTATTCCGCCACCACGAGTTCCAAATGAACTTAAGCATGATGGACGTCGCTCATGGCGACGACCTGCCCGTCGCGCATCTCGATTTTTCGGTTGGCCCGGTCGGCGAGTTCCGGGTCATGGGTGACGAAGAGGACGCCACATCCGTTCTCACGATTCAAGCGGATCAAGAGGTCAAAAATGACGTCACCCGTATGTGTATCGAGGTTCCCCGTCGGCTCATCGGCGAGGAGCCATTTCGGACGATGAATCAAGGCGCGGGCGACGGCGACACGTTGTTGCTGACCGCCAGACAATTGGGATGGTAACGAATCGACCTTGTCAGCAAGACCGACCTCTTTCAACAGTTCGAGCGCACGTTCGTGTACGTCGTAATCGACTTTTCGTCCGAAGAGCGGGGACATGACGTTCTCAAGCGCCGTCAGTGTCGGGATGAGATGGAACTGTTGGAAGATGAAGCCGATGTTCTCGAAACGGAAGTCCGCGAGTTGTTTTGCAGAGAGCGTCGAGATCGGTTCGTCGTTGAAGAGCAACGTGCCTTCTGTCGGACGGTCGAGTGTACCGATCAGACTGAGGAGCGTCGATTTCCCAGATCCGGATGGTCCGATGATGGAGATGAAATCTCCGTGCTCAAAGCGGAGATTGATGTCTCGTAAGGCGACTGTTTTTACGTCACCCGTATCAAAGCGTTTTGTTAAGTGTTCGCATGTGAAGTGATAAGCCATACCATAAATTATCTCCTTTGACTAATATGTAGTGAAAATATGTAAGAGGACGTAATATTCTGACTATTTTAGATTAGAGGAAAAACTTTCCTTTAGATAGCTGGATAAATTTTTATCTTGGTTTCAAAGGAGTAACGAATAGATATACGGAATAGTAAGCGTACATAGGAATGGTAAAAAAGGAGCGGAGCATGTGGAATCTTCGAATCGAGAGTCGGATGAAATCAAACTTGTGATTGGGGCGGGGGAGTACAATAACAATCCAGGTTGGATTCATACTCAAGAAGAAGAATTAGATGTATTGGACGAATCTTCTTGGCAAAACCGTTTTGCTATACATTCAATCAATGCAATTTTAGCCGAACATGTATGGGAACATCTTACGTATGAAGAAGGAGTGGCCGCAGCGAAGCTGTGCCATCACTATTTAAAGCCTTTAGGGTATATTCGCTGTGCGGTACCAGATGGATATTTTCCAGATGAGTCGTATCGACAGATTGTACAAGTCGGTGGACCTGGTCCGAAAAATCATCCGGCGGCGAGTCACAAGATTGTCCATACATATCAATCCATCATCAGTCTGTTTGAAACAGCTGGCTATGAAGTGAAATTACTTGAATACTGCGATGAGAATGGAAAATTCCATCAACAGGATTGGGATGGAGAGGATGGCGTCATCTTTCGGTCCAAGAAGTATGATCCTCGAAATCAAGGAGATGAGCTTGTTTTCCCTTCTTTAATCATTGATGCCATCAAACCGGAGTGAGGTTGAAGGAACAAAGAATTGTACAATTGATTACTAAAAAGGGAATAGATAAATAAATAAGGGTCGAGCGAAAGGGAGTGAACGCGATGAAAACATTCGAGATTGAGTTCCATTTGGTCAATGAAGAAGTGCTGACGTATATGGTTGAGGCAGATACACGATATGAGGCGTTGGAGTCGATTTTTCAAGCGTTTCGACATGCGGGTGATGGATTCGTACAGTTTGAGGACGAGTTGATTGTGATGTTGGATCATGTGGCGTATGTGAAGGCGTTTGAAGTAGACTAAATATACTATTGATGGAGGAGGTTGTATTTTGGAAAATGAACTGACTAGGAGTGTTCGAGCAAAAGGATTTGAAGATTTATACTTCATTTCATTATCAGGAAAAATTATATCTAAGAAAAATGGCTACGTAAGAGTAGCAAAAGGAAATCCTTATAACTTTACTTATGTTCATCTCTGCAAAAATGGTGAAAGAGAATTATTTAAGACGTATGATTTGTGGAAGGAAGCTTTTGGTCATGATTTCAATTCTTCAGAATATAAAGGGAAAAAATAAAATTCTGCATACGTATAATTAAAATAGTACTTAAATCAAAAAATGAAAAAACACGCGCCAAAAATTTGACGCGTGTTTTTTCATTTCATTGGTGGAACTTGAACATGATGAAATTCTTGATTACTCAATTCCGCATCACTAATTTTGAATTGTCCAACAGCGAGACAGTGAGCTTTTTTCAAACTGCGCAAATCATCTAAAGATATGGTACCAATGCGATTTGCAATTACTTTTAATTCGCTATCGGCAGGCGCGAAGTAGATTTTAGTACCCGCATTGTCTAAAATGGCAAGTTCTTCTTTGTCGAAGTTACTAAATGATTGTGTGGCGAACCAAGCTGACCAGCCAAATTTGCGACCTTCTCGAAGAATTTTTGCCGACGGAGAATCATCACGGAAAGATAAGTTTTGTGCCTCATCTAAAATAACAGGCATCGGCTTATCTTTAGATCCTGATAGTGAGTAGTAC
Source organism: Exiguobacterium sp. s22 (assembly GCF_018617455.1). Lineage (GTDB taxonomy): Bacteria > Bacillota > Bacilli > Exiguobacteriales > Exiguobacteriaceae > Exiguobacterium. Next base: position 156,512 of record NZ_JACSKD010000004.1, read on the forward strand.
CATAGGTCCCAAAGGATAAACTCTGCCAGCAATTTTTTAATCTCGTCTTGGTCATATCCTTCAAGTTGAATAACGGTAACCCCGTTACTCTCAAAAATTTTACTCCAGTCATTATCCGATTCATAGTCAAACGGATCCATGTCAACCATCTGGGTTAGTCGACTAATGACAGATTGGATTGTTGATTTTGATGATGTTTCTAGATTTTCGAGTTCTTCAATGAGAAGTTCCATTCGCATGTCTTCTCCGTATTTTTCAATACCATTTTTAGTTGCCATATAAATCGCATTTTTCTGTTGATCGCCTAAACCTCTATATACAGAGGCGAAAACTGCAGCTACTCTTCTAGCAACTTCAACAATTTTTTCAGGCTCTTTCCGACCACTTATTTCTTTTTCTCTCCGTTTAAAAGGGTTTAAAGGGAAAGATTCATGATACACAATGCGTTCTGTCAATTTTTCGCCCATTCGATTTACAAATGTTTCATCGAGCTGGCTTAGTGTGTAACTATTCGAATAATCAATTACCAATGCGGATTGATTTTGTTCGACCAACTGCAATAGAAGAGACTGTACAAAATAGGTTTTTCCTTGACCTGATCGACCACCGATTAGGAGATGTCGATTGGATAGTCGTGGATGCCCGTATTCCCAATAATAGTCTTGATTCAATTCACTACCTAGATGCAATCTAACCTGTTCTAGACTAACAACGTTTGGAGTTACAAGTTCAAGGTCAGGCTGAGTGAGTGGGGCAATCTTTAAATCAGGTTCAACAACAGTATGATTTTCGTCTTCAGGTAAGTTCCTTCTGTCCTCTAGTTCATCTGTTGATTTTTGTTGTTCTGTCGAATCAGCAGGTGAAGCAAAGGCTTCATTTTTGAAAGTTGGAGCTAAAGATTTTTCCTTTTTGGAAGATTCAAGTGAATCTAAAGACTGAGTAAGTGCTTCATAACCGTGTTGTTCAGGTAACTCTAGTATTACGACACCTTGACTTCTGGAGTGACGTACAGACTCTGAATGCTTTTTAAATGAGACAAGAACACCATTTCCGAATTTTGCTTTTTTTTCATCAACGATTATAAAATCATCGTTCATCAACCGATCAATTAGCTCTGCACTTAAACGAAAATCTTTACTAGGCCAAATTTCATTTTCTTGCATTTTTTTTGCATTGTTGATGAAGAGTCTAACGAAATAATTTCGTAAGAATTTAGCGTCAAAAGTAGTTAAATCGAGTAGATGGTCATTTAGTCGAGCTTTCAATTCTGTGATTTGTGAAATACCTTTTGAGATGACGCTGTTGTCATTTATTCCAATTTTAACTTCGACCGGGAATAAATGTACCTTTAATTGTGTTTGATCTATTTCTAGTCCAATCATCAATAAATCATCGCTGCAATTTCCTTTTCGACCAATTGTCTTTCCTGAAAATAGACCAGCACGTTTACTAAGTTTCACATTGCCTGTAACACGCACGACTTCTTCCATAGAAATTGGTACCCAAATCGTGTTTTTTTCATTAAAAAGCAATAGTGTTTCTTTAATTGCTGAAACAATACTCATCTTTTCTCGTTTATCGTATCCTCTTCCTTGGACAGCTCGAAGTAACCATTCTCCGTTAAACGTGTTGAAAGCACGAATTGTTTCTTCTGTCTGTTCTTGTGTGGATGTCACACCCTGAGAGTTAACAAATTCCTCAATCACATTAAAATATTGTTTTGATTTGTCAGTTACAGTGATGGCATCATATCCATTTGTTGATGAGTATTGGTCGCTGTAATGTACAATGATTAAATTGTCTGAAGACGATTTAAAGAAATCTAATCCGACAGGTGGATCAATAAACGTTACCCAATGTGAGGCGCTATAAATTTTTTCGAGTTCGTCTTTATCAGCAACATCGATGTGCATTGTCAATGAAACATCTTTCATATAAGAACTGTGTCCACCGTCTTTCATGTTGGCTGTAAGTTCATTATAAAGTGAGCCGAATTTTGTCATAAGACTTCTGTTAATGTCGGCTCCTTTTGTACCGAATCCAACGCGGTATCCGGTATCATCACTTTGAACCGATGATACGGTAGTGAATAAACCGTCTAAGTTCATGCTATTTGATAAATCACGCATCGGTTGTGTAACGATTCTCGATTCATTTCCCATTTTATAAAATGAAATATGAGAATAGAGGATTGATTCCTCTAAGTCTAACTTTCGATAAAGGATAGACTGTTGAAGAACATGTAAAACATCATCTATTTCGAAGTCATCAATAGATAAGTCGATACCGAATTCCTCTTTTAATTGTTCAGCAGTCTCTATCTCGTTTAATGTATCAAAAGCACTTAACCCAGAAGCGTTTGGTAGATATAGAGACACCTCAAGTGGTTTGATGTTTTCGAGAACACCTTTCGAAGAAATTTGATTTTTGAACCAAGAAATAACTCCTTTTAAAATTTCTTCATCATTTGTGATATTGATAACATTGATACAGAGCGGAGCCGAATTTTGTATTGAGAATAAATAGTCATAATGATCAGTGAAGTGGGTCATTTTCTCTTCTACAACTTTTGCTAAGTAAGAGTTTGTTTCACCTATGCTTACTTTTTCTCTAATCACGTATTCATGCCATTCAGGTAATGGAGAATAATCCGTTGGCTTCAGCAGCATTTCATGTACATTAAACGCATAAGGCAATGTATAGCTCGCTTTTAATTTTTTTAAAATATTCGAATCGATATCTTCAGAACCTAAATTCGAGTTCACTTGCCATTGATAAGCAATGTTCAACGGTGAGAATGGAGTTAATAATAAACCGTCAATCGTCTCCATTTGTCCTAAACGGTATAGGTTTCGTTGTTGTACAGTCATTAAAGACTGAGCTTTAATTTTTTCAATTTCAGACAGGTAGTTGTTTATAAAATCAAAGGCAGCTGACTGTACTTGGTCATCGTAATACATGAGTGAAGGGATTGTTCCCTTACTCTTAACCGTGTTTAAAAATAAATCATAACTCGTTTCTACGGCGCTTGGTAACTCTAAAGGTATGCTCTCGAAAGTATCATCGGAAAGTTGCTTTGCATACCGTACATGCTCATCTAACCAATCTTGTTCCATTTTAAAGAAGTTTCGGTCTATTGATTTGGTAGAGTAAGTGCGTTGACCATTATGGATGGTTTTGTAATCTGAGTCGATTAAAAACGATGTTTCATCTTTTCTCTTTCTAGTCCAAATACTAACACCATCTAAAGGAGTAGTTTTTAACATCTCGTCTTTAATAGCTAGTGGGACCTCAACTTCATCAATCATTACAGAGAATCGAACGCGAGATTCTCCTTCATCAAGAGCATTCAAAGGAAGAGTGATGACATCATTATGTCCAATCTTAATCGCTTCTGATGAACCAACAACAACATCATTTATTTGTCCCGAACCGTCCCCGAGTTCAACTAAATGATGGCCATCAAGTATTAAGCGAATCGCTTGTTGATTTTTAGGTGTCGTATCAATCAAATATCGTGATTGATACGGATTTAAAAACTCAGGCGACAGTGGAACAACTGCAATATTAAATAAATAAGTAGTGGAAGTCTGACCTTCATGTTTGTAGCGTACCCGTGAGAAAGTAACTTGGGTAGAATTGTTTTCAATCGTAGTAATAAGAGAATGTCCAGAACTTACGGTTGATTTTGCACTTTTATTGTCCAAAAATTGCTTCGACGTAAAACGGTCAAAAGGAAGATGGATTTGAACTGTGTCTGCTTCTTGTGTAGAAAAGACGATGATGTGCCAAGTTCTTTGACCTGATTTAGTTTCAGACTGTGGGCGTTTCCAAAAATGTGAAGTTGATAATTTAGAGCCGTCTGTTTTTGCAATCATTTTTTCGGATATGAATTGAATATCTCGATTTGATTTTGCTTTCTCTTCCCATTCTTTCAATACAGTGTAATCAGCTTGTTGCCAAGTATCCTCTTTTAATTTTGTGGCCCCGTTATCAAATCGCTCTTCTAGTTTTTCACGAGTGTTTCCTAACGTGAAGTAACGTACAACATCTTCGAATAATTCGTGATTTTCTGATAAGCGATTCTCGATTTGTCGGTTTATCTTTTTCCATGAAGCTGACCCAACATTTTTTTCATCTCGTTCACGAATAAGCGAACTTAGGTCGCCATCTTGAAAGTACTGTAATGAGGTATAGTCATCCGAATCAAGCGTATCTTTGTGTAAAAGACCTAAAATATCGATGAAATCTAGAAATGAACCATTCGTAATCTGTTTTTGTTGATTACGACGTTTTAAATAATCGGCGATAATCATTTGTTCAGATTTCGATAAATCACTACTTGCCAATTGTTGATCTAAATGTTGAATGATTTTGCTAATGTGCAATGGACGACCTTCAGAAGTCAAGTCGATACTTCCACCCCGGATAGAGTCATTTAAATTATCAGTCAGAATCATTAAGGAAGTATTCGACCATTGCCCGCTTTGTTCACTCATTTCATTTCTCAGAGTAACGAGATAATCAATATCTGTATCAAGCGAACTTGCTATTACTAATTTTCCTGTAGAAAAGTTAAGTGAATTGGTAACATAATTTTCTTTTCCGAATGGATGTTTATATGTGAAGGTTTCAGAAACGCTTAAACCTGAAAGTGCATCATACATTTCTTTTACATCTTGTTTTGTCGGAAGATAGACGTAATAACGATCTGTTCTATTTTGTTGAATCTCATGTTTAAAGAATTGTAATAATTGTTGTGTGATAAATTCATAAAATTGATTTGACATACTGTGCATCCCCGCTATCACTTTTCTTTTCCAAATAGTTTAGTTTATCCAATAGCCCAACAATTTCTTCTTTTGAGTGATGATCAAAGAATAGTCCTCTTAATTCAAGTTCACTCCAAAGCCTATTCAATTCAATCTTGTCCTGTTTAATTGAGCAAGCTATAAGAGTCAATAATTGTTCTTGATTTACGGCAAGTAATGAGCCAAGTGAACCACCATGTTTTCTATAGAATTTTAATAGAAAGACGTCAAGTGCGGCAGGATATCGAGACTTTAACTCTTTATTCAATCCAATTGAGATTGCTTCGGCTAAGTCTCTAAAGGCTTCATCTAACGTGCTGTCAGCATTGTATTGTGGGGTTTCGATACCTTTATGCTGCGTATAGAAATTATTCATCCAATAATAGAGTGATTGAATATAATTTTTCTTTGAATCCTCACCAGCTGCAGTTAGTAATTCATCAATATGATGATAATATAAGTTTTTTTGTGACTGAAGTGCTGGTGTTTGAGAAACGATATTCAGTGCATGCTCATGTTTGTAAAAATCCTTCACCTGTTCTTTTAACAATCGATAGCCGTTCGTATAACTTGTACGCCAGCGGGCTGCCTTTTCCCATTCCATTAAAAAATAGAGCGGAATGAGTTTGTCATTATCAAATTTTGTAAATCGATTAGTTTGAAGAACAGTCTGGGACATCAAGATAAACGTATATTGAATGAATAGATGATTTAAATTGTCTAAGAAGAATTTTGGATTTGTGGATAAATGAATTAAATCTTCTTTAAATTGTTCTTTTAAACGTGGGAACAAACATGAATAAGGACTATTGAATGTAGACTTATTCGTCGAGCGAGAACTTCGAAAAATTTGTGTCAGAAGATCATCATTGTTTTCATCTAAAAACAGTGGTGAAAGAAATTCTTCATTTCCTTCAATCAACGTGCCATAGACATAGTTAATGAAATCGATTTGACCATTCCTCTCTTTTTTCTCACTTAAAGTGAGTAGAGGAAGTTGCGACAAACTAGAAATCTCTGTTTCTTCGATTTTACGTTGCTGACTCTTGATAAAATATTTGAACCATTCACTCGTTTCTTCGGAATCAAATTTTCCAATCGACAGGATGTGATTCTCGTCCAACTTAGGATGTTCAGGAATGAGCGGTTCATTAGATAACAATCTCACGATACCGCCAGTTATTGGCCAGAAGCCGCTTTCGAACTTTGCTCGTTCCGGTTCACGTGTAGGTAAAGGTAATACAAATGTATTTTTTCTACGTGAATAACGATAGCCTTTATTTTGAATCAGAAATGACTCGAGAAGTTTCCAGTCTAATTCGTAATTTTTTACATCTTGAGTATTTATCATATTACTGCTTCACCTTTCTAACTTCGAACTTTGATTTGCTGAACTTTGGTTTAGATAATTCCACCATCGAACCATCATGAGTGGAGACTAGTAGAATTGATTTTGATTTATCTGTATATCGGATGAGTTCATCATAAAAGTCAATAAACTGCACAGCATCTCTTAAGTCATTACGATTTGGCCGATATCCATGCTGTATTTTCACCAGTAAGTTATACAATTTATAGTCAAGATCAAAAAGAATCTCCTTCCCATTTACGTCAAAACCGATTCGTATAAATGGACTGAAGCGATAAAAAGCGTCATCTTTAGTTTCAGCACTATCAAAGAGGCGTTGGTCTACGATTTCTTCCGCTTGGAATGGATATGCCACGCGATATTCATTATTTGTGCTGTCAATAAAGAGATAATTTTCTCGCGGAGATCCTTTCCATAAATAAATGACACTACGAATGAGTTCAAATAACGATTCGATATTCTCACCATCACCAAGGTAGTACGCCTTTACATATTGTAAAAAATTCATATAGGACTGATCGACTTCTTTTGGATTTAGGAGTGAGTAGCTACGCACTAGAAATGTTCCCAAAGTATTTAGTTTACTTTCGTTTTCTGGTGAATGATGTATGAAACTATATACGTCTCCAATCTCTTTTAATTCATTCTTAGCAATTTCTTGAGGATGCTGTGACAGCACATACTTAGTGATTAATTCATCAAAGTAAGGGATACGGAATGAAATCGGATCATTTTGATGTAATGAACTTAGAATATTAGAGCGATCAGGATGACCAAAAATCAGATTAGGTAATGCTGCTTCCGGTCTCTCACGGTCGAGATTTAAGTCCGATGGAACTAAGATATCGAAAATGAAATTGTAAAATGCACGAGTAGAAATAATGAGTTTTTCTTTTATCATGGCTTGAATGATTACATTGACAACAGATTCACGTACAGATGAATTAGATAAGAAATCATAGTTGTCATGCACAATAGAGCGATGACCATGATTTGTATCTTCTAGATATGCAGTATAAAACGGGTTTTCATTTGATTCAGAAACGATTTTCTCGAGAATGCTAGTGAAAAAGAAAGAGTGGGCCCCTTCTTCACCAACACTATATGTTTGAAAACCTGCGATATTCAAGAGATGGATAGAATCTAAAGAGTAGACGATATGCTCTCCATGTCCAAAAATGTCTGATGCATCGATAAACTTTCTGAGTGAGTCATATCGGTTTTCAGACTCGGCAAAACTATAGAAATTGTGTAGTACACCTAGGTTGATGGCAATCAATAGATGTTTTGTATTTGAGTCTTGTCTGTAGAAAGATGACATGACATTATCTAAAGTTTCGATTGAACTCTTAGATGGATCAAATGACTCGGTTGAATCGTTATGAATTCTAACGTTAGTGACCAAGTCCGGATATTTTTCTTTTACATAAGCGAGCAAATGACTTTTCCCGTCCCCAACACTACCGCTCAATAAAATCAGTTGAGGAGTTGATTCCGCATTAATTTTTTCTAATGTTTCAAGAAGAGAGTTTTGAATCGGACGATTGATGTGCATATACTCTCGAAACAAACCAAAGCTGTCAGCGTTAACGACTGACTCTTTAGAAGATGACTGGAGCATTCGTAAACGTTCTAATAAAATACTAGTTTCCAATTCAGTTGATGGTTGGGATGGTTCATCAATATGTTCATGAACCGACTCATCCATTTCGATTTCTTCATTCATTTCCTCTTCTTCATTTTTTGCTGAAAAATCATTTTTTATATAAAATTCCTCAGAAGTTTGCTGTCTTTGTGCACTATCGGATTCGTATAGAGAATTAGGGGGCATCATGAATACATCTGAAGTTTCAACGATAGTATCAGTCATATTCTCATTGAAAGAGTCATCAAAGGACTCTTGAGATTCTTGTAGAAATACTTCTGTTAGTGCAATTAATTTTTCGAATGCCTCCATTGTCTCTGTTTTCAATAAGTTACGTTTCGTATATAAATCACTTATTTCTATGTAACGGTGGGCCCACTTCAATTCTTTCATAGAAGCGTTCAGTTCAACTTTAAGTTTTTGCCAACCGTGTTTGATAACATGTCGAGCAAAGTATCGTTCCGAGAGAGCGGGACGCCCGGTTTTTTTAGCTAACATATACATTCGCTTCAAAGTTAACGATTGAAAAATACCATCTAAGTAAACCATGGCCTCTGTGGGTGAATCAGTCATCCACTTACTAAATTCATCGTAAGTGAATTTGGTATCTTCATCCGGTACTAGATTTGTAACTAAAAATGACCAATTCTTATGGGTATTCATTGTTAATTTCCTTCCTACACAACATGATATTTTACAAACATTGTAACAAAATATAGAATCATAATCATCGATTCTGATCATTTAATGGGGACCATAACTAAAAAAGTATTGGGTATTATTCTTAGAGTGATTTATACCTATGCATTTACTAAAATGTAAATAGATGATTGAGAGGAGATATGACATGATTTATAACAAATTAGTAAGAGACAACATCCCTGAAATCATTCACGAATCAGGAAAAATCCCGATTGTGAAGCAACTTACTCAAGCCGAACACTTCGAGCAATCACGATTGAAACTCTACGAAGAAATCAAAGAGTATGAAGAAACGAACATTGATGAAGAGTCTCTAGAAGAGTTAGCTGACATTTTGGAGTTGGTCTATGCTCTCGGAAATATGCATGGGGCAGACTTTGATGAATTGAACCGAATTCGTGAAGAGAAACGCCAAAAACGTGGCGGTTTTGAAAAGGGTCTATTTTTAGAAGAGGTCCTCGATCATGAGTGATTTACGACTCCATACGAGCAATCTAGGCACCCCTTTACAAGAACACATAGACGCGGCGACTGAAATTTATATGGTCGTCGCGTTTGCACAAGTGTCGGGGGTGAAGGAATTATTTACTTCATTAATACGTGCGAGTGAACGAGGTGCTCAAATCAGAATCTTGGTAGGAGACTATCTGTACCTCACCAATCCTGATGCGCTGGATATGCTATTACAAATACCGAATGTTGAGCTCCGGCTATACCGCTCAAAAGGGAGGTCGTTCCATCCAAAGGCGTATTTGTTCCGTACAATAGAAAGCGGTACGTTTTTTGTAGGTTCCTCGAATTTGTCGCATAGTGCGCTAAATCATGGTGTGGAATGGAATGTTGAAATTCCTTCGAATGTATCAGAGGAAGTGTTTGAAGAGTCAGTCGCTGCGTTCCATGAATTATTTTATAGTGAATATGCGCAAATGATGAATCCAGTCTCGTTACAGCCTTATCGCGAAGAGTATGAAGCGCGAAAGGATCGAATGAAAGAATTGGAGGTCGCTGAACATTCTCCCGTCTACATAGAAGATGATTCGATTACCCCGACGTCTGTCCAAGACGCAGCGTTATTGGCACTCCGAGAAACGATGGCGGAAGGTCGGAAAAAGGCGATGCTCGTCTTGGCGACAGGATTAGGGAAAACGTATTTGAGTGCATTTTTTGCACGACAATTCAAACGTGTCCTTTTCGTCGCACATCAAAGAGAACTTTTGTTACAAGCAGAAAAGTCATTCCTCAATGTGGCGAATGACTGGAAGACCGGGTTACTACTCGGTGGTGAATCAAGAAATCAAGATACTGCTGACGTCGTGTTCGCCTCGATTCAAACGTTAGCTTCGAAACAAAGAATGGAGCAATATGACCCGGAGCAATTCGATTTGATAATCGTGGATGAGTTCCATCATTCGGCTGCTCCTTCCTACCGTCGGGTGCTAGATTATTTTCAACCGAAGTTCTTACTCGGTTTGACTGCAACGCCTGACCGTTTAGACGGAGGAGACGTATATGCACTTTGTGATGATAACGTTGCTTTCCAGATGCACTTTACGGAAGCAATTGAAGAATCGTTTTTAACCCCGTTTCATTACGTTGGAATCTATGATGAAATCGACTACTCTCAGATTCGTCTGATCAATGGACGTCGTTATGATCAAGAAGAGTTATTGGCAGAACAGTTAAAAGAAAGTGTTGCCGAGAAGATATATATGGCTTGGTCAGAGCATCATCAATCGAGAGCACTTGGCTTTTGTTCTTCCGTTATACAAGCTGAATATTTGGCTGATTATTTCAGGAGGCAAGGAGTACAAGCAGTAGCACTTCATAGTCAGGCCGAGTATGATCGAACGGAAGTAATTGCCCAATTAAAGCAAGGACAATTGGACATCATTTTTGCAGTGAATCTATTTAATGAAGGTGTCGATATCCCTGAAATCGATACGCTATTGTTCTGTCGTCCGACAGAATCATTGACAGTGTTCACCCAGCAAATCGGACGAGGACTACGTCTATCAAAAGGAAAGACACATTGTACGATTATCGATTTGATTGGGAACTATAAAAACATTGATAAGAAACTGGCTTTGTTGACGACTAGCCGACAAGATACAGTGAATTCCTTACCAACTACGATTGATCTACCTTCGTCATGTACAATTGAGTTTGATTTACAAACTGTTGACCTACTGAAGAAAATGGTGACACGTTCCTCGACGCGTCAGCAATTACTTGAACAAAATTATTTCATGGTGAAAGAAGAAATGGGTAGACGCCCAAGCTACATGGAATTAACCCAACGAGGAGAATACTCTATAGATGCGTATCGTTCCGAATGGAGAAAGCTTGGTGGGTTCTTCGGATTCTTGCATAAACTCGAAGAACTAAGTGAGGAAGAAACGATACTATACAGTGATGTGAAGTCGCTTCTCGTCGAGGTGGAATACACGAGCATGACCAAAAGCTATAAAATGATTGTACTTTCAATTATGCTAAAACGGGGAGAAGAGAATTGGTACAAGCCACTTAAAGCATCTGAAGCCGCTCTTCCTTTTTATGATTACATTAAAAAAGAACCATATCGTCAGCAGATTGATGGAAAGACAAAAGACTTTCAGCAACCATTCCATCAACAAAGAATTGAAAAATTATTGTTACGAATGCCATTCGATAAAATTGCCAAAGGACCGTTTTATGTAGAAGATGAAACTCTGCATATTGAATTCAATGAAGCGTTCCGCAATCTAACCGTTTATGAATGGGTTAAACAGATTGTAGATGTTCGATTGCATTACTACTTTAGTCGGAAAGCGAAAGGATGAGTATGCTGAACGATAAAATAACTATCAACTCATCAGAGATTGCTATACAGTCTTTTTGTAACTTTATTGATGGTTTTGCGCGTCAAGGTACATATAAAATGAATGTCATACAAATCATGCTCAACAGAGGATATGAAGATTGGTTTCACCCGTTATCAGCTGATGTGATCGCAAAAGAATACTATGATTTGGTAAGGAAGCAAAGTGAAGAACATTCTTTAAATGGCATCGCTAAAATATTTCAAGAATCATTTTCACAGAAGGAAATAGAAAGTCATCTAAATTCGCTACCGTTTAAAGCCTTGACGACAGAATCACGAAGAACAGGTAAATCACCATTTGAGAATTCAAATGGGAAACTCATTGTCAGAGAAGAGTACTGCATTCCGACTAAACAAGCGCATGCTGCTATTCAATTAGCAGTTGAAAACAAATTAGAAGACTACTTTGAAATGAAACAGAAGTAGAAAGGTGGGGTAATATGAAACGCCTATTACTACGCAAAATCCAATTCGCCCTCCAATACCATGGTGGGACGGCATCTTTAAAAGATATTTATGCATATGTCGAAAAATCGTATTATCAACTCGAGCTCGATCGCTATAAAGATTGGAAAGGGCACGTCAATAAACAGATTCGTGCGCATTCCAGTGATTCAGCGAGCTTTACCGGGAAAGAAGACCTCTTTTATTCCACAGGAAATAAAGGCATTTGGGGCCTCAGACAATCCAATAACTAACGAAAGCGGGACCAATTTCACTTGGTTCCGCTTTCAATGTTTACAAAACATCACACCCTATTGTCACATAATGTTCATTCCTGTACACTTCGATATTGTGTGCTAAAAATTATGTTAGGGGTTAGTTAATGGAACTTGTACAGCAATTATCTCAAATGCAACTGATCAACCAATTCTGGTTGCTTATGGCCTTCGTCATTCCAATGGTCATTTTATCTCGTATGGTCGTGGCTGGGACGCGCTTCTCGCCGATCCTCGTCATCGTCATCTTCGGTCTCGGTCTCGGATTCGGTATGGTCGAGCTCGGTATCGCGACGCCGGGTCTTCCTGAATTCCCACTCGTCGACTTCTTGTCACGGACGACAATCATCGCCTTGGTCGTTTCGTTCTTCGTCGGTGGACAAGAACTTCGTAAAATCTTGAGTAAACAAGAGCTCGACATGGAGGACATCGTCGTTCCTTCTAAAGAAGAGATGTTCCTCGGGACAGGACGTACGCAGTTCATCTTCATCCTCCGTTCGTTCTTCTTGCTCGTCGGTTTGGAAGGGTTCTTCCGTATGGCAATCGAGCCAGGTACGGCAGAAGGGATCGCGCTTTACTACCCAATCCTCGCACTTCTCGGTCTTGCGGTGTCGTTCTTACTCATCGACCATAAAGCACAGATTCAGGACAAGAAAGTATACATGCAAAAAGGTGTCATCGAGACAGTCCTCTTGCTTGTCATCTTGTTCGTCTCGTTCTTAATTGCGACAGCGGTTCAGCCGATTATCGCATTGCCGCAAATCTTCTTCGCGATGTTGATTTCGTCAGCACTCGGTGCCATCTTCCATAACTGGACGTATGGACCGACTGTCCGCGCGCTTCTCTTCGCAGGGATTCCGGTCGTCTTGGCTGCCAACTTCATGGTTGGAGGTTCACGAATTGGTGACGCGTTCGCCATCGAAGGCATGAACTCGATTCTCGTGTACGGTTTCTTCGGACAGTTGTTCTGGATGTTCGGTGGAATCGCACTCATCATGTGGTTCGCTCGTACGGGTCACATCCGTAACCTCGCGCCAGGTATGGCGGGGTCACTTTCACACAGTGGTCTCACAGGAGCATGTACGGCTGGGGACTTCGGTCAAGTGGCAGCGAAACGTGCGCCAATCATGATCAACATCCCGTTCTTCGGACACATCTTCGTCTTCTCGATCCTCGCAGTTAGTGCCGACAACGGCGCGCTCTGGATCTGGCCAACGATGATCATCGTCTTGGTCGGACTCGCGCTCACGGCGCTTTCGTTGAAAAACTTGCGTGCGGCGAACGGGGAAGACTTCAAAGAAGTCAAAGCTCTTATGCAGTTCTCGTTCGGATGGCAGATGATGGCCGTCTTCGGTGGTCTCGTCATCTTGACGTTCAGCACGATTGCATTTGATTACACGACGATGGCACAATCGTCAGCGATCTCGCACTTCGGCTTGTTTGCAGCGGTTCAAGGTGGTATGTTCGGAACGGAAGCGTCGCTTCTCATCCCGCTCATCTTCTCGATGCCGTTCCTCGTGCACCCGATCGTCTTCTACATGTTCGGTAAAGCACTCGACAACAATGGCGAAATGCCACGTGTACCGGTATATGCGATGGCACTCGTCGGTGTCGTCGGTGTATCTGCAGCGATTTTCGTCTTATAATACGATTCCGCTCTGACTTCGGTCAGGGCGGTTTTTTGATGAATTCGGAATGACAAAAAAGCGTCCGACCTTTTCTCAGGTCGAACGCTTTTTCTGTCATCACATAATCATCGACAACAACGTCAAGATGGCGAGCCCACCTTGTGTCAGGATAATCTTCTTGTCACTCATGATACTGCCATATAGGGCAACGAGAATGATATAAATCAGAATCATGGTGACAATCTCGACTGGATTAGGGGTGAGGTAGAGTCCGTACAAGAGCCCGACTCCGATCAATCCATTATAGACGCCTTGATTTTTGAACAAAACCGACACCGAGTCTCTCGTCAGTTCGTCTCTCGACATGCGGAAGACGCGCGACGTCGAGGAAGAGGCCGTCGCAATCGTCTCTAAATAGAAGATATAGAAGAATTCGATGGCGACAAGCGTTCCGAGCACAAGGGTGAGCGTCGACATATTAGTTGACCGCTGCTACTTGCACGACAGGTTTCGCTGACACGTAGTTCGCGACGTTTTGTGCGAAGTTAATGAGAACCGGGTTTTGATTGTGTTGCTCGAGAGCAGATTGGTCTTCCCAATTCTCGATCATGACGAAACGGTTCTCGACAGACGTTGACTCGTATAGGTCATATCCGACGCAGCCCGCTTCTTGTTTTGATGAGTCGATTAAAACTTGGATGTCACGCAAGAAGTTCTCGCGTTGTGATGCTTGAATATCGAATGTGGCGTTGACTAAGATCATAGTTGATTCCTCCGATTGTTTAATAAATTATTTGAATGAAGTGACTGTTTGAGCATCAAGGCGAACTGATTCGTAACCTTCTTCTGCCGCTTTCCCGACAGACAAGATCATGACTGGTACGTAACGATCTTTATCGAGACCGAACGCTTCTGCAAGTTGGTCTTTCTCGAAACCACCGATTGGGTTCGTGTCATAACCGTGTGCACGGGCTGTGAGCATGAATTGCATCGCTGCGAGACTCGCATCGATTTTCACGATGTCGTTCATCTCTTGTTTCGAGAGGTTTTTGTAGTAAGGGATGATTGCACCGAGTTGTTGGTCACGCACTTCTTGTGGCATTTTGCCTTCTGCGACCGCTTGATCGTAGATTTGCTCGCCGTACTCGTAGCATTCCATGTCTCCGAAGATGAGGAGCATCGCTGCAGACGAATCGTTTTGACGTGTGTTGAAGCGGATGAGCGGCTTGAGCGTCTCTTTCGCTTCTGGGCTTTCGACGACGACGAAGCGCCATGGTTGCATGTTGACCGATGATGGAGCCGTTGTTGCTTCTTGGATCATCTCGAGCATCTCTTCTTGGGAGATTTTCACGTTCTCGTCATAGACACGGATTGATTTACGACCGAACATGACGTCTGTAAATGTATTGTTTTCGAATGTAGTTGCCATTGGTGAATTCCTTCTTTCTCTGTTTAGGCGTGACTGTTCAATTTTTGAAGCAGCCCGGATAAGTGTTGAATCTCTTCAGCGGACAAGGCTTGTAAGAGGAGATGGTTGGCTCGTTCGTCTCGCTCGCAGTGTCCGAGGTCTTGCTCTGCTTTCTCTGTCACACGGACGAACATCTCGCGATGGTTCTCCGCGTTCCGCTCTCTGACGACATACCCTTTCTCTTCAAGGATTTTCAAATGTCGGGTGATGGCGGCATTGTCGATTTTCATTTCTTCTTTAATCACGCGTTGCGAACAAACGCCTCGTTCTTTGACGACTTGTAACATCTCGTAGCGGGTCAGGCTGAATCCTGTCTCCCGTTCGAACGACGATGCGACGTTTTGTTCCGCTAACTTGATTTGGTAAAGTAATCGGCTGATTTCACGTAGGTCCATTGCGTCCCACCTTTCTCAATTGACTTATCAATCGTTGACTTGTCAAACGATACAACGTTTCTAATCGCCTGTAAAGTCAAACGCTCAAAAAAAGACGACATCAAATTATCGTGTCGTCTCCTCTTCGATGGGGGTGCCATCAAATCGATATTCTGTCGTGAATGTCGTCTCGTCGAATCCATACATTCGGTCGTAGGCATTCAAGTCCTCGATCGTCCGCACATCGAGGAAGGACGGGTCGATGTCAGACGCTTTGCGCGTGAACATCATATATCGTTCCGTGTAGTCATCATTGCCACCTGGCTTCCCGTCGAACGAGAAGTGAATCCAATAGACATCGGATTCCACTTCGCGTATGACATCGAGAATCCGTTGTTTCTGTTCGTCCGTATTGTTCCAGTCTTCATGAAACATGATCGAGACGTCGAGATACGTCTTCGGATTCGTTTCATAGATAGACGTCGGGGTCGGGCTTACTTTTGCTTGCGCATCATCGGACACTCCGGTCGGTACTTCCGCACGGACCGTCTCTTCCTCTTTTAAAATTCCTTGCGATACGAGGCGCTCGTGAATCGTCCGCTCTGCCTCGCGTTCCCAATACGTCTCGAGCACATTGTCATGGATCGAGCCGTCACCATATGTCTCGATAAAATATTTGCCGGCGAACGGTTCTTTCGTCAATGTCATTTCTCCGATATAACCGCCCATATGCCAGTCGCGTGACAGCTCGATGTCGGGTTGTTCACTGTACGTTTCCTTCACGTACGCGCTGTATGCCTCACGCGCCTCTGATTTTTCATGTGTCGTATATACGTAGAGTCCGCCAGCGAGAAGCCCTCCGACCATGGCTACTATAAATCGTTTTTTCATCACTTTTTCACCTCTACCCCAATGTACCTGATACGACGAAGAGAAACCTCGGTCCAAAGTCTTATTCAAATCATTTCCATTTCCCTGTAAACTAAAAGTGCCCTCAAAGAACTATTGTAATTGCGTGTACTAATACATATAATACACTTAAAGAGTATCATTGACTATGAGAGGGTGTGACCCATGTTATACAAAATTGATATGAAAAGTTCAGAACCGCTATATGAACAAATCATCAATCAAACGAAAGAGCTCGTCATCCGGGGGATTTTACGGCCTGGAGACAAAGTCATGTCCGTGCGCGAACTCGCCACCGACCTCGTCATCAATCCGAATACGGTCAGTAAGGCGTACCAGGAGTTAGAACGGCTCGGTCTACTCGAGATGCGACGTGGACGTGGAACGTTCGTCTCCGAGGACTGGGTGGACGATGATGCGGCACGTGAACCGGTCATTGCCTCGATCAAAAAGATTGCGATTGATTGTCACTATGCGAATGTGCCATTGAACGAAGCCATTGACGTATTACGGACGGAATATGAGAAAGTAGGGAAAACCAATGCTGAAAGTTGAACAGTTAAGTAAACAAATCGACCGTCAGACGATTCTCGACGGCATCGACTTCACGGTCGAATCAGGAGAAATCATCGCGCTCGTCGGTCGTAACGGTGCCGGTAAGACAACGCTTCTCCGGACGATGGTCGGCATCATCCGCCCAGATCAGGGAGATGTACTCTATGGTTCGAAAAGTATCTTTAAAGATGCGGGATTGAAGCGTGACGTCATCTTCGTACCGGATTCAGCCGACGCGCTCAAAAATTATACGGTGAACGAGGCGACGGACTTGTATGAGTCGATCTATCCGTCATTCAACCGTACCGTCTTTCGTGAGACATTGACGCGATACAACATCGACAACAAAAAGATTCGCCAACTTTCAAAAGGACAAAAGGCACTCGTCACGTTATCGCTCGCTTTCGCCGTCCAAGCGAAATACTATCTGCTCGACGAACCGACGGACGGTTTGGACGTCGTCGCCAAATCTGACGTGTTGAAACTGATGATTGCCCAAGTCGAGAATCGGGACTGTTCGATTATTGTCTCGAGTCACCAACTGCATGAACTCGAACGCATCGCTGACCGCATCATCATGATTGAGAACGGACGTGTCAAAGCGATCTTGTCGCTCGAAGAGGCGCGTGCCCTCAGCATCAAGTGGCAAGTCGTGTTCAATGACCATGTCCCGGTCGAACTGCTCGAACGAAAAGATATCGAAATCATCAACGTGACAGGACGTGTCGTGCTGTTCATGGCAAAAGAACGGACGGAAGAGCTCGAAGCGTTCATCGATTCATACAATCCGATGCTGATCGAAGAGATTCCGATGTCTCTTGAAGACGTATTCCGTGTTCAGTTAGGAGGAGAAGCCCATGCTGTCTAAAGTATTGTTAAAAAAAGATTGGAAACAAGTATCACTGCTTTGGATCCTGCTCGTCTTCTTAGGTGTCGTCGCCTTCACAGTGCCGGCTTGGACACAATTCGAGCAGTTTGATGAACAGATTAAAGATGCACGAGCGAATTCTGTAGATTACGGTATCCCGTTTGAAGAACGAGATCGCCTGACGGTTGAGTCCTTCTTCGATGCCGATTCAAGCATCGCCTACTATATTGGGGATATTGGAAGTGTGATTCCTCTCGGTCCCGTTGTATTTTTGTTTGTCGTGTTTAGTGCGCTCATGGCCACCTCGCTCATTGGAGCCGAACGCAACAGTCAAATGTCGGATTTTTCGATGTCGCTTCCGTTCACCCGGACCCAGCAGTACATATCAAAATGGGTATTGGGGGCAAGTGGGATTGTCATGTCTACGCTGTTAGGAAGTATCGCGATGTTTACACTGATCGCCACTTCCCGTTATTCCTTCTTATTAGAAGGGACCGTCTTAAAATCGGTCGTGATTGTCCTGTACATCGCCTTGATTGGCATCTCGTTATTCTCGTTGGCTTTATGGATGGGGTCATTCGGAGGGGAATCGATTTCTCAAGCGGCATGGTCGTTTGTCGCCCTGATATTCCCGTTAGGCATCATTGCACTAATCCAAGGTTCGGCTTATGTGTTTACGAGTTTAGAGGGACTAAGTTCATGGCTGGATTCCCTATACAATGGTGTATTTATCCAAGTCGTTTCGCCCCTTGGAAACTTAGCGAATCTGACTTTATATGAATTCGTCCAATCTGACAGCGAATGGCAAGATTTCATCTCAATTAGCATCCCATCGTCCATCGCCTTCATCGCTTTGTCATTCTGGTTAGGAATTTGGATGTATAATCGTGCGCCACAAGAAAACAACGGTCGCTTCTTCATGTTCAACAACTGGTTATGGCTCGTTCACATCATCATCGTTGGATGTATCGCGATGTTCACAGGAATTATGTTCACAACGTTCACGTATGAAGCGAATAGCGTGTTATATATGATTGGCTTTGTGATCGGAGCGTTCTTAGCACACTTACTCGCCAAGCGCTTGCTTTACCGTTTCAACTTGAGACTCAAATCGTAAGGAGGGACACCTATGAAACGCTTCTGTCTGTTGCTCGTACTCATTCTTTCGTTAGCTGGATGCACGAATCCAGATACACCGACGGCATTTGAATACAAAGGGTCGAAAGTCGGAGATCACAATGCAGTCATTGGAATTGCCGGGAGTTTGCCTTTACATGAATGCTATCAATCAGTAGAGCTGCAGACGAAGAAGCGTCCATATGGGTTGACCGTCCGTTACGAAGACCCGGGGATGGAGCGAGCGGAACAGGAACGTCTTGCGATTCGGAATGCGGCTGCCTATTTCACCCTCATCCCGAACGCCGAGATTGTCCGCTTCGCATTCCCGAACCGGACGTATGCCTTCTCCCGACCGGAGATGGAGGCATGGTTCGAGACAGACTTCGCAAACATTCGTCATGAAAAAGAATTGCAACAACTCATGAATCAGAAGCTTGAAAAACTAGAGTCGACAGATTCCTATTTCAGGCGAGTTTGACAGCGATTGGATGACAAATCCAATCGCTTTTTTGATATTTTCTGAAAATTATCGGGTAAAGGGTAGATGAAAGCGTTTTCTTAGCATTATAATGGAATTAACTGAATGAGTATTCATTTCCAAGGAGGAACAGCGATGAACAAACCGTGGTTACAAGATTATCCAGAAGGTATGCCCCAATCGATTGATTATGAGGTAAAACCGCTCTACGAGGCATTGTCTCGCGCAGCGAAGGATTTTCCGAATCGTACGGCCGTCTCTTTTATCGGGAAAGAGTGGACGTATGCTGAGATTGATGACGCCGCACGTCGACTCGCCACGATGCTTCAAGCGAAAGGTCTCGAAAAAGGGGACCGTGTCAGCCTCATGCTTCCGAACTGCCCTCAGTACGTCATTTCTTTCTATGCGGTCTTGTACGCCGGTGGGACGGTCGTCCAAACGAACCCGCTTTATACGGAGCGAGAGCTCGAAAACCTCGTAACGGATGCAGGCGTCAAACTAGTCATCACCCTCGATTTGTTATATCCGAAAACGCTTCGCGTCAGTGAGAAGACGGAGATTCAGACCGTGATCACGACGAGCATCGCTGACTACTTACCGTTCCCCAAAAATAAACTGTACCCAATCAAAGTGAAGCGCGAGAACAATATCGTGATCGATACGACCGGCTCGACGCCGTTTAAAGACTACAAAGACTTCAATCCGGTCACGCCACTCGACATCGATCCGAAAGAAGATGTCTCGGTTCTGCAATATACAGGAGGGACGACGGGTCTTCCGAAAGGGGTCATGTTGACTCACTTCAACTTGACGGCGAATGCGGACCAGATTACGAACTTATTCTATAAATACAATCGTGGAGACGAAAAGCGTGTATTGTGCGTCGTGCCGTTCTTCCACGTGTATGGGATGTCATGCTGTCTAAACTTCGGGGTCACGAACGGTTATGAACTCGTCCTTGTCCCACGCTTCGACGTGACAGATGTCTTGAAGACGATTCAAAAGAAAAAGCCGCATTTCTTCCCAGGTGCCCCGACGATGTATGTCGGAATCTTAAACGATCCGAAATTGAAAAAGTATGATTTGTCTTCAATCGAGGCGTGTATCTCAGGTTCGGCCCCACTTCCGATCGAGGTGCAAGAAGAATTTGAAAAAATCACGGGTGGTCGAATCGTGGAAGGGTACGGCTTATCTGAGACATCCCCGGTCACACATGCGAACTTTTTATGGGATAAACGGATTGTCGGCTCAATCGGCGCGCCGCTCTCGGATACTTCTGCTAAAATAGTGATGGCAGACGGAGAGACGGAGGCAGAGATTGGTGAGATTGGCGAAATCATGTTGAGTGGTCCGCAAGTCATGAAGGGCTATTGGCAAAAACCTGAGGAGACGGCAGCTGTCTTAAAAGATGGGTGGCTCGCGACGGGTGACCTCGGGTACATGGGAGAGGACGGCTTCTTCTATATCGTCGATCGGAAGAAAGATATGATTATCGCGGGGGGCTTCAATATTTATCCGCGTGAGATTGAAGAGATTCTTTACGAGCACCCGGCCGTCAAAGAGGCGGTCTGCATCGGTGTGCCGGACCCATATCGTGGCGAGACGGTGAAAGCATTTATCGTGCTTCGTGATGGGTCGAACGTGACGGAAGAAGAACTTGACAAACATTGCCGTGAGAAGCTTGCGGCCTATAAAGTGCCGAAGTTATATGAGTTCCGTGATGAGTTACCGAAGACGTTTGTCGGGAAGATTCTACGCCGTGTCCTCGTCGATGAAGAGAAGGCAAAACAAGTGAAACAAAGCAGTTGACACCAAGCGTAGGCATGATAGAATAATAAATGAATGAACCATCATTCATTTTTCTGCAACGGTAAGGAGCTTGGGGTTTATGACAAATAACATTTCGAAAAGTGACCGAATCATTGATGCGGCGGTCAAAGTAATCGCCAATCATGGCTATCATGGTGCAAAGGTGACAGCCATTGCCAAAGAGGCGGGTGTCGCGGACGGCACGATTTACTTGTACTTTAAAAATAAGGAACATCTCTTAATTGAATTGTTCCAGGCAAAGATGGGGCTATTTATCGATTACTCGAAACAGCAAATCGAGAACGAGTCGACAGCCGGTAGTAAGTTATACCAACTGATCGAATCCCATTTGAAACAATTATCGGCCGATTATGACCTCGCTGTCGTGACCCAAATCGAACTTCGACAGTCGAACTTGGTACTTCGTCAAAAAATCGGGGAAGTGCTTAAACCATACTTGAATTTGATTGATTCCGTCGTCAAACACGGAATCGAGACAGGAGAGTTCGACAAGGATTTAGATTATCGACTCGCCCGTCAAATGATTTTCGGCACAATCGATGAGGTTGTGACGAGTTGGATGGCGAGCGGCTTCAAATACGATTTGATGTCGACGCTTCCGGATGTGCACCATATGTTAAAAAAGGGGCTTGCTTAATAGTAAGCCCTATCACTAGCTCAAAAAATGAATGCTGATTCATGAATGATGGGAAGAATTGACTAAAGGGGGATCAACCATGAATATTTTTGTTTTGCTGAAACGTACGTTTGATACAGAGGAAGCGATTCAGCTCGAGAATGGGGAAATTCAAGAAGACGGCGCTGAGTTCATCATCAACCCGTATGACGAATATGCGGTCGAAGAAGCGATTCAAAAACGTGACGCACTCGGGGGAGAGGTCACGGTCATCACGGTAGGACCAGAAGACGCGGATAAAGAACTTCGTACAGCGCTCGCAATGGGTGCGGATAAAGCCGTTCGCATCTCAATCGAGGACGATGTCGAGGACGCGGACCATGTCACGATTTCAAAAGTGCTCGCGACATACCTAAAAGAACAAGACGTCGACCTCATCTTCGCAGGAAACGTTGCCATCGATGGCGGTAGTGGACAAGTTGCTCCACGTGTCGCAGAACTATTGGACATGAACTATGTGACGACGATCACGGCTCTCGAAATCGACGGGTCAACGGCAACGGTCACGCGTGACGTCGAAGGGGACACGGAAGTCATCGAAGTCGCACTCCCACTTCTTGTGACAGCGCAACAAGGATTGAACGAGCCACGTTACCCGAGCTTACCTGGAATCATGAAGGCGAAGAAAAAGCCGCTTGAAGAACTTGAGCTCATGGATATCGACCTCGACGAAGATGAAATCGAAGCGAAAATCGAGACGATTGAACGATTCTTACCGGAAGAGAAGAAGGCTGGCCGAATCCTTGAAGGCGACATGTCGTCACAAGTAAGCGAGCTCGTACAACTTCTTCGCACGGAAGCGAAAGTCATTTAAGGGGGAGATCATTGATGAAAGCTTTAGTACTCGCAGAAGCGCGTGAAGGCGCGTTACGTAACGTATCATTCGAAGCCATCGCTGCGGCGAAACAATTGACAGACGATGTGACGGCAGTCGTGATCGGGGATCACGTCCAATCACTCGCACAAGAACTCGGGGAGTATGGCGCAAATCGCGTCCTCGTCGTCGAGGACGATCGTCTCAAACACTATACGCCAGACGGCTACGGACAAGTGCTCCGTCAGTTGATCGAGCAAGAGAACCCAGAGTTGATCGTCCTTGGACACACGGCTCTTGGGAAAGACATTGCACCGAAACTCGCGGCACGCCTTGATGCCGGACTCATCAGTGACGTCGTCTCGATCGAAGGATCAGGTCGTGACGCAGAGTTCGTTCGCCCAATCTACTCAGGGAAAGCGTTCGAAAAAGTGAAATTCAAAGACTCGGTCATGTTCTTCACAATCCGTCCGAACAACATCGACCCGCTCTCGCCTCAAGCTGGAGCGAGTGTGACGGTTGAAACGCCTGCAGTCGAATTGAAAGACCTTGCGATGATCGTTAAGGAAGTTGTCCGGAAGGCGACTGGGAAAGTCGACTTGTCGGAAGCGAAAGTCATCGTCGCAGGTGGACGTGGCGTGAAGAGTGAAGACGGATTTAAACCGCTCGAAGAGTTGGCTGAACTTCTCGGGGGAGCCGTCGGTGCTTCACGTGGAGCATGTGATGCTGACTATTGTGACTATGCACTTCAAATCGGACAGACGGGTAAAGTCGTTACTCCTGACCTTTACATCGCTTGTGGGATTTCTGGAGCGATTCAACACTTGGCAGGGATGAGTAACGCAAAAGTCATCGTCGCCATCAACAAGGATCCGGAAGCCAACATCTTTACCGTAGCTGACTACGGGATCGTCGGCGATTTGTTCGATGTCGTCCCGATGTTGACAGAAGAATTCCGCAAACACCTCGTCAATAGCTAATAAGCAAAACGTTTTGGGGTTGTTACCCTCCGTGGTATACTCTGAACATGAATTGCATGAGAGTTCTCTATCAGGACTCTCTCATCTTATTGGGGAGGTTTTTACAAATGGCTATTAAACACGCAACGACTCAATCGTTTGAACAAGATGTAAAAGAGGGCGTCGTCCTCGTAGATTTCTGGGCAACTTGGTGTGGACCATGTCGCATGATCGCGCCAGTTCTCGAAGAACTCGATCAAGAAATGGGTGACCAAGTCCAAATCGTGAAACTCGATGTAGACGAAAACCCAGAAGTCGCAGGTGCTTTCCAAATTCAAAGTATCCCTACACTCATGATGTTCAAAGACGGTCAGCCTGTTTCTAAAACAATGGGC
Organism: Exiguobacterium sp. s22; assembly: GCF_018617455.1. GTDB lineage: Bacteria > Bacillota > Bacilli > Exiguobacteriales > Exiguobacteriaceae > Exiguobacterium. Next base: position 180,691 of record NZ_JACSKD010000004.1, read on the forward strand.
TTCCAACCGAAAGAGGCATTGAAAGAGTTTATCGCGACAGCACAATAATTGCGTAGCAGCCGATTCGAATCGGCTGCTTTTTTTGTTTTATCGACTTGAAAAGAAGGAAAAGGACAGACAAGCGGGGAATAAGTTGAGTTATCCCATACAGCCTGATTGAAGGGCCAATTCTGATACATATCGTCTGTTTTTCAAATTTTTTTTGAGGATTTTCCGTCGGCTTCCTTCATATTTAACAGATTCGAAATTTTGACGAGGGAGCGTCTGAACTGGAAGCTTTTATCATGGAAACAGACTGAAAATTTGCGCTATACTCATGAGGAAGACTTGATGGAGTCAAGTGAACTTACTTTACGACTCACTCAATGGTACGACTCTGTTCGAAGGAGGAATTTTCTTGTCGGTGTTACATTTAGCTATTTTGTTGCCGCTCCTTGCGGCACCGTTCATCCCGCTTTTGTTTCGGGGGATGAGACAAATTCATACAGGCTGGTTCGTCTTAATCGTTCCGGTCGTCCTCGTCACCTACTTCGCCGGATTCATTCCGATTACAAGTGCAGGGGACGTCGTGACAGAGACGATTGCGTGGATGCCATCCCTCGGGATCAACTTCACGGCATATGTCGATGGACTGAGTCTATTATTCGCCCTTCTCATCACAGGGATCGGGTCACTCGTTGTTCTCTATTCAATCTACTATCTGAATAAGGACAAAGAGTCGCTCGGGAATTTTTATGTGTATCTCTTGATGTTCATGAGTGCGATGCTCGGGGTCGTTCTCTCGGACAACATGATCGTCATGTATATGTTCTGGGAACTCACTTCGATTTCATCTTTCCTGTTAATCGGATATTGGTATGAAAAAGAACGTTCTCGTTACGGCGCTCAAAAGTCGATGCTTCTCACGGTATTCGGAGGATTGTCGATGCTTGGGGGGATCGTGTTAATCGAGTCGATGATTGGCTCGTACAGCATTCGAGACATGGTCGCAAACTCCAGTGTGATTGCGGAGAGCCCATTCTTCCTCGTGGCGATGATTCTCATTTTGCTCGGGGCATTCACGAAGTCCGCGCAATTCCCGTTCCACATCTGGTTGCCTGACGCGATGGAAGCACCGACTCCGGTCAGTGCATACCTCCACTCGGCAACGATGGTCAAGGCGGGTCTTTATCTAGTGGCCCGTATGAGCCCGGTGTTCCAAGAGTCGGCTGTATGGTTGTGGACGATTGCCGCGGTCGGGATGTTCACGATGTTCTGGGGCTCGTTCAATGCCGTGAAGCAGACCGACTTGAAAGGAATCTTGGCATTCTCGACAGTCAGTCAGCTCGGGTTGATCATGTCGCTCCTCGGTCTCGGGGCTGCGGCGCTTCACTATGATGGGATGGATGACAATATCTTTATGGTGGCGACGATTGCGGCCATCTTCCATCTCATCAACCATGCGACATTCAAAGGATCGCTCTTCATGATGGCGGGGATCGTCGATCATGAGACAGGAACACGTGATATTCGTAAGCTCGGTGGTCTGATGACCGTCATGCCGATCTCATTCACGATAGCCGTGATCGGTTCCTTGTCCATGGCAGGTCTTCCTCCGTTTAACGGATTCTTGAGTAAAGAGATGTTTTTAAAGGCGACGACGAAAGTCTTTTCAGCCGATTTCTTTGCACTTGATACGATTGGAATTGTACTCCCGATTATTGCGTTTGTCGGTAGTGTGTTCACGTTCATCTACAGCATCATGCTGTTCACGAAAACGTTCATGGGGAAAGCGAAGTTCGACCAGTTACCGAAACAACCGCATGAGGCACCGATTGGGATGTTGATTTCTCCTGTCATTCTTGCGCTTCTCGTCGTGGTTCTCGGTTTCTTCCCGAACGTGTTGTCGCACTCGCTCATCAAACCGGCAGTCGAATCGATTTATCCGACCCTTGTCGCAGAGGGACAGGAAGTCGACGTCCACATCTACTTCTGGCACGGATTGACACCTGAGTTGTTCATGACCATCGGGGTCGTGGTGCTCGGTTCGTTGCTGTTCGGGCAGTTGGGTAAATGGATGGGAATTTATAACCGAATCCCATATCGTTTGACGCTGAACGGGATGTACGACGGCACGCTCGTCTGGTCGAACAAAGCGGCATACCGCTTCAAAGACAATTACATGACGGGATTCATTCGGTCATACTTGATTTACATCTTCGTATTCCTTTCAGGGATGATGCTCTTTAGCATCTGGTGGTTCGGGATGTACGACTTCTCATTTGAGAACTTGGCAGAAATCGCACCGTATGAATATGTTCTCGGGACCGTCGTCATGCTCGGTGCGCTCGCCATTCTCTTTATGAAGTCGAGACTTCCATCTATTATCTTACTCGGGGTCGTCGGTTACGGCGTGGCACTGTTCTTCGTCTTCTTCGGAGCCCCTGACTTGGCACTCACACAGCTCGTCATTGAGACGGTGTCGGTGGCGTTGTTCTTACTCGTCTTTTATCACATGCCGGACATCAGTAAGAAAGAAGTGCGCATGCGCTTTAAAGTGGGGAATGCTCTCGTGGCGATTCTCGTCGGGACGACCGTGATGCTCCTCAGCTTCATGGCATTGACGAATAAATCGCTCACCTCGATCTCTGAGTTTTATAAAGAGAACGTGTATGAACTCGCTGCCGGGAAGAACATGGTCAACGTTGTCCTTGTCGACTTCCGTGGCTTTGATACCTTGTTTGAAATCGTGGTCCTCGGACTTGCGTCCCTCGGGATTTACACGATGATTAAATTTAGAACATCACGACGTACGAAAGGAGAAGGTGCACATGAAGCAAAACAGCAAACGCGTCAATGACGTCATTTTGCAGACGGCCGCAATCATCATCTTCTTCATCATCGTCATCTTCTCGATTGATTTGTTCTTTGCCGGTCACTATTCACCAGGTGGAGGCTTCATCGGTGGATTGATGACCTCTGCGGCCCTCGTCCTGTTGTTACTCGCATTCGATGCGAAGACGCTCGCGAACGTACTTCCGGTCAACTATCGCCTCATGACAGCAAGTGGGTTGCTGATTGCGCTTGCGACAAGTCTTCATTCAGTTTTTCTAGGTCGTCCGTTTTTGACACATGCTTATGGAAAGTTTCATTTGCCGCTTCTCGGTGAGCAGACGCTCCATACGGCGATTGCATTCGACTTAGGCGTTTACCTTGTTGTCATCGGTGTCACCATGACGATCATTCAAACGATTGGAGAGAGTGAATAATGGAAATCTTCGTTAGCATCATCATCGGTGTCCTGACGATGTGTGCGGTCTATCTTGTTCTCTCAAGAAGTTTGTTACGCATCATCATCGGTACGGCACTGTTCAGTCACGCCGCACACTTGCTCGTCTTGACGACGGCAGGATTGAAGACGGGGGCTGCCCCTGTCCTCGTGGATGGGGTGACTGAATTCACAGACCCGTTACCACAAGCTCTCGTCTTGACGGCGATTGTTATCAGTTTTGGGGTGACGGCGTTCTTCCTCGTACTTGCTTATCGCACGTATCAGGAGCTCAGCACGGACAATATGGAAGAAATGAAAGGAACAGAATCGTATGATTAACTTACCGGTCTTTCCAATCGTCATTCCTGCGCTTGCGGCCATCCTCATGATGTTCATGCCGAAACGTGTCCAGCTGCAGCGCGGGATGGCTCTTGGAGCTTTAGTCATCACTTCGATCGTGTCACTCTTTCTCGTGCACACGGTCTCGACAGAGGGAATTCAAACCCTCAATCTCGGGAGTTGGCAGGCACCGTTCGGGATCACACTCGTATCGGATATGCTGTCAGCCCTACTCGTCACGACGTCGACATTGCTCACACTCTTTATCGTGTGGTTCGCCGTCCATTATTTCTCGGAATCGTATGAAGGCAACTATCTCTACATTGCGATGCTGTTCTTGCTCGTCGGGGTGAACGGTGCTTTCACGACAGGCGATATTTTCAACTTGTTCGTCTTCTTCGAGGTCTTCTTGATGTCTTCGTACGTCCTGATTGTACTCGGTGGACGTGGCGTTCAGTTACGCGAATCGATCAAGTACTTGCTCGTAAACATTATCGCCTCGGCCCTCTTCGTCATGTCAGTTGCCTTACTCTATGGCGTGACAGGCACGCTCAACTTGGCAGACTTGGCGATGAAGATCCCGCTCGTCGACAATCCGGACGTCATCACCGTCATCGGTGTGCTATTCGTCATCGTCTTCGGGATGAAAGGGGCACTTGTCCCACTTCACTATTGGCTACCGGGAGCGTATGTGGTCGCGCCGACGCCGATTCTTGCGATGTTCGGAGCCCTCTTGACGAAAGTCGGGATCTACTCGATCTTACGGACGTATACGCTTCTCTTTGATGGAAACGGTGAGTTTTTACAGACCTTCCTCATGGTGCTCGCTGCCCTCACGATCTTCATCGGGATGACGGGTGCGATCGCCTATAACGATGTGAAGTTGATTATCATCTACAACATTATGATCGCGGTCGGGGTCATCCTTTACGGAATTTCGGTAAACACGCAGACGTCCCTTGAAGGGTCGCTCTACTACTTGATTCACGATATGTTGATCAAGGCCGTCCTCTTCATGCTTGTCGGGATGATGATTGGCATCACCAAATCTGGTCAACTCCGGGATATGGGGGGGCTCATCACACGATTCCCGCTCTTCGGATGGACGTTCTTCATCGCAGCGCTCTCTCTTGCGGGGATTCCTCCACTCAGTGGGTTCTTCGGGAAACTGTTGATTGTGTCAGGTGGGATGAACGAAGGCGAGCTCTTTGGACCACTTCTCGTTCTGATCTCAAGTCTCTTCGTCCTCTATTCGGTCATGAAGATTTTCTTGAACGGATTTTGGGGAGAGGCGAAACGTGAGTACGATGGGCCACTCGCGCCATATACGAAACGATTGATTGTGCCAGTGTTCTTGCTACTTGCCATTGCGGTCGCATACGGATTTGGGGCAGAAGCCATCCACCCGTATATCACGCAAGCAATCGAACCGCTCGTCAATCCAGAAATCTATATCGATGCCGTGATAAAGGAGTGAATGACAGATGGCTTATCAACTTTTGATTAACTTTTTCTTGGCGTTCATCTGGATGTTCCTCACGGGATCGTTCACATCGAGCGGTTTCTTCGTCGGTTATTTACTCGGTTTGCTTATCTTGTTCATGATGCGCCGGTTCTTCAAAGCGGGCGGAGGCGGATTCTATTTCGCTCGCGTCTGGCGATTGTTCAAACTGCTCTTGATTTTCATCCGTGAATTGTTCCTTGCGAACTTTGAGGTATTGCGTCTCGTGTTAAGTCCGAAACTGAAGATTCAACCAGGGATCTTCCGATATGAGACATCGCTCGATAAAGGGTGGAAAGTTAGTTTGCTCTCGATGTTGATCACGCTCACACCGGGAACGCTCGTTGTCCAAGTATCGAAAGACAACTCCGTCCTCTATATCCATGCGCTCAATATGCCAGATAAAGAAGCGTTACAAAAAGATATATATGATAACTTTGAATTAAGTATTAAGGAGGCGACAGAGTGATGGATCTTTTAGATGTTCTCATCTACATCTCGCTCGCCATTCTTGTGCTTGCGATGCTGATGATGTTATATCGTGTCGTAAAGGGACCGACGACAGCGGACCGTGTCATCGCGCTCGATTCAATCGGAATCGCGCTGATCTCGGTCGTTGCGTTGCTCTCCATCCTGCTTGATACGACACTTTACTTTGAAGTCATCTTACTGCTCAGTATTTTAGCCTTCATCGGAACAGTGGCATTCTCGAAATTCTTAGAGAGGGGAGAGATTATCCAAAATGACCGCGACAATGATCTTTGATCTTATCACCGGCATCTTTACGATTATCGGCGTCTTCTTCACCGTCGTCGCCGCAATCGGTCTCATTCGTCTCCCGGATATTTATTCGAGAACGCACGCTGCCTCGAAGAGTGCGACACTGGGCGTCATGTTCGTGCTCTTCGCGGCCGTTTTACACGTGTATGTAGATGAGCGCGTCTTTGATGCAAGACTCTTGCTTGGACTCTTCTTCGTCCTCTTGACGGCTCCTGTCGGGGGGCACCTCATCTCACGTGCGGCGCACGCGAAAGGGGTCCCGCTTTGGAAGAAGTCGTTACAAGACGCACTGAAAGAAGACAAAGATAAAGGGATTGAATGAAAGAAAGACGGGATTCGCCATTCGGCGAGTCCCGTCTTTTGTTTAGATGAGATAAGTGAGGTCAGAAGCAGCAGTCGGATAGGCGACTTCTAAGTGCTTCACGTGTTGATGCGACAGTTTGTTCTGTATAATGAAAGAGAACAGATTGATGAGTTCCGGCGCATGGTGTCCGATTAGGTGTGCCCCGATGACATGACCTTCGGCGCTTAGAAGTATTTTCGAGTAAGCCGTCGTGTCATGGATGCGTGAATAAGTTAAGAAGTTCGACATGTCTGTCTCTTTCACGTCGAAGTCGATCCCCTCGGCCTTCGCTTCCTCTACCGTAAGACCGACTTTTGCAATCGGAGGAGTCGCATAGACGATGGTCGGGGCAGGGCGCTCTGGAAGTGCTCGCGTATTCCCGTGAAGCATATTTAAGGCGGCGAGACGGCCTTCCTGACCGGCGAACGGAGTAAGTGCGGGATTTGGACTCTTGGCGACGTCACCGGCGGCGTATATGTTCGGATTACTTGTTTGAAGATACTCGTTCACGAGCAAACCGTGACGATCAGCCTTGACTCCGGCCGCTTCTAAACGTAGTCGCTCGATGCTTGGAATTCGCCCGGTGGCGTTAAGGACAACTCCTTCAAGGGTAGAGTCATCTGATAACGTCAAGACGTTCCCGTCGATTCGTGTCGGTTCGATATCGTGGCGGACGGTGATCCCGATGCGCTTCGATTCCTCGACGAGCCGATGGACGACGTTCGGGTCGAATGCTTTTAATGCACGTGAGCGGATGAGGAGTGTCACGTCACTTCCGAAGCGTCGAAAGATATGGGCGAATTCGAATGCGATATAGCCGGCACCCACGATATGAATCGCATCCGGTACTGCATCTAGGTCGAATACATCATCACTCGTGATGGCCAAATCGCCACCAGGGATATCAAGCGGACGTGGCGTTTGTCCTGTCGCAATCAAAAATTGATGGGCAGACAACTCATGACCATCGATGACGATGGAGTCTTCATCGATAAAGTGAGGCTCCCCCTGATATAAATCAATGTTCATCTCGTTCCAATGCTGTGTTTTTGACGTAGGGATTGAGAAGCGATATTCATCAATCCGCTTTTTAAAGGAGGCCCAATCGAGTGATAGGTTTCCTTCGACCCCGAGCTCGTGCATACGTTCCGTTCGGGCAAGGAGTTCGGCTCCTTCGGCGAGCATTTTCTTCGAATCACATCCGCGTTGTGGACACGTTCCCCCGAACGTCCAATTCTCAATGATGGCGATCTCTTTACCGGCTTCTCGTAAAATGGAAGCGGCTTGGCTCGCGGCGGAACCGCTACCGACAATGATGACATCGTATCGTTTCATAATATTAAATCCTCCTCTGACGAGATATCACACTCTTTTTCCCGTCCAGGAGGAAGCTAAACTGAGGTGAATGGAATTGAGTCATAGTGACCACATTAAACATAAATTAGCGCTACTCCCGGACGAACCGGGTTGCTATCTGCATAAAAACGAATATGGCGAGGTCATATACGTAGGGAAGGCGAAAAACTTGAAGAACCGGGTGCGTTCCTACTTCACAGGGGCCCACGACATCAAGACGATGCGTCTCGTCGCGGAGATCCGTGACTTCGAGTACATCGTGACAGCGAGCGAACTTGAGGCGTTATTACTCGAAATGACGCTCATCAAAAAGCACGACCCGAAGTACAACATTCGCTTGAAGGACGACAAGACGTATCCGTACATCAAAATCACGAACGAACCTTACCCACGTCTATTGACGACACGTAAGCTGAAAAAAGACGGAGGCCATTATTTTGGGCCATACCCGAACGCCTATGCGGCGAACGAGACGAAACGACTTCTCGATAAGCTGTATCCGCTCCGGAAATGTCAGCCGATGCCGAAGAAACTCTGTCTGTATTATCATATCGGGCAATGTTTGGGTCCTTGCGAGCTAGCGGTCGATACGGATTCGCAAAAAGAAATCGTCAATGAAATCCGGCGCTTCTTGAACGGGGAGACGAGTGAGACGCTCGCGAAGTTGAATGTCGAGATGGGACGTGCCGCTGAGGACATGCAATTCGAACGGGCGGCTGAACTACGCGATCAAATTCGAGCCGTCGAATCGATCATGAACAAACAGAATATGATCACGGCCGACCCGACGGCCCGTGACGTCTTTGGCTACACACTCGACCGAGGCTGGATGTGTGTCCAAGTATTCTATATGCGTGGCGGGAAGATGATCGAGCGAGATGTCTCGCTCTTCCCGATGCACGGAGAGCCTTCGGAAGAACTCGAAAGTTTCATCGTTCAGTTCTATGAACAAAATGTCGTGCCGAAAGAGATTCTCGTACCGGAGACGGTCCGGCTCGACTTACTGAATGACGCCATCGGAACGAAAGTGATGCAACCGAAACGAGGGGCGAAGAAACAATTGCTCGATTTGGCGACGAAGAATGCGACGATCGCCTTGAACGAGAAGTTCGAGCTACTCGCACGTGACGAAGAGCGGACGTTGCTCGCAATGCGTGAACTCGGGGAAGCCATCGGCATCCCAAACTTGTCCCGTGTCGACATCATCGACAACGCGAACATTCAAGGTGCGGACGCCGTGTCGGCACTCGTCGTCTTTGAAGACGGGAAACCGCTCAAAAAAGAATATCGGAAATATAAGATTCAGACGGTCCAAGGGCCGGACGATTACGAGACAATGCGTGAAGTCGTCCGTCGACGGTTCCGCCGTCTCTTGACGGAAGACAAACGATTACCCGACCTCCTACTGATTGATGGGGGGATTGGGCAATTGAACGCGGCCCTCGACGTCATCCAAAATGAGTTCGGGCTCGACTTACCGGTCGGCTCGCTCAAAAAAGATGACCGACACCGAACGAGCCAGCTATTGTTCGGGGAACAGGGTGGCGTCGTCGAGCTCCATCCACGCTCGAGCGCCTTTTATCTATTGCAGCGGATGCAAGATGAGGTCCACCGTTTCGCCATCACGTTCCACCGTAGCTTGCGGACGAAGAAAATGACAAAATCACTATTAGATGAGATCCCGGGTGTCGGTCCGAAGCGTCGACAACAGCTCATCCGTCATTTCGGGTCGATGAAACAGATCCGTCTGGCCTCACTCGAACAATTGAAGGAAGCGGGACTACCTGAAAAATTAGCGGAGACCGTGCTTCAATATGTGCACGAGGAGACGGATGAATGAGACAGCTTCCGACAGATGTGGAGAATACAATCGCTTCATTCGTGAGAGCGATTGATGAATTTCTACCAACCGTTCAGCATATATACATTCATGGATCAGTAGCGATGGGTGGCTTTCATCCAAAACGAAGTGATGTAGATTTGTTGCTCGTCGTATCGAACGCATTGACTCGGGAGGAACGACATAAACTCATCGACTGTTGTCTCTTATACTCCAACGAACCATATCCGCTCGAACTGAGTATCATGACGGTAGCTCAGCTAAAAGACTGGTGTCACCCGAGTCCTTTTGAGTTTCACTATAGTGAAGGGTGGCGTTCTCGTTTTGAAAAGGCAAATGGGGAAGAGCGAACCGAATTGCAGCAAGGATTCACCGACCCTGATCTGGCAGCTCATATGTTGATGATTTTAGAACGAGGTATCACTTGGCGCGGACATCCACTACATCAATTGCTCTGCGGATTCGATTCCGCTCATTTTTCTGATGCGATTCGTGCAGATGCGATTGATTGTCTCGACACGCTGGAGGAAAATCCAATTTATTGCGTGTTGAACTTGGTACGCGGATTGGCTTATGAACAAGAACGTGTCCTGCTCTCGAAACAAGAAGCACTCGGTTGGCTGGAAGATAACGGACATTTTCCGGGAAATGTTGTGACGGTCGTTCGTAAGGCGTCTCAGGGCTGTAAAGGGGAAGGCGTGACGTTTGATCAATATGAACTCAATGACGTACGCCAGTATATGAATGAGCAACTTCAGCTGAAACAAAAATAAGAGTCGATGCATGTGCATCGACTCTTATTCGTAATCGTCTTTCCGGTCTAGTTGGACGGTGATTTGGACAGCTTTTCGAGTGGGATCGGCATACCCCTCTGCGACACACTGGAAACGACCTGCAATTTGTTCGGCTAAAAACCCGGCTTCAAGTTGATAGTAGCCTGTCGCTTTATCTTGAGTCGCAGGTGGCGGAATCAATTCATATGTGAATTTACTTCCGCGTTCCTTCTTGATTGTCAACTCTCCCCAACCCGCTTCCGCGAAGAAAGCGATCAGTTCATCGTCAGACATCGTCGGGAACTTACGGGCGACCCGTTTCCCTGACCAATAGATGACTTGGGCGTAATCTTCACCAAGCAAGTCCGTCAACACATAGTCGCGAAGTAGTTCAATCGCGAAAATCGGTTGGCTCATCGTTTCCATTCTATCCCATCACTCCAATCTCTCTATATCATTATAACGACCATTTAGAATTTGGTCATCCTGTATTTTTGAAAAGAATGTGGCACAAATCGGCTAGGTTGTCTTGTCATACAATTTTCACAGGAGTAGAATAAAAGACAGAAAGCTATATCTGCATTTGAAAACGCTTTTATTGACAAAACGAGCCAGCGCTCGTGAAAAGGGGGAAATAGAATGGCAGCGCATCGTGACTACTTTAGTCGTAAAGTCCATTCGCTACTTGGGGTCATTCCAATCGGTCTGTTTTTGATCGTCCATTTAACGGTCAACTACTACATCGTCGATGGAGTGGAGTCATTCAACAAAGCAGCACAATTTATGGAGAGCTTACCGTATTTATACTTCCTTGAAGTGACGATTATCGCACTACCGATGATCTTCCACGGAGTGTACGGGGTGTACTATGCGTTTCTCGGATCGATTAACTCGAACCGCTATTCATACGCACGGAACTGGTTGTATCTCTTCCAACGCTTTACAGGGGTATTTCTTGTGATCTTTATTTCGTGGCACGTATGGGAGACGCGCCTTGCGAAATTACGCGGTGTGGAGGTCAATGCAGAAATGATGCAAAGCATCGTCGACAATCCACTCATGTTGCTCTTTTACATAGTCGGAATTCTTTCGGCTACATTCCACTTTGCGAACGGTCTCTGGTCGTTCTCGATCACGTGGGGGATCACACAGTCACCGCGTTCGCAACGACTCATGAGCTACGTATCAGGTGTCGTGTTCTTGGCACTATCTTTTGTCGGCATCCGTTCGATTTTGACGTTTGCAGGCATCTTGTAATTAGGGGGAATTGTACATGGCAAATCAAAGTCTGATCGTCATCGGTGGCGGTCTAGCTGGACTCATGGCGACAATCAAGTCGGCTGAGATGGGTGTTCCGGTAAAACTATTCTCGCTTGTACCGGTCAAGCGTTCACATTCAGTATGTGCTCAAGGCGGAATCAACGGTGCCGTCAATACGAAAGGGGAAGGGGATTCCCCGTGGCAACACTTTGACGACACGGTCTATGGAGGCGACTTCCTCGCTAACCAACCACCTGTTCAAAAGATGGCAGAAAATGCACCGAAAATCATTCATATGTTCGACCGGATGGGCGTTATGTTCAACCGTACGCCAGAAGGTCTCTTAGACTTCCGTCGTTTCGGCGGAACGCTTCACCACCGTACGGCATATGCGGGAGCAACGACGGGGCAACAACTTCTCTACGCACTCGATGAGCAGGTTCGTCGTTACGAGGCTCAAGGCCTCGTCGAGAAGTATGAAGGATGGGAATTCCTTCGCGCCGTGATCGATGAAGAAGGCATTTGCCGCGGCGCGGTTTGTCAGGATTTACGCTCGATGGAAATTAAAGCGTTCCCATCAGACGCGGTGATCTTGGCGACAGGTGGCCCTGGGGTCATCTTCGGTAAATCGACCAACTCGGTCATCAACACTGGGCAGGCAGCGGCAGCGGTTTACCGTCAAGGCGCGGTCTATGCGAACGGGGAGTTCATTCAAATTCACCCGACCGCGATTCCTGGCGATGACAAGCTTCGTCTCATGAGTGAATCGGCTCGTGGGGAAGGTGGACGTGTCTGGACATACAAAGACGGGAAGCCATGGTACTTCCTCGAAGAGAAATATCCGGCTTACGGAAACCTCGTACCGCGTGACATCGCGACACGCGAAATCTTCGACGTATGTGTCAACCAAAAACTTGGTGTCAACGGCGAGAACATGGTTTATCTCGACTTGTCTCATAAAGACTCAAAAGAACTCGACATCAAGCTTGGTGGGATTCTCGAAATCTACGAGAAATTCGTAGGGGACGACCCGCGTAAAGTACCGATGAAAATCTTCCCGGCGGTCCACTATTCAATGGGCGGACTTTGGGTCGATTACGATCAAATGACAAACATTCCTGGACTCTTCGCGGCCGGAGAATGTGACTACTCGATGCACGGTGCGAACCGTCTCGGCGCGAACTCGCTTCTCTCAGCCGTTCATGGCGGAATGGAAGCAGGTCCTGCGGCAGTCAACTACATGCGTGGTCTCGATCAAGCGACAGAGAGCGTTTCAGAGGCGCTCTTCAACTTTAACGAACGTGAAGAAATCGAGCGTTTCAACAACATCTTGGCGATGGACGGAACAGAGAATGCGTATCAAATCCACCGTGAACTCGGTGAACTCATGACAGACAACGTTACCGTTGTTCGCTACAATGACAAACTTGAAGCGACCGATAAGAAAATCCAAGAATTACGTGAACGTTTCCATAACATCTCAGCTACGGATACGGCACGTTGGAGCAACCAAGGGGCATCGTTCATTCGACAACTCGACCACATGCTCGACCTCGCACGCGTCATCACACTCGGCGCACTCAAACGGGACGAGAGCCGTGGTGCCCATTACAAACCGGAGTTCCCGGAACGTAATGATGAGCAGTTCATGAAGACGACGATGGCACGTTACAAAGATGGGGAAGTCGATATCTCGTATGAAGACATCGATGTTTCGTTAATCCCGCCACGTAAACGGGATTACTCGAAGAAAGGGGCGAAGACGAAATGACGACGCCAATGCAATCTGAACAAAAAGACATCCGTTTCATCATCGAACGCCAAGATGGACCGGATCAAGCAACGTATACAGAAGAATTCACGGTACCATACCGTCCGAACATGAACGTCATCTCGGCATTGATGGAAATCCGCCGGAATCCGGTCAATGCGAACGGCGAAAAAACGACACCAATCAACTGGGACATGAACTGTCTTGAAGAAGTGTGTGGTGCCTGTTCGATGATCATCAACGGAAAGCCACGCCAATCGTGTACGGCACTCGTTGACAAACTCGAACAACCGATTCGTCTTGCACCGATGAAAACATTCCCGGTCATCCGTGACCTTCAAGTCGACCGTCAACGCATGTTCGACGCGTTGAAAAAAGTGAAGGCGTGGGTTCCAATCGACGGAACGTACGATCTCGGTCCAGGACCACGTATGCCAGAGAACAAACGTCAATGGGCGTACGAATTATCAAAATGTATGACGTGTGGTGTTTGTCTTGAAGCGTGTCCGAACGTGAATGACAAATCAGACTTCATCGGTCCAGCGGCGATTTCACAAGTCCGTCTCTTCAACTCGCATCCGACAGGTGCCTTCCACGCGGAAGAACGCCTCGAGGCATTAATGGAAGACGGCGGCATCATGCAGTGCGGAAACGCACAAAACTGTGTCGAAGTTTGTCCAAAAGGTATTCCGCTCACGACGTCAATCGCTTCGATGAACCGTCAAACGACGCTTCACTCGTTCAAACAGTTCTTCGGTAGTGACAAAGGTCGCACCGGTTCTGCGGTCGAGGCATAAGCGAGCCGATGACCAAGTACTTTCGAGAGCCAGGTTGGGAAACACGTGTCAAAGCAGGGGTCGCACTCGATGTGAAAGTTCGATTTTCAGAGTGCGACCCGTATGGTCACATGAATAACACGATTCCGTTCATCTATTTCGAAGATGCCCGGATCGAGTTGTTAGAGGCGACAGGATTCTCCTTAAAGGATGGATTCGTCGTCGTCGCCGATGCGCAATGTGACTATGTTCGACAAGTCATGCCACGTCAACAGCTGACTGTGCATGCCAATATCTTGACGGTCGGAAACACTTCATGTGATATTCATTACGGGGCATATGATGGAGAACAACTCCTCTTCGCAGGACGCACAAGCCTCGTTCATTTGACGAAGGAAGGCCGTCCTACGGAATGGACTCCAGAATATAAAAACCGCTTGCAGAATTTTTGCGAATCCGCTATCATTTGATAATGAGTTCACAAACAAAAAATATTCTGCCGGTTCGCCTGTAGAATTGAATTTTGAAGGGAGACCATCATCTCATGGAAAAAACGTTCACAGTCGTTGCTGATTCAGGAATTCACGCTCGTCCAGCTACTCAGTTGGTTAACACAGCTTCTAAGTTCCAGTCAGACATCAACCTCGAGTACAATGGTAAAACAGTTAACTTGAAGTCGATTATGGGTGTACTTTCACTCGGTATCGCAAAAGATTCTACAATCAAGATCACTGCTGAAGGTGAAGATGCAGAAGAAGCGATCAACACGCTTTCTGACATGCTCACTAGCGAAGGTCTTGCTCAGTAATTTGGGTAAGGGACGAGGCGCCACTGGCGACCTCGTCTTTTTTTGTCATGGGACCGTTTCTTTTTCCGGTCGATGTTTTTTGGTAAGATAGGTGAGAATGGAAGTGATGCGAAATGAAACGAGCGATTGGAGTCCTCGATTCAGGAGTCGGCGGATTGACGGTAGTCAAAGAATTGATGCGCCAACTCCCTAAAGAAGAAATCATCTATATCGGCGACACGGAACGCTGTCCTTATGGTCCGCGTCCGCACGATGAGATTGAAGCATATACATGGGAATTGATTGAATTTTTATTGAAAAAAGATGTCAAGATGATTGTCATTGCCTGTAACACGGCGACGGCGGTCGTGTTGAAAGAGGCGCGGAGACGACTCGATATCCCAGTCATCGGTGTCATTGACCCGGGTGCCCGCGCTGCCGTCAAAGGCACGCGGAACAAACATATCGGTGTCATCGGAACGAAGATGACGATTGAAAGTGGTTCGTATGAGAAAGCACTTCGTCATGTAGCCGGTGAGGTCGATGTGTACTCACTCGCATGTCCACCGTTCGTGCCGCTCGTAGAGGCGGGTGAGGTGTCTGGAGATCGTGTGTATCAAGTGGTGGAGGAGACACTCCGTCCTCTCCAATCGTCTGAAATGGATACGCTCATTCTCGGTTGCACACACTATCCACTTCTCGCTCCCGTCATCCAAAATGTGGTCGGACCGGACGTCCACCTCATCTCATCGGGTGACGAGACAGCGCTTGAAGTGGCGGCGATGCTGGATTATCAAGAACTTGAAAATGGATTGGATACGGTCCCGTCCCATGCCTTTTATGCGACGGGGGATATCGAACTGTTCGACCGATTGGCAAGTGAATGGCTAGGAAGACCAGTCCATGCGGAGAAAGTCGAGGTGACCGGCATTGCGTGAGACGAGACGATTTGATGAACTACGTACGGTTGAAATCGTGCCACATGTAAACAAGCACGCGGAAGGGTCTGTCCTCATTTCGATTGGCGATACGAAAGTCATCTGTACCGCAACGGTCGAAGAGCGCGTCCCGAATTTCCTTCGCGGAAAACGGCAAGGTTGGATCAATGCGGAATATGCGATGTTGCCACGTGCGACGGGCAATCGGACTGTCCGAGAGTCGGTTCGAGGGAAACAGTCCGGTCGAACGATGGAGATTCAGCGTTTGATTGCTCGGTCGCTTCGCTCGGTCGTTGACTTGGAGCGGCTCGGAGAACGAACGATCTGGATTGACTGTGACGTCATTCAAGCAGACGGGGGGACGCGAACAGCTTCTATCACAGGAGGCTTTTGTGCGCTCGTCCTCGCCGTCGACCGATTGATCCGTCAAGGGAAACTCGACGATACACCAATCAAAGAAGGCGTGGCCGCGATTTCCGTTGGGCGAACAGATGAGCTCGTCCTAGACTTGGATTACTTGGAAGACGCGGCGGCAGAGGTCGACATGAACGTCGTCATGACGGCGAGCGGTCGATTCGTCGAAGTACAAGGTACGGGAGAAGAGGCGACGTTCACCCTTCAAGAGATGAACGAGATGCTCGCGCTCGCACAACACGGAATCGAATCATTATTCAAGACGGCCGAAGCGGCACTCGGTGCTTCGTGGTGGTACGTCGGAGAACGCTCGGAGGAGACATTATGAAGTTGATCATTGCGACACACAATCCCGGAAAGGTGAAAGAACTAGAAGGGATGCTGACACCGCTCGGTTTCGAAGTCGAGTCGTTACTCGATTATCCGGATGCACCGGAAACAGATGAGACCGGCACGACGTTTGAAGAAAATGCGGCGTTAAAAGCGACGGAAGCGGCTGCCTACTTTGGGCATGCCGTACTCGCGGATGACTCTGGCCTCGAAGTAGACGCGCTCGACGGAGCACCGGGAGTCTATTCTGCCCGTTTCGCTGGTCCAGAAAAATCGGACGAGGCGAACAATGCGCTTCTGCTTGAAAAGTTAAATGGTGAAACCAATCGGACGGCGCGCTTCGTCTGTGCCCTTTGTCTAGCGAAGCCGAGCGGGGAAACGTTGACCGTTCGCGGAACGATTGAAGGGACGATCGGCTACTCGCCACGAGGAGAGAACGGTTTCGGATACGATCCACTCTTCATCGTTCCATCACTTCACAAGACAGCGGCGGAATTAGAACGTGAAGAAAAAGCGGTCGTCAGTCACCGTGGACAAGCATTACGAAAATTGGAGGCAGAAATCATTCCATTCATGAAAGGATGAAGCTTATGCGTTTTCTAATAGTGAGTGATAGTCATGGTCTGACGGAAGAATTGACAACGATTTTTGAACGACACGAGGCGGAGATTGATGACGCGTTCCATTGCGGCGATTCACAACTCGCACTTGTCGATGAACATCTATTGCCGTATCGAACTGTCCGGGGGAATTGTGATTTTGGGGGAGACCTTCCGCTCGAACGGATCGAGACGACGGATGCCGGCACAATCCTCATCGTCCACGGGCATCATCACGACGTCAAATTCGACTTGAATCGGCTGCGTTACCGGGCGGAAGAGGTCGGCGCGAACGTCGTCTTGTTCGGTCACTCGCATGTGGCAGGTGCTCTAATCGAGGACGGGGTCGTCTACATCAACCCAGGTTCGATTCGGATGCCACGTGGACGCTCCGATAAGACGTATGCGCTTCTTGACCTAGAAAATGGGGAAGCGGCAGTGCGTTTCTATCGTTCAGAAGACGGTTCACACGTTGAAGATTTAGACATCGCAGGAAAACTATGAGTTTCGAATGGGAAATCGATTGACAGGAAACCATTTTTCTATTATAGTTTTCATGTCAATGTCCCAATAGCTCAGCAGGATAGAGCAACGGCCTTCAAGACAAATAGGAGCCTTTATAGGGAAACAGAAACCTATAAAGTGGACGACACTATATCGGTGAAGCCTTAACAGATCATGCTGATGGTAATACCGAGGAAACTCATTCCCGATCGGGTCGAGTTGATTCGAATGTCTATGAATGTAGAGGTAGAATCAATGGAGGAGCATCATGCTCGTGAGGTTCCGTAGAGACTACACGTGTCGCACCTGAAACGGTGAAGATATAGTCCAGACTACAAACAACACGATGTTGGTGACGAAAGTCATGGTGGTAAGCTAAGCCGTCGGTCGGGGGTTCGAATCCCTCTTGGGACGCTTCCATTAAAATAGAGACGCTCTCTACGGAGATCGTCTCTTTTTTCATTTTCCGGGAAATCGATTGACAAGGAATTGCGTCCTAACGGAAGATGAAAGGGAATGGAAGAGAGGGTGAGGGAAGATGGAGAAGAAAAAGGATCAGGACTATCCGTTCCCCGGGAATTGGTCGCGTCTGCATAAGATGATTCAGGAGGCGGATGCTTCCGGAGAACGACAGCGGATCGAACCGATTTTGTGGGATTGGTATCAGACGATTCCGGGTGACCCGTTTATTTTCATGGAAATCTTCCAATGTGCGATGGAACGACCGGATGACCCCGAAACACTCGAAAAGCTGCAGGAGCTCGTCACGATTCAGATGGCAGAAGCAGAAGAACCAGCGTCTGGCGGACTTCAGATTGCACAATATTTCATCATGCGAGATCAACCGTTTGAAGCGGCCTATTGGATTCATCAGTATCTCGACTGGCAAGACAAAAAAGATACGGTAAATACACAGGCGGACCAGGTATTGCAGGTCTTGAAGATGACGGAATTTCCGGCTGCCATCGCCAAACTGAAGCGGACGTTGACGCGCGGGAGTACAGGGGAACAAATCGAAGCGTTACAACATGTCCACTTTAATATCGACAGCGTCCTCGACAATGTGCTTCATGAATTGCTCGTGTCGGATCGTCCGAAACTCGTCAAATTGATTGTGCTAGAAAAGGCATTTGCCGAACTGTCGGACATCGCATGGACGGATGAGGGCTCGATGCACGAGATGACGAAAGATGATGCTTCGATACAAATCGAAACGTGGGAAAAAATGGTGTTATCGCTTCAAAAATCAGTAGAGGGTGATGAGATTGGAACCCAGCTATTGATGAACTACATGTACACGCACTATCCGTATGTGCCGGCTTCAAAGGAAGAGGTCGAAGTGGCACTGATACAAGCGAAACAGGCGATTTTACATGACGAACCGGTCGACGGTTTGGCGTCCGCGATTTTGGAGGCGGATCTGCGCTTTACGCAGTCGTTATTAGACTAAATCCTTGTGTGCACACTGAGGATTTATGCTATAATACGGATTGTTGTACATTTTTGTACGGTATAAACGAATTGTTGGAGGGACTTAGCATGACAGCAAAATGGGAAAAAACATCAGGTAGCCAAGGTGTACTCACGTACGAAGCTCCTGCAGAAGCTTTTGATAAAGCAGTTGACGCCGCATTTAAAACAGTCGTCAAAGACTTGAACGTGCCTGGCTTCCGTAAAGGGAAATTGCCACGCCCAATGTTCAACAAAATGTATGGAGAAGAAGCACTCTATCAAGATGCACTCGACATTCTCTACCGCGACACAATCCAAGGTGCGGTTGAAGAAGCTGGTTTCGAACCAATCGCGCTCGAAAACATCGATGTAGACGGCACGCTCGAAAAAGGCAAACCAGTCGCGTTCAAAGTGACATTCGTGGTTGAGCCAGAAGCTGAGCTTGGCGAATACAAAGGTCTTGAGTACGAAGCTGTTTCTACTGAAGTAACAGAAGACGAAGTGACAGCAGAACTTGAAGCACTTCAACAGCAAGGCGCAGAACTCGCTGTTAAAGAAGGTGCAATCGAAAACGGCGATACAGCTGTCTTTGATTTCGCAGGTTTCGCTGACGGTGAGCAGTTCGAAGGCGGCACAGCTGAGAACTACACACTTGAAATCGGTTCTGGCCAATTCATCCCAGGATTCGAAGAGCAAATGATCGGCATGACTGCTGGTGAAGAAAAAGACGTTGAAGTAACATTCCCTGAAGAGTACCACGCTGAAAACTTGGCGGGTAAACCAGCGACATTCAAAGTCAAACTTCACGAAGTTAAAACAAAACAAGTTCCTGAACTCGACGACGAGTTCGCAAAAGACATCGACGAGTCAGTTTCAACACTCGACGAGTTGAAAGCGAGCATCCGTGAGCGTTTAGAAGCTGGTAAGAAACAAGAAGCTGACGGTACAATGCGCGACCAACTCGTAGAGCAGGCAACTGCAAACGCGACAATCGACGTACCAGCAGTTCTCGTTGACCAAGAAGTAGACCGCATGGTACAAGAGTTCGGCTCACGTGTATCTTCACAAGGAATCGACCTCAACATGTACTTCGAACTCACTGGCACTTCTGAAGAAGCAATGCGCGAAGAGATGAAAGAGCAAGCTGAAGAGCGCGTAAAAGCTCGTCTCGTCTTGAAAGCAATCGCTGAAAAAGAAGCAATCGAAGTATCTGACGAAGATGCTGAGAAAGAGCTTGAAGAAATGTCTAAACTTTACAACATCGCACCGGACCAACTCCGTACGATGCTCGCTCCACAAGGCGGACTTGAAACACTTAAAGGTGACCTCAAATTCCGTAAAGCGATCGACATCCTCGTTGAAAACGGTAAAGCGAAGTAAGTTGATTTTTAGTGGGACGACTGCTTAGCGGTCGTCCTTTTTTATGTCACAGCACTTTGCATGTGTAATTCTTTGAAGTCGCAATATGTTCATGCTACAATTATTTCAACGCAGAGATGTAAACTGTCTTTTCACGGTGCATCGCACCAGAAAATTCAAATCGCGATTTATCGCACTTACATCCATTTTCACCACAGAAGGGGTGTATCGAATGTTCAAATTTAACGAGGAAAAGGGGCAACTCAAGTGCTCGTTTTGCGGAAAATCGCAAGAACAAGTTCGTAAGTTAGTCGCTGGACCAGGTGTATACATTTGCGATGAGTGTATCGAACTTTGTAATGAAATCGTTGAGGAAGAGCTCGGTGTAGAGGAAGAAGTCGAATTCAAAGACATTCCAAAACCACAAGAGATTCGTAACATCCTAGACGATTATGTTATTGGTCAAGACCGTGCGAAACGTGCGCTTTCGGTAGCTGTCTATAACCACTATAAACGAATCAACGCCGGTGGCCGTTCGGATGATGTCGAACTCGCGAAGTCGAACATCGTCATGATTGGACCAACAGGTAGCGGGAAGACGCTTCTTGCCCAAACGATGGCTCGCGTCTTGAACGTCCCATTCGCAATCGCGGATGCGACGAGCTTGACGGAAGCAGGTTACGTTGGGGAAGACGTCGAGAATATCTTGCTCAAATTGATTCAATCAGCTGACTATGATGTCGAGAAGGCTGAAAAAGGAATCATTTATATCGATGAAATCGATAAGATTGCCCGTAAGTCTGAAAACCCATCGATTACGCGTGACGTATCCGGTGAAGGCGTTCAGCAGGCACTTCTTAAAATTCTTGAGGGCACGACAGCGAGCGTACCGCCACAAGGTGGTCGTAAGCATCCGCATCAAGAATTTATCCAAATCGATACGACAAACATTCTCTTCATCGTCGGTGGTGCATTCGCCGGCATCGAATCGGTCGTCAAACGCCGTATCGGGAAGAAAGTCATCGGTTTCGGAAATGATCAAGAGAATCGCGAGTTGACGCAAGAAGACTTGCTCGCCCGCGCACTTCCTGAAGACCTTCAAAAATTCGGGTTGATTCCTGAGTTCATCGGTCGTTTGCCAGTCATGGCGACACTCACGACACTCGATGAGGAAGCACTCGTTGAAATCTTGACGAAGCCGAAAAATGCCCTCGTTCGTCAGTACGAGAAAATGCTCGAACTTGACGATGTGGAATTATCGTTCACAGACGAGGCATTGATCGAAATCGCCAAACTTGCGATTAAACGTAAGACTGGCGCGCGCGGTCTCCGCTCGATTATCGAAGAAATGATGCTCGATGTGATGTTCACCGTCCCATCGCGTGACGATATCGAGAAAGTCATCATTACGGATGAAACGATTACGGGTCTTGCCGGTCCGAAATACGTCCTTCGTGATGGTACTGTCGAACAGACAGGGGACAACAAAGAGACAGCATAATTTGTTAACGAAGAAGGCTCAAACACTCGGCACATCCGAGTTTTGGGCCTTTTTGCACAGGAGGCGTTGTATATGGAAAAATTACCAATCCTTCCTTTGCGAGGAGTCGTCGTCTATCCGCTCATCGGTGTGACCATCGATGTCGGACGCCCGTTATCCCTTCGGGCGCTCCTTGCCGCAAAGGAGCATGAAACAGATTTGATTGTTGTGACGCAAAAAGAAACAGGGAACGAGTCACCGGAACCAGAAGACCTATACACGGTTGGAACGCGTGTCCACATTGCGAAGATGAGTGAATTGTCGAACGAGACCATTCGGGTTCGAATCGTCGGGAAAGAGCGCGTCCGTGTCGACTCGGTCGAATCGACAGATGAAGGATGGTTCGCCAATATCGAGCCGGTCGAACTCGCAGAAGGGGAAGAGGTCGAACGTACGGCACTCGTCCGTCTGTTAAAAGAACAGTTCGGAAAACTCGTCGCAAACATTAAGGGCATGTCGCCAGATGAGCGTCGTCGTTTCGAAATGTATGAGCGGCTTGAATCACTCACGGACTATATCACGTCAAAACTTGATGTCGACGTCGAGCTTCGCCAAGCGATGCTTGAAGAAGCAGATGCCGTCAAACGAGGACTTGAGCTACTTGAAATCATCGCCCACGAGGTCGAAGTGATTGAGCTTGAGCAAGAAATGCGCGAACGGACGAAGAAATCGATTGAACAGTCACAGCGCGAGTATTACTTACGAGAACAGATGAAGACGATTCAACAAGAACTCGGAGACCAGACGCAAGAGTCGGAACCGAACCGTCTTCGTGAGAAGTTAGAAGCGCTCGACTTGCCGGAAACGACACGAAAGAATGTCATGCGTGAAGCGGAACGGTTGAACGTCGTGCCACAAACGTCGCCAGAGTATGCGGTCATTCGTAATTACCTCGACTGGGTCGTGTCTCTTCCGTGGGGCATCGAAACGGATGATAAGCTTGACGTGAAACATGCGGCAGACGTCCTTGACGATGACCATTACGGCTTAGAATCCGTGAAAGACCGCATCCTCGAATACCTGGCCGTCCGTCAGTTGACGAACTCGCTTCGTGGACCGATCCTCTGTCTCGCCGGACCTCCAGGGGTCGGGAAGACGTCGCTCGCCCGCTCGATCGCGTCGGCACTTGACCGTCATTTCGTCCGTGTTTCGCTCGGTGGGGTGCGCGATGAGGCGGAAATCCGTGGGCACCGTCGCACGTATATCGGGGCGATGCCAGGACGAATCATCCGTGGGTTGAAGCAAGCGGAAAGCAAGAACCCGGTCTTCTTGCTCGATGAGATCGACAAGATGGCATCTGACTTTAGAGGAGACCCGGCGTCAGCCATGCTCGAAGTGCTCGACCCGGAACAAAACGTCTCGTTCTCGGACCATTACATCGAAGAACCGTTCGATTTGTCGAACGTCCTCTTCATCGCGACGGCGAACGATGTCTCGCAAATCCCGGCCCCACTCCTTGACCGGATGGAACTCATCCAAATCGGTGGGTATACGGAACTTGAAAAAGTAGAGATTGCGAAGCGCCATTTGGTACCGAAACAACTGACAGAGCATGGGTTGAAGAAGAGTCAATTGACGATTAAAGAAGATGCGCTCTATGAAGTCGTGCGCCGCTATACACGTGAAGCCGGCGTCCGGAACTTAGAACGCGTCATCGGTTCGCTTTGCCGAAAAGCAGCGAAACAAATCGCTATCGGTGAGAAGAAACGCGTCACGATTTCGAAAAAAGCCATCATCACGTATCTCGGAAAACCGAAGTACCGTTATGGAAAAGGGGAGACCGAGGACTCGATTGGTGCAGTGACAGGTCTTGCCTATACGGCGTTCGGTGGAGACACGCTCACGATCGAAGTGGCACTCGCTCCAGGGAAAGGTAAACTTCAGTTGACGGGTAAACTCGGGGACGTCATGCAGGAGTCGGCACAGACTGCGTATAGCTATGTCCGTGCGAATGCAGAGCGGTTCGGGATCGACCCGACATTTTACGAGCGACAAGACATCCACATTCACGTGCCAGAAGGTGCCGTTCCGAAAGATGGTCCGTCAGCCGGGATCACGATTGCAACAGCACTCATTTCCGCGTTGACCGGGAAAAAAGTCCATCGTGACGTCGGAATGACCGGGGAGATCACGCTCCGTGGACGTGTCTTACCAATCGGTGGATTGAAAGAAAAAGCGCTCGCTGCTCACCGGGCCGGGTTGACGACCATCGTCATTCCGAAAGATAATGAGCGAGACATCGATGACATTCAAGAGACGGTACGTGAGAAATTGACGTTCGTTCCCGTGACGACACTCGATGAAGTACTAGATGTAGCATTTGGAGGAAATTAAATGAAGATCAACAAAGCAGAGTTCGTGACGAGTGCCGTCGCGCCAGACCATTATCCGGTCCATGAGTTGCCGGAAGTGGCACTTGCGGGACGCTCGAACGTCGGGAAATCGTCGTTCATCAATAAAATTTGCCAACGGAAGGCGCTCGCACGGACGTCTTCGAAACCAGGGAAGACTCAGACCCTCAACTTCTTCAACATCAATGATGAAATCATGTTCGTTGACGTTCCAGGATACGGTTACGCGAAAGTATCGAAGACGGAACGTGAGAAGTGGGGCGTCATGATGGAGCAATACTTGACGAGCCAGGAAGCGCTTCGCGGCGTCGTCTTGCTCGTTGATATCCGTCATGAACCGACGGGCGATGATGTGACGATGTACAACTTCTTGAAACATTATGAGATTCCAGTCATCGTCGTGGCGACGAAACTCGATAAAATCAAGAAGAGTCAGCGTCAAAAACATGAGGCGGCGGTGAAACGCAAGCTTCAATTCGATCCATCTGACCGTTTTGTCGCCTTCTCAGCCGAGACGGCAGAAGGAAAAGACGAGGCGTGGAAAGCGATTTACGCACTCATCACAGAAGGCGAATAAGGAGAAGGCGAAGGGATTCCTTCGCCTTTTTGTTTTTGTCAGCCCGCAAGCGGGTAATTATCGTATAATCATAGTTAGTACATAGTCATCATCGTAAACGAGGTGGAGAAATGCAACGCATGTTTGAAAACAAATGGTATCGCGCCCTCTTTTGGACGCTGACCATCTTTTTAGTCATTTGGGTCGGGACACAGATCTCATTCGTGTTTGAACCGATTCAAGTTATTTTGGCACTCGTCACGGTTCCGCTTATTGTGGCCGGACTCTTCTTTTATTTCCTGGTCGGGTTTGTCGATTTCTTAGAGAAACGCTTAAAAGGGAAGAGAACACTAGCTGTAGCCATCACACTGATCGGACTCGTGCTTATTTTTACACTTGTCTTCAGTATTCTCGGACCGGTTTTAGGCGAACAAATCACGTCGCTCGTCAACGCTATGCCGAGTATCGCAAAAGAACTTCAGAAACAGGCGTTCGCTGTCCGTGACACGTTGCTACAAAATGAGTTCTTTGCACGCTTCATGGCAGAAAATGACGAGATGTTCCGTAACTTGACGACGAACATCACGTCATACTTAGGTAATCTGTTCGGAAATATCGCCTCGTCATTTGGGCAAGTCGTCGGGTTCGTGACGTCAGCGGTCATTACCATTGTCGTCATTCCATTCATGCTCTTGTATATGTTACTCGACGGGAAACGATTGCCGGATGCCATCGTCAAATTGTTGCCATCGAGCTATGAGAAAGAGACACGTCACATCTTGCATGACATGCACGAGACGGTGCGGAGCTACGTCAATGCACAGTTGCTCGTCGCATTCTTCGTCGGAATCACGTCACTGATCGGTCTATGGATCGTCGGTGTAGATTATGCCATCTTGCTCGCACTCTTTATGATGGTAACAAATATCATCCCTTACGTTGGACCGTTCCTAGGGGCTGCACCGGCAGTGGTCGTGGCATTCATTCAAGATCCTATCAAGGTATTATGGGTCATCGTTGTCATCATCGTCGTGCAACAAATTGAGTCGAACGTCATCTCGCCACTCATTCAAGGGAAGTCGTTAAAAGTACACCCGCTCACGATTATCATCGTCTTGCTCGTGGCAGGAAATTTGGCCGGTATCATCGGAATGCTCATCGCTGTACCGTTTTATGCGGTCGCCAAAACGGTTGTCCAGAATATCGTTCGCATCTATAAATTACGAGAACGTGAGCATTATTTAGACAAAGAGGAGCCCGAGAGTCCGATTATTACGGACCCGAACTCGCCAAATCCATAAGAAAAAAAGGTAGGAATGGAGTTTCGCCATTTCTACTTCTTTTTGTCACAAAAAGTTCTTATTTTATTTCAGGAAAATCAAACAGAAGATTATAGTTACCAGATAAGAACTGTTATAATGTACGGTAGAGATTGAAAAAAGAAGAGACAACCGTCGGTGGATTTTAGATGAGGGGAAGAGATACATGCATATTGTCGTCGTTGGACTAAATAACAAGACAGCCCCTGTCGCGATTCGGGAGCAGTTCTCGTTTGGGGAGCAAGAAATCGTGGATGCGATGATTGCACTTCGCGAAGAGAAGAGCATTTTCGAGTCGGTTATTTTGTCTACGTGTAACCGGACGGAGCTATACGTCGTGACGGACCAACTCCATACGGGTCGTTATTACACGAAACGTTTTTTGGCGAACTGGTTCGATTTAGAGATGGAACAGTTCACGCCATACTTGTCGATTCGAGAAGGAGAAGAGGCGATTCGCCACTTATTCCGTGTCACATCTGGACTCGACTCGATGATCATCGGGGAAACACAAATTTTAGGTCAAGTGAAGACGAGTTTCTTCCGCGCTCAAGAGCATGGAACGACAGGAACGGTCTTCAACAAATTATTCAAAGAAGCGGTCACACTCGCCAAGCGCGCCCATACGGACACGCAAATTGGGGAAATGTCTGTATCAGTCAGTTCGGCTGCCGTGACGCTTGCGCAAGAGATGTACCAACAGCTTGAAGACAAACAAGTCGTCGTCGTCGGAGCCGGTGAAACGGGTGAATTGACGACACTCAACTTGTTTGAGGCGGGCGCCAAACAAATCGCCGTCTTTAACCGGACGGAAAGTAAGGCGAAGGCGGTTGCGGACAAGTTCCAAGGTCGTGCCCATTCAATTCGTGAAATCGCATGCGGATTACTCGATGCGGATATTTTAATCAGTTCGACAGGGGCGAAAGACGCCGTCATCGGATATGACGATGTGGCAGCTGCACAATTGTTACGCCGTGAACGTCCACTCTTGCTCATTGACATCGCTGTGCCGCGAGATATCGATCCAGCGGTCGCGACACTTCCGGGTGTTCATTTATTCGATGTCGATGATTTGAATGGAATCGTCAACAAGAATCTTGAGGCACGTCTCGTCGAGGCTGAAAAGATTGAAATGAAAATCGATGAAGCGATTCAAGAGTTCCAAACATGGCTCGTCACGCTCGGCGTCGTCCCGATCATGAATGAGTTACGTGCCCGTGCCCTTGATATTCAAGAAGACACGATGACGAGTCTAGAGCGTAAGCTCGATCACTTGTCGGCACGTGACAAGAAAGTCATCGGGAAGCATATGAAGTCGATTATCAACCAAATGCTTCGTGACCCAATCGATTATATTAAGGACGCAGCGGCTCAGCCGGATGCGAACGTTCGGATCGCTCAATTCATCGAGACGTTCGGACTCGATGTCGAGTTGCCGGAACAACCTGTAGACGAAATGGAAGAAACGGATGCTACTTCGGCTAAAGCACCACTTCGCGCATTGATGCGCTAACAAGACAAAAAGGCGACGTGTGTCGCCTTTTTCTATGAAGGAGAGATTGAACATGCGGAAAATCATTGTCGGCTCACGCCGTTCCCAACTCGCCATGACTCAAACGAAATGGGTCATCGAGCAATTGAAGCAAGCTGGAGCACAAAACGAGTTCGAGATTAAAGAAATCGTGACGAAAGGGGACCAAATCGTCGACGTACAATTGTCGAAGGTCGGTGGGAAAGGTCTGTTCGTCAAAGAGATTCAACAACAGATGCTCGATGGGGACATCGATTTCGCCGTACACAGTATGAAAGACGTTCCGGCTGAACTTCCGGAGGAACTCTATATCAGCTGTATGCCAAAACGTGTCGACGCGCGTGACGTCCTCATCTGTGAGAACGGCTACACGTTCGAGACGCTTCCGAAAGGTTCGATTGTTGGAACGAGCTCACTCCGTCGTGGTGCTCAAATCTTGGCGGCACGTCCTGACCTTGAGATTCAATGGATCCGTGGAAACATCGACACACGTCTGAAGAAGTTAGACTCTGAGAACTACAACGCCATCTTGCTCGCAAAAGCCGGGCTCGAACGGATGGGGTGGACGGATCGTGTCGATTTTGAAGCGCTCGACCCAGACGTTATGGTACCGGCTGTCGGACAAGGCGTACTCGCCATTGAAAGCCGCAAGAACGATGCAGAAGTGACTTCAGTGCTTCAATTGTTACACGATGATGTGACGGCAAAAGCTGCGACGGCGGAACGAACTTTCTTAAAAGCCATCGAAGGAAGCTGTCACGTCCCGGTCGGCGGTTACGCAACGGTCGACGGTGACGACGTGTCGCTCACAGGCCTCATCGCGTCAGTGGACGGGAAAGAAGTGCTTCGCGTGACGAAGACGTCAACGGACGGGGTCGCACTCGGACAAGCAGTCGCAGAAGAATTGCTCGGTCGTGGCGGACGTGAAATCCTCGCCTCGGTCAATGAGTGACGTCTGGTACACGGGAACGAAACGAATGACCGCTTCGCAACGAGCACGGCTCGAGGCGAGCGGTCTTTCCGTTCATCATGTCCCGCTCATTCAGACGAGAGAGACGCACATCCCACCACCCGTGGAACGATTCGATTGGCTCGTCGTGACGAGTCAAAACGCGGTGCCCGCCCTTCAAAATCTGACGCGGGACGTGAAAGTCGCCGCTGTCGGAGAGAAGACGAAACGGGCACTTGAAGCGGAAGGGTTTACCGTCTCACTCATGCCGGAGACGTATACGGGTGAGGCGCTCTTTGAGCAGTTACGCGATGTCGTTTCCGCCGATGAGGTCGTCTTGTTCGCACGTGGCAATTTGGCGAACACGAAGCACATGACGATGCTCTCTCACGTGCAGGACTGGGTCGTCTACGAGACGATTCCGTTGTCACTGACACCGGCGCAACAGCAACAACTCGAAACCGTAAAGGCGCTGCTCGTCTTGAGCCCGTCGGCCGTCGAGGCGCTCACACCACACTTGTCCCACTTCAACGGGACGTGGTACGCCATCGGTGAAGTGACCGAACGCGCCGTCCGACAAGTGTCGACGTTACCGGTACGAGTGCCAGAATGTTATACTATGGATGCATTAATACAGTGTGTAGGGGAGGATTTTTCATGAACCAGTTTGACCGTCACCGTCGTCTTCGCTCATCGAAGTCGATGCGTGCCCTCGTACGTGAAAATCATGTTCGAAAAGAAGATTTGATTTACCCGCTCTTCATCATTGAAGGGACTAACATTAAACGAGAAGTCAGCTCGATGCCTGGCGTCTTCAATTATTCACTTGACCGACTCGAAGAAGAGATCAAAGAAATCGTCGACCTCGGTCTCCAATCTGTGCTCTTGTTCGGCGTGCCGGAACATAAAGACCCAGAAGGCAGTGAAGCGTATCACGACCACGGCATCGTCCAAGAAGCGATCCGTAAAGTAAAAGAGTGGGCACCACAGCTCACGGTCATCGCCGATACGTGCCTCTGTGAATACACGTCGACGGGTCACTGTGGCCTTGTGAAGGACGGGGACGTCGATAACGACGCATCGCTTCCGCTTCACGTCCAGACAGCCATCACGCAAGCACAAGCGGGTGCCGATATCATCGCACCAAGCTCGATGATGGACGGATTCGTCGCAGCTATCCGTGAAGGTCTCGACCAGAACGGATTCAGCCACATCCCAATCATGAGCTACGGCGTCAAATATGCGTCTGCGTATTACGGACCGTTCCGTGACGCTGCTCAGTCAGCTCCAGGGGAAGGCGACCGTAAAGGGTATCAGATGGACCCGGCGAACCGTCGTGAGGCGTTCCGTGAGTCACAATCAGACGTGGAACAAGGTGCCGACTTCATGATCGTCAAACCGGCTCTCGCGTTCATGGACATCATCCGTGACATGCGCGACTCACTCGATATGCCAATCGTGGCGTATAACGTGAGCGGAGAGTACGCGATGATCAAAGCCGCGTCACTCAACGACTGGGTCGACGAAGAACGCATCGTCATGGAGACGATGGTCGGATTCAAACGTGCCGGTGCCGATCTCATCGTCACGTATTTCGCAAAAGACGTCTGTCGCTATTTGGAAGGAGACTACGCATGACATACAACCAAACGCGCTCACAAGAAGCGTTCGAACAAGCCCGTCCGCTCATGCCAGGCGGTGTCAACAGTCCGGTCCGTGCCTACAAATCGGTCGGCATGACGCCGATCTTCGCCGAACGCGGTGAAGGTTCACGTGTCTATGACATCGACGGCAACGAGTATATCGATTACGTCCTCTCATGGGGACCACTCATCCTCGGTCACCGTGACCCGGTCGTCACGAAAGCGATTCAAGAACAAGCCGAAAAAGGTTGGACGTTCGGGACGCCGACTGAGCTTGAGACGAAGATGGCAGAACTCGTCATCGACCGCGTCCCGTCAATCGAGATGGTCCGTATGGTCAACTCGGGTACGGAAGCGACGATGGCGGCACTTCGCCTCGCACGCGGCTATACCGGGAAGACAAAGATTTTGAAATTCGAAGGATGTTACCATGGACACGGTGACTCGCTTCTCATCAAAGCCGGGTCTGGTGTGGCGACGCTCGGTCTCCCGGACTCACCAGGGGTACCGAAAGAACTCGCGAGCCATACGCTCACGGTTCCTTACAATGACTTAGATGCAGTCCGCGTCGCCTTTGAGAAATACGGTGACGACCTCGCTGGCGTCATCGTCGAACCGGCCGCAGGAAACATGGGCTTCGTGCCACCACAACCAGGATTCCTCGAAGGACTCCGCGAGATCACGGAACAAAACGGCGCGCTTCTCATCTTTGATGAGGTCATGACGGGCTTCCGTGTCGGGTACAACTGTGCACAAGGGTACTTCGGTGTCACACCGGACCTCACATGTCTCGGGAAGGTCATCGGTGGTGGACTTCCGGTCGGTGCATACGGTGGGAAACGTGAAATCATGGAACAAATCGCACCGCAAGGTCCGATCTATCAAGCAGGTACGCTCTCGGGTAACCCACTCGCGATGATTGCCGGTTACACGACACTCTCGCAACTCAAACCGGAGCACTACGCGGATTTCGAGCGTAAGGCAGACCGTCTCGCGGAAGGCTTCACGCAGGCCGGTGAGAAATACAATATCCCACACGACACGAACCGTGCCGGCTCGATGTTCGGTTTCTTCTTCACAAACGAGAAAGTAACAAATTTCGAGAAAGCGAAATCGGCAAACCTCGAGATGTTCCGTTCGTACTATCAGAAGATGGCTGCGCGAGGCGTATTCTTGCCACCTTCACAGTTCGAAGGATTGTTCCTCTCGACGGCTCATACGGATGAGGATATCGAGAAGACGATCGCAGCGGTCGAGGCGACGTTCAAGGAGCTTCAAGAAGAGTTTTCACTCTAATCTTGACTGCTGACGTTTCTGTCGCTACAATTATTTAACAGATACGATGAAAAGCATTGATGAGGAGTAGTACGCAACCTCCATTCCTTTTAGAGACGCGACCGCTTGGTGAAAGGTTGCGAGGGATGGACGCGGAAGTCGCCTCGGAGCTGACTTTCTGAACAGAGTAGGAAAGTTCGGTCTATCGACCGTTATTCGATTTTGAGGGCGCCACTTGTTGGCGAACTAAGGTGGTACCGCGGAAGATCACGGCTTCTTTCGTCCTTAGCGTATAGGACGAGAGAAGCCGTTTTTGTGTTCATTATTATATAGAGGAGGCGCCCCACATGGCCCATGAGACAAATGAAATCACCATGCCGACGAAGTACGACCCAAGTGCGACAGAGTCAAAATGGTACGACTACTGGTTAGAGAACGATGTATTTAAAGCAGACGAGGACGATTCGAAACAACCGTACACAATCGTCATCCCACCACCGAACGTTACGGGGAAACTTCACCTCGGGCACGCATGGGACACGACGCTCCAAGACTTGTTGACACGCCTCAAGCGCATGCAAGGTTATGACGTGCTCTGGCTCCCAGGGATGGACCACGCAGGAATCGCGACACAGGCGAAAGTTGAACAAAAGCTTCGTGAAGAAGGCGTGATGCGTTACGACCTCGGACGTGAAAAGTTCCTCGAGAAGACGTGGGAATGGAAAGACGAGTACGCGAAGACGATTCGCGACCAATGGTCAAAACTCGGTCTCGGTCTCGATTACTCGCGTGAGCGCTTCACACTCGACGAAGGGCTCTCAAAAGCCGTTCAAGAAGTATTCGTCCGTTTGTATGAAAAAGGCTTGATCTACCGTGGCGAATACATCGTCAACTGGGACCCGGCTCAAAAGACAGCCGTTTCGGATATCGAGGTCATCTATCAAGAAGTCGAGGGTGCGTTCTATCACATGAAGTATCCACTCGCTGACGGCTCAGGTCACATCGAAATCGCAACGACACGTCCAGAGACGATGCTCGGGGATACGGCGGTTGCCGTCAACCCGAAAGATGAGCGTTACACACACCTCATCGGTAAGACGATCATGCTCCCAATCATGAACCGTGAGATTCCAATCGTTGCAGACGACTACGTGGATATGGAGTTCGGTACAGGTTGCGTGAAGATCACGCCAGCCCATGACCCGAACGACTTTGAAATCGGAAACCGTCACGAGCTTCCACGCATCCTCGTCATGGACGAAGGCGGGAAGATGAACGAGAATGCTGGTAAGTACGAAGGGCTCGACCGTTTCGAATGCCGCAAGCAACTCGTGAAAGACCTTGAGGCGGACGGCACACTCGTGAAGATTGAACCGCACACGCACTCGGTCGGTCACTCAGAGCGTTCAGGCGCAGTCATCGAGCCATACCTTTCGAAACAATGGTTTGTTGACATGGAGCCACTCGCAAAAGCGGCACTCGAAGCACAAGGAAACGACGACACGAAAGTCAACTTCGTCCCAGAGCGCTTCGAAGGCACATACCTCCGTTGGATGGAGAACATCCGCGACTGGTGTATCAGCCGCCAACTTTGGTGGGGCCACCGCATCCCGGCTTGGTACCATAACGAGACAGGTGAAGTATATGTAGGAAAAGAGGCGCCAACGGACAGTGAGAACTGGACACAAGACGAAGACGTCCTCGACACATGGTTCTCGTCAGCACTCTGGCCGTTCTCAACGATGGGCTGGCCAGATACGGACGCACCGGACTTCAACCGTTACTTCCCGACGAGCGCGCTCGTTACAGGATACGACATCATCTTCTTCTGGGTATCACGGATGATCTTCCAATCACTCGAGTTCACAGGGAAGCAACCGTTCAATGACGTCCTCATCCACGGTCTCATCCGTGACTCGGAAGGACGCAAGATGTCGAAATCACTCGGTAACGGCGTTGACCCGATGGAAGTCATCGACCAGTACGGAGCCGATTCACTCCGTTGGTTCCTCCTCACAGGGTCGACACCAGGGAACGACCTTCGTTTCTATTGGGAGAAGATCGAGTCGACATGGAACTTCGCGAACAAGATTTGGAACGCAAGCCGTTTCGCACTCATGAACATGGATGGACTTAAAGTCGAAGACATCGACCTCACAGGTAAGAAGACGCTTGCCGACAAGTGGATCTTGACGCGCTTGAACGACACGATCGACCAAGTGACACGCCTCGTCGACAAGTACGAGTTCGGTGAAGCCGGTCGTTACTTGTACAACTTCATCTGGGAAGAGTTCTGTAACTGGTACATCGAGATGGCGAAACTCACACTCTATGGTGAGGACGAAGCAGCGAAGCACACGACACGTTCGGTCCTCGCGCATACGCTCGATTCGATCATGCGTCTCATGCACCCGTTCATGCCGTTCCTTACAGAGGAAATTTGGCAGCACTTGCCGCACGAAGGCGATTCAATCGTTCGTGCAAGCTACCCGACGCGTCGTGACGACCTTCACTTCGCCGATTCGGTTCCAGCGTTTGAAGCTGTGATGAACGTCATCCGCTCGGTTCGTAACATCCGTGCCGAAGTGAACGCACCGATGTCGAAACCGATCCAGCTCTTCATCTCGACGAGCGACGATGCGACACAAGGTTACTTGAGCGCGAACGAGATGACAATCGGCAAATTCACGAATGCGACAGAGCTTGAAATCGGACGTGGTCTCACGGCTCCGGACAAGTCGATGTCCGCGATCATGACGGGAGCGGAGCTCTTCATCCCGCTCGCAGATCTCATCAACTTCGAAGAAGAAATCGCCCGTCTTGAAAAAGAAGTGGCGAAGTATGAGAAAGAAGTCGAGCGCGTCCAGAAGAAACTCGGAAACCAAGGCTTCATCGCCAAGGCACCGGCTCACGTCATCGACGAAGAAAAAGCAAAAGAAAAAGATTACCTCGACAAACGTGACGCGGTCCGCGCCCGTTTGGAAGAGTTGCGTAAGTAAGACATGGACCTTCTTTGGAGATTAATTCTCTGAAGAAGGTTTTTTTGTATTTTGGTAGAATTTGGAGAGATGGACGGAGAAAGGGGATATGAGATGAAACGACTTGGGGTAATATGTGTTCTTATGTTGGGACTGGCTGGATGTACACCATCAGAAGAGACGGAGTCTGTGGAGAAGGCAGATGTGGAAGCGGTAGAACAGGAGGGAGTGATTGATGAATCGCAATTCCCCGACGTAGACGTGACAGGGACGACGATTGCCGAAGTACAACCAGGGACAGAACGGGTCGCGGACGCGGTCGTGGAACAAATCACCCTTCAATATGAAGATGGCTCGACAAGACAGTTGTCGAAGGATCACATTATAACGGAGACGATGGTCGGGGGAATCGGTTTAGTTGCGATGACCGTCCCTGACCGTGAGAACCCGTTTGGTGTATTCATTCATGATGAAAGAAATGGATGGGCGCAGCGTGGCATGCAACGTTTCGGGATTCCAGAGACATCATCAGCGTTCGTTCACGGATTAGATCTTCCTAATAAAGAGATGGAGGCCATCAGCTCTGATTATTCAGGTAGCGATTGGCCGGTGAAGCTTTGGACGTTATATGATGAGACACGCCTCATCAGTATCATTGCGACGGATTCTTTCACTGAAGTAGAAGGGGAGATGTCGGAACAGCCAGAACCGTATGTATTGGAGCAATCGTACGGGAACGGCTTATACTATTTAACCCAAGGCAAACTGATTATCGTGACAGGAAATATCTCGGAAGAAGAGTTGTTGGCACTCGCTGATTCGTTACCGGAACCTTCGTCTGTATCGTTTCCTTTTCGGGATTCAGAATAATATTAAGACCCGAGCGTCAAGAGCGACGTTCGGGTCTTGTTTGTACGAGCGACCAGACGATGACTCCAATCACCAATAGCATCGGGAGTTGGGTATATAATGGGGTCGTGAAACCGATTCGAAACAGATGGACGATGTACGTGGAATATAGAACCGTACCAATAACCAAGAGAGCAATATAGATGCGTCTCATGCCTCTTCCTCTTCACTCCAAAACGGCAGCAAACGGCCTGTTGTGATGTAGTATGAAGACGTGAAAAGAAGACCGATGGCCACACCAGTCAACTGTGACTGAATCGGTTGGCCGACTAATGTTAGATATAGACTATACACTACGTAAGATGCTGAAGCGGTGATGAGGATCATCAACGGGATGAGTCCTTTCATTTTGTGTCACTCCATTCCAATTCACTCGAATATTTTATGAACTACTTTCTAATACGATAAATCGATGAGATAGGTTTCAAAAAAACCATCTCGCAAAAGCGAGATGGTTCACGTGCCACAAAACGTTTGATACGGATACGTTCGTGGTGGACCTGCCGATACGTATTCAGACGGTTGATCGTAGTTATAAGGGTCACGTAAAATCGTGAGTAGCGCCTCGGTCGGACCGAAGTCGCCTCGTTCTGCCGCTTGGATTGCTTTTTCGACATGATGATTTCGAGGAATGACGGCCGGGTTGTATTGGCGCATGATTCGACTGACGTCCTCGTCCGGGAGACCTTGCTCACTCAAACGTTTTCGCCAAGCGTCAATCCACGCCTTCCCGTCTTCCCGAGTTGCGAATGGGAGCGATTCAATCACACCGAGCGTCAACGAGCGGAACGTATTCGTATAATCTGCCTCCGTCTCTACCATCAACCGAAGCAGTTCATCCGTTAGCACATCGTCACCATCTTTTCGGACGAATACGCCAATCTTATGCGCGAGTCCGGTATAGTACGCTTCTTTATACAACTCCGTATAGCGGGTGAGCTGTTTGTTCGCCACATCGACCGCTTCTTCTTTCGTTTCGCCAAGGAGCGGCAATAAAGTTTCTGCCAGTCGGGCGAGGTTCCAAGATCCGATGTACGGTTGGTTTCCGTAGGCATATCGTCCTTCTCGGTCAATCGAGCTGAAGACCGTCTCCGGATGATACGTGTCCATGAACGCGCATGGACCATAATCGAGCCCTTCTCCACTAATGAACATATTGTCCGTATTCATCACCCCGTGAATGAACCCGACGAGTTGCCAGTTGGCAATCAGTCTCGCCTGTCTTTCGACGACGCGTCCGAGGAACTGCTCGTAGCGATTAGGCGCATCCATCAAGTCAGGGTCATGACGTTTGATCGCAAACTCCGCGAGCGAAATGACGTCATCGATGGAGCCGGCGCCTGCCGCGAATTGGAACGTCCCGACACGAAGATGACTTGAGGCGACCCGAGTCAGGATCGCTCCGTGCTTCGGACCTTGACGCATGATGGCTTCCCCTGTCTGAACAACGGAGAGTGCCCGGTTCGTCGGGATGCCGAGAGCGTGCATCGCCTCGCTAATGATGAACTCGCGCACCATCGGGCCGAGTGCGGCCCGTCCGTCGCCACCCCTAGAATACTCTGTCGGTCCAGAACCCTTCAGTTGCACATCAACACGCTTCCCGTTCGGAGTCACAAGTTCCCCGAGCATGAGGGCGCGTCCGTCCCCAAGCATCGTCAAGTTGCCGAATTGGTGTCCGGCGTATGCTTGAGAGAAAGACGTCTCGGTTTGACGATTGCCGGCAAGTAAAGCGATGTCTTGATTGACACTTTGCGCTTCAAGGCCGAGCGAAGCGGCTAATGAATCGTTAAACAAGACGAGTGTCGGGTTGTCGACCGGATGGATGGGTCCGCGGTCGTAAAAAATATCACGTAGTTCGAGGTACGTCGCCTCGAAGTTCCAGTCAGTTGTCATGGCGCATGCCTCCTTCTTCGCTTCGAGTATAGCATAGACTGTTTTCCATAACGGCTGTCGTGAATTTTGATAAGATGAAACAGAAGTGTAAACAGTAGGAGTGTGGAAGATGAAGACGAGACAAGATGTATTCGATTGGTTGAGTGGACAGCTTCGCTTTGGGATCAAACCAGGTCTTGAGCGGATGAACTGGATGATTGAGCAGTTAGGGTTAGAAGAACGCCCATCCATCCATGTGGCCGGGACGAACGGAAAAGGGTCGACCGTCGCGTTTTTACGGGCGATGGCCATGGAGAACGGCTTATCCGTCGGCACATTCACGTCGCCTTATATCATTCAGTTCGAGGAGCGGATCATGTTGAACGGGGAACCGATTCCTGAAAACGCGCTCGTCGACGTGGCGAACCGTGTCAAAGCGTGTGCGGACGATGCGCCAGAGACGTTGACGGAGTTCGAACTCTTGACGATGATGGCATGGTGCTATTTTGATGACACACGTCCAGACTTGATCATTTGGGAAGTCGGTCTCGGGGGTCGTCTCGATTCGACGAACGTATTGAAGCAGCCACTCGCGACGATCGTCACGTCAATCGGACATGATCACCAAGGGATTCTCGGCGATACGCTTGAAGAGATTGCGATGGAGAAGTACGGCATCATGAAGCGTGACGTGCCGATGTTCCACAGTGTCAATGAGGAGAAGTTGATTGAATTGTTGCTTCAAAAAGGAGAAGACGTAGGCGCTTCGATTCATGATGTACGAACGCTTGTGTCAGAAATCGAGGACGGTTCTGAGACCGTTGTGACGTATGAGAATATGCCACCTGTCGTGCTCGGTTTGACGGGGCATCATCAAGCTTATAACGGAGCGTGTGCCGTGGCGGTAGCACGTCATTTCGGCTGGAGTGAGGACGCCATCCGAAGAGGGCTTGAGCGAGCGCAACATCCGGGTCGATACGAATTGGTATCAAAACGACCGCGTATCATTCTAGATGGGGCGCATAATCAAGAAGGCATCGAGGCGTTAGTTGTGCAAGCGAGACAAGAAAGAGACGTGACCGTGTTGACAGCGATTTTAGCAGACAAGGACCGTGACACAATGATTGACGCGCTGCAAGGGATTGGCGACGTTTATGAGACGACGTTTGATTTTCCACGTGCGAGAACGAAAGCACAACTAGAGAACGATGGGGCGCGCTTTGTCGAATGGAAAATGTGGCTACAGAATTGGGTCGAGTCACCGAAAAGCGAAACGTTGATTGTGACCGGGTCTCTTTATTTCATCAGTGATGTGAGATGTTTCCTAAGTTAAAACATTTACCTGATGTCAAAGAAATAGATGTATATTTTTTCAAGTGGGTGGGATAATTAGTAGTGAAGACTAAAAATAGGGAGGACTATACATTGCGTAAACTCATGCAATACATAGCGGTTCTCGTATTAATCATATCCATCATTCCACAGAGAGTAGTTGCGGAGACCAATCAACCGATGTTAAACGTATTGATTCTTCGTGATGCTTTTACTTCTTCGAAAGTACTTTCAGTTACTGAATACAATAACGCGGTGAAAACATATCGTGATTCACTGAATGTAAATACTGCGAAAGTGAATGCGCAGTTTATGACGATTAAACAATTTAACGCATCCCGTTTTCCGATGACGGGTGCATTCGATGCGGTCATGATTGGGAGCAGTCCTTTAACCGAGAAATATAAAAACGGGACGCTTGTCGTCAACTCGAAAAATCATGACACGACAAATCAAATGAACGATCTGACAGAGTTGAAAGCGACGGAACTGTTCAATACGATTGTCCGTGTCGGCTTGCCACTTCTGATACATGAGGATGCTGCGAACGGCGATACACAGTTAAAACGCTTGGCAGCCTATCAACGTGATTATGCAAACGTGAAAGTCTTTAATCAAAATGATCAACAGAATATTGATCGTGTGATGGCGCAGCAGTTGAATCAACTCACCGTTTCCCGTCCGAGATTTCAATCAACTGAAGTGAAATATAACAATCAGTCGATTAGCAATCAGACGATTCAAGTGAAAGACGGCGTCCGTTATCCAATCAACTTCGCGTACACTCTATCTCAACCACCAACTTCTTCGGCATTCGTAGAATTGTATATCGATTACGACCATAACGATCGATTTGATGCGGATGAAAAAGTCATTGAGCAACAGGCAAAAGAATCAGGAACGCTCAATTTCACGTTATCGCGTCCGACGTTTAGCGGACCGAAGAACTGGATGCTCGTCGTCAAGGATTCATTGACAGGGCGTGCGGACTATCGGAAGGGGAGTATTCTCTACCTCGATGAAAAAGTGAAAGCGAACATTTTGCAACTGACGGCAGGAACGGGGACGAACGGTCAAATCTCAAATTACCTTTCTGATATGTTGGTCGATTCATCTGGAAACTACGAATTTAAATTAACGAACGGTACAACGAGTCAGTTTGAGGGTGATACTTATGACCAGGCATTGCTCAATAACGACTACGATATGCTAATCTTTGGATTCCAAGATTCGTACAACGTTTATGGAAGTATGAATGCTGCTGCCACTGCGAAAGTCAAACGTTTCAGTGAAACAGGACAAGGCGTCATGTTGACGCACGATACGATTTTCCGTACGAATAGTTCGTCGTCACCGACGTCTGAGTGGGAACGTCAATTTGTGAATGCCGATCCTTCGCTGAATATCTCTGGTCAAAAAATGTATACGAACATGGGATTTGGCGCTCCTGAAACAACCAACAAGGCAGTAAAGGTACAGGATGGGATCTTCACATCCTATCCATATCGTCTTGATGATTCAATCAAAAATATCTCAAATACCCATAACCAGTATTTCACACTCGATTTGAACGATCCAGATGTCACGCCCTGGTACAACCTTTACTCAACAAGTGGAAATCGTGTATATGGAGATGCAAGCAACCATTACTACACGTATACAAAAAACAACTTCACCTATTCCGGTGCAGGGCACACGAACAAGTTCTCAGTAGAAGATGAGAAAAAAATCTTCATCAATACGATGTATCGCGCCTTTATCGGGGCGAATCATAAACCTTACAACGTGATTGAGTCCGTTAGTGATTCGAACCAGTCCTATACCTCTGCTGATTTAAAAGCTGGGACTGTTGAAGTGACTGCTGGACAAGACGTTAAATTGATGTGGCGACCGAGCGACTATGACTTCCAAGACTTGTTCCTCAACTCAACCATCACGTATAACGGGAAACAGGTCGCATTCGAAAACTTACGTAACTACGAAGTCAAAGAGTTTACGATTCCGGCAGCAGATGTTGTCGCAGACCGACCGATTGAAGTGAAAATTGAGACGTCCGATCAGCGGAATGCGAAGGTGATCGATACGTTCACCATTAACGTCAAACGAGCGGAGAATGTTTCCGATTTGATTCAAGTGTCCCGTTCGATTGACCCGTCGACGATCAACTTATACGAAACGGGAACGATTCACTATCAAGTTCAATATCCGGAACGTTTCGACCGATTACCGAATCAGTTGGGCGATAAGTTTTTACGAGTGGATTTAACGACTTTCACAGAAAAACTGCCAAGCCAACTCGAAGTGGTGGCGATTCGGGATGCGAACGGAAATGAATATCCTGTCACGAACCCTAATGAAATCAAGTTACAGTTGAAACCAGATTTGTACTATGAACGAAACGGGAACACGAATATTTTCCTTCCGAACGATAGTGGAAATCGGACTGTAAAATTTGAAGTAGTCGTCCGAGCCATCGAGCCTTCTGCTTCACTCATCCAATTGAAAAAAGCAGACAATCAATTAACAACGTTGATTGAGTATTCGAAGAAGCAAGATCACATTTTAGATAAGCATAATGACTGGGATAAGGAACTAGAGGTTCAATCGTCATTCCCAGACTTGCTGATCAATATCGGGGCGCCGTACGCGTACGAAGCGAAAATTCCTGACGTCACGTTACAAATCGGGGCACAGCAGATTGTGAGTCCGACCATCACGGATGCGAAAGGCAACACCTTTACGAACCCGAAATGGAGTAGCTTAAAGTGGGAAATCGTTGATGCGAACGGTGTCGCGAGACTCGTCACCCAAGGAAATAATGCGATTGTGACCGGTTTGAAAACAGGAACTGCGAAATTGCGTTTGACAATCGATCCGGGCGATCAAAAACCCCTTGTCGTAGCAGAGTCGAAAATCAATGTCATCAGTCCGCCTGAGCAACTTACTATCCCGTCGACAGAACTGTATGTCGGTCAAACGACTACCGTCACACCAAGAGTCATGCCGGAAACGGCTCAATACAAATCAGTTCGTTATGTCGTTGAATCTGGGGATAGTGTGAAATTTGAACAAGTCGGAAACAACTTGAACATTGTTGGACTGAAACCAGGAACGACTCAGTTTAAGGCGACTGTGGATGTTGGTGACCTCTTCGGTGGATTAAATATCGCTACACCGAGCACCGTCTTTACCATCCAAGTCAAGGCACCATCCTTGAGCCAATCACCGAGCCAACTCGACCTTTGGGTATGGGATAGCTTGGACGAAGAAAAACGTGTAAATGAAGTCGCCTCGATTCAAGTGACCTCAACACCAACCGTATCCATTCCGTTTGAACGAATCGGGTCCATCCCATCCGCTCTGACGGTGACACAAAGTGCGACAGGATATGAATTACGTGCCAATCATGGCTACGGAAACAATGGTGTCGTGACAGACATTCCGATTCAGACGACATTCGATGACAATGCGTTACGAAATATTCGCTCCAATACATCGGTTGTCCGCGTCAACGAATACCCGAATCAATTGATGTCAAAAGACATGACAATCAATATTGGTGAAGGGGCGGCACCACGACCACCGTTCCTTGAGTACTGGCCAATGACTTCGACTTGGCGTGACTATCGCATGGAGATTGTATCCGGTGAAGAATATGTTCAAGTGAGCGGAT
Source organism: Exiguobacterium sp. s22 (assembly GCF_018617455.1). GTDB lineage: Bacteria > Bacillota > Bacilli > Exiguobacteriales > Exiguobacteriaceae > Exiguobacterium. The sequence continues at coordinate 222,991 of NZ_JACSKD010000004.1, forward strand.
CAGGAAAAGAGTTGATTCCAGTGAAACCGGGTGTGGCAAAAGTGGAAGTCTACACGACGCTTCCGGCTGGAAAACCGTTTGAGGCTGTGAAGGACACGTTTTATGTACGCATCATCCAAACGAATGCCTCAGGACAGGATGATGACCGTTATTAAGTGAATGGCAGAAAGTTGGCGAATGATGAATCGCAAGCGAATAATGATTGGCATCACCGGATTGATTCTCGTGATTGGATTGGGAGGGCTCCTGTACTGGAGTCAATCCCAACCCGAGCTTTCACAGTTATCCGGTGACGATTTAGTAAAAGAAGTGAATCAACGCTCTTCGGTGACAGAAGAAGAATTGACAGATTTACAGGCAAGAGAGGAATGGGAGGCCGTCCGACTTGTTTTAGAAGATCAAAAAGTTGTGCCGACAGCCGAACAGTTTGCTACAGCGGTGACGCTCGCGCCTCTAGACGTGATCGAAGCATACTTCGAGCAAGGGATTGACCCATTTGAAGCAGTGGAAGGGATGCCCGTCATCACACCGTTGTTCAGTGCGAACGGTAGTCCGGATCAATGGAAGCTAGCGATGCGTTACGTTGAAGATGAAAGACTACTTGGCATTGCGGTCGACTCGTTGAATTTCGAGGCGGTCAAAGAACTACTCGGGCAAGGCTATACAATTCAAGATACCGAATCGGTGCTGTTGCAACCGGTGCGTCATAATCAGGTCGAATTGACGCAACTGCTTCTTGATCACGGCGCGCAATGGACGAAGGAAATGGAACAGACGGCCAAAGACTACAACTCGGACCTCATTCTAAAGATGGGGAACTAAAAAAATCGGCTTCTTCTCAATCAGAGAGGAAGCCGATTTTTTGAATTCATTTCAATTGAACGGGATGACTGACGAAGAATTGAAGTTGATTCGTGACAGGGAGTGTTTCCAATTGATTGAACACGGAATCGTTATACGTCAGTTTTAACCGAGAATGGATAGCTTCTTGGCGAGGGATTTGTTGGTCGAAGTTCTCAGCAGGGCTTAAGCCGTTGCCCCCATTAAATTCCCCTCTGAAGACGTTCACTTCGAGTGGTCCCTTACTGTATAGACCCCCGTTGACTTCGAGGATAGAGCCGACCGCATACACATAAGTCGGTTCGTTCGAGTCACTATACATGAACGCCTGGAGCGTCGTCGGTGTGTCATCAAACTCATTGATTCGGTTCAACAGAATCTTTCCTTTAGACAACAGGATGAGCGAGTTCCCTTTGTCTGCATCAATCGGAAGAATATTGGCACGATCGATGAACGTATCGCCGAGCGTGTAGACCGTTGAACTGAAGGAGACGTTCCCTTTAATCGTCAAGTCGCCACGTACGATTAACGGTCGCGAAATCATCAGTTTATCGAGTGATTCAATGACGACATCTCCGTCAAACAGGAGTGGAGACGTTGATTCGGTAATCGACTCGGTGACGTACATGGCACGATCGGAAATGGCATCCGGTAATGTCACGATGGTCGGATCAGTGAGTGCGTTATAAGCATCCGCCCGAAGATAAGAGGTTGGGCGTTCGATAATGGAGGATCCGTCTTCCGATAGGACTCGCTCGAGCTCGAATACTTGATCGCTTGAAGGGATTAATCCTTCTTCAAAGATTTTTGAGTCGACATTGTTGGTATATGCGAGTGGTGTGTCAAGACGACGATTCAAGAACTCGATGATGGAATAGTCATATTGGAACGGCGAGAAGCTACTCGGAGACACCCCGACATCCGCTTTTTCACCAGCCCGCTCTGTACCAACTGTAAAGTAATTTTCTTGCTGACAAGTGATACACGTTGCAACTTCTGATAAATCGATTCGCCCATCGAGATGTAACCAACTGGAGTTCAAGTTCGCAATGGTTTTTGCTTGACCATCAAGCTGGAAATTAGCTTCGCGTTTGAAAGCGAGTGGGCCTCCTGAATAAATATTTCCCTGAATTGTCGGCATCCCGTTCACATTCAATTGTTGATCGGACCCGAGGACGTAGTATAGGAAGGATGGGAGAGCCGTCAAATACAAATCTTGCGTGTATTCAACGGTGAGCTCCGGTTGTTCCGGATTCACTTGTCGGGACGCCGTGACGTTCACTTGGAGAATCGTCGTGAACGGTGCCGTTTGAATCGTGGTATCCAGCGCATCTTTCTTCAAGTCAATGGAGTAGCGGACCTCACTGTCTGTCGTCAAATCCGTAAATGGTTCGTCACTGACAAGTAGGGATTGTACTGCGGTTTGAAATGCTGCTTCTGACTCCATATGCGCCGGAACTTCTGTTTTACCATGGAGGGGAAACTCAGTGCGCACTTCGTCAGCGATCAGACGAAGTGCACTTTTCGCATCTTCATTCAGTTGAGTATCTTCTGTTCGGATGACCGTCAGTTTATTCGTTGCCAAGTTGACTTGCATGGCCGCAAGTGAGAGAACGGCGAGCGCCGCCATCGTCACGAGCACGAGTACGAGGACATATCCCTCTTCACGTTTTCGCATCAAGGTGCCTCCTTTCGTTAAAATGGAATGGAACTTTCAAATGTAGTGACAGAATCAGAGGCGTTTGTTTGAGCTAGATCCATCTCGATTTCAATCAAACCTCCTGTCATATAACCAGGACGTCTAGGGTCATACACGGGATCTTTGACTTCAATGGTCATTCGCTCGACCGTGATTTGTGGGTTCGACGGAATGAACGAATCGGGTGAGAGAACTAACTCCGCCGGAACGTAACCCGCCTCCCGGTAAATCATGCCGGCATCCGAGATGGCAGGCGTGGACAACCGATAAAATTGAAACGTGCCGTCCACTTCCGTTACGGCATCGAATTCGGTCCGGTTCACGTCAGAGAGCACGGAAGCAATCAAATAGTCGGCCTCGCTTCGAAGTTCACTCGTCTCGTTCGTCATCTGGAATCCGAGTGTTCCTGTGATGAAGGCTGTAATGATGACGCCGCTTAAAATCGAAGCGACGACGACCGTGACGAGCAACTCGACGAGCGTGAACCCATCTTCTCGTTTCTTCATCTCAGTCAGTTGTCGGGACAGCCGTTTCAGGGAACGGTTCGCGTAATGTCGCATTCGATATGACTCCTTTCAAGGTGACGGGGGTTTGCAAACGGTCGGTCGTCACCGAGATTTCAACTTCAATGGTATGCCCAGGTAAGGTGGACAGCGATTGAATGGTTGCGATATACGTGTCCCCATGAATTCGGGTATCTTCGCAAAAGTCGCATGTCGGGCTGATTCCGTCCCGATTTAACAATTGCCGTAATTCCAGCGGTTGGTCGACGGAAGCGGCTCGTCGATTTAATGTATGTAACGTGTTTTGTGCCACTTGGTTCGCAATCGTCTGATTGAGACTGTCGTGGGTCGTCTTCAAGCTCTGACTGAAAATGGTCAGTAGGGAAAATGAGACAATGGAAAGAACAACGATCGAGACGAGAACTTCGACGAGCGTGAACCCTTTTTCAGAATGCGACAAGACATTGACCTCCTATTCAAAAAAAGTAAAACAATCGGTAAATAACGTATGAAATACTGAATTAAATGTTATTTTTTGTACAATACATATTATACTAAAGTTACACACTAAACGGATACATAGAATAGAAGTCGGATTATACACGGGGGGAATTTTACATGAAGCGGTATGGGATGCATCTTTTCATTTTGATTGGACTCGTCGTACTCGTGACATTACCGACAATCGGTCTCGTCAATTATTTAGACGCGTCCGCTGAGTCGAGTGCTACATACACAGATACGACGGTCGCAGGCATCGACGTGTCAGGGATGACGAAAGAAGAAGCGAACGTTCGTCTCGACAATGCGATCAAAGATTTTAATACGATTCCCTTTTCAATCAATTTGATGGATGGAACGGTCATGGAGATCGGCAAAGAGGTCGTGACGTTCGATGTCTCGAATACGCTTGAGTCGATCAAGGATGCGGGCGCATACCCACTTCTGACATCGGTAGACGAGTCGAAAGTCGAACCTTATCTTGAAGGGCAGCCTGTGACGTTGACGATGATTGCACCGGCGTTGATGGAGGCGTCGTCGAACCTTGAATCGAACGTGACGCTAGAGCAAGTCGCAGCAGAAAGCGAGGTCGTCGCTTCATTCACCGTGAGCCCGACACCGGCCATGCAGTCAGCACTTGATCGAATGAACGGATTCGAGATGGCTGCGGGCGACATCTTCAGTCTTAAAGCGTTCGGGGAAGACTACGAGGCGCTCACGACACTCGGTTCTTCGTTCTATCGTCTGTTTGCGGCGACACCGTTTGCTATTCTCGAACGGGTGCCACATGAGACGCTCCCACCCGGTGTAGAGTTGGGATATGACACAAAAATCGATGAGCGGTCGAATTTTGCTGTACAAAACCGTGAGGATTCCTCTTATGCGATTCTCGTCTTGAATGAGGGGGGGTCAGTGACCGTTCAGTTACTCGGACAACCGTTTGAAGCCGCCTTTGAAGCAAGAGTAGAAGAAGTGAAGACGGTGCCTCATCAAAAAGTCGTCCGATTCTCATCATCGCTCCCATCCGGCAGCTCATCGGTCACGCAATCCGGTCAAGATGGACAGTCAGGTAAACTGTATCGTGTCACGGTGACAGAAAATGGTGAAACGTTAGAGTTGCTCGGATTCGACTTTTATGCGCCGACACCAGAGATCGTGACGAAGAGTTCCGTCCCACTTCCGTCGCCAGACCCGGTCGAACCGGTCATTCCGACATTCCCGGATGAGGATGTGGAGGAGGAACCGTCAACCAATGACTCGAACGATAGTCCGTTCGAGTCCGAACCACCGGTATTAGAAGAAGTCCCTACAGAGGAGGAGGCTGTCGGATGATTGGCTATTTGATTTTGCTAGGCTTTTGGGTGCTCGCCACACTGACATTGTTTGCCTTGTCCGTTCCGATGATGCGAAAACGAGAAACAAAAATCATCATCAGTCTGTGGACGGCACTCTTATCAGGCGGCGTCTACGTGATGGTAGAAGAATCACTCGTACAAACGTGGTGGGCTTGGCTTGTTCTCGTTGTATTGTTGATTGGAGGGGTAGTTGCGAGCGTCTTCGTCGAAGAACGTGTTGACAAGGACAAGCAAATGGAGGCTCCTCAAAGGATGGTGAAGTAACGTGAGACGTACGAAAAGACGATTAGGTGAGATGCTCATTGAAGCGAGACTCATTACGAACGAACAACTTGATGAAGCGCTTGAACAAAAACGTCCCGGCGAGAAACTCGGAGATGCGTTAATTCGCCTGAACCATATTACCGAGACACAATTGATTCAAATGATTCATGAACAGTTGCATGTGCCGATCATCGAGTTGTACTCCCACGATATCAATGTGACGGTCACGAAACTCGTTCCGAAAGCGTTGGCGCAAAAACATGACATCATGCCGTTTGAGTTGAACGGCAATACGTTACATGTGGCGACAGCCGACCCACTCGATTTAATTGCCATCGATGACGTCCGTCTGCAGACGGGAATGAACATCGAGATTGGGATTGCGACAAGGGAGCAGATTCGAAAGACGATCAGTCGATACTATGAGATGGATCACTCGCTCGTCGAAATTTTAAAAGAGGATGCCCCGGAGATCGAGCGGCAAGAATCTGTCAGTCGAGACGATGCACCGATTATTCGACTCGTGAACCAGTTGTTCTTAAGCGCCATCGACCAACGCGCTTCGGATATTCACTTCGACCCGCATGAGAAGCAGCTCCACGTCCGCTTTCGGATTGATGGTGATTTACGCACAGAAACCGTTTATCCGAAGAAAATCCAAAGTGTGATGCTGACGCGTCTCAAAGTCATGAGTAACCTCGACATCACCGAGAGCCGGTTGCCACAGGATGGACGAATCAAATATACGCTACGCAATCGAGCATATGATTTTCGGGTATCGACGCTCCCGACGATGTATGGAGAGAAAATCGTTATTCGGGTCCTCGACTCATCGCAAGGGTTGACCGATTTGACGAAACTCGGATTCGGGGAACGAAACGAGCAGGCGTATCGTGAGATGTTGAAACGCCCGAACGGGATTATCTTGATCACCGGTCCGACCGGTTCAGGGAAGTCGTCGACACTATACGCTTCGTTGAAAGAGCTGAATGATGAGACGAAAAACATCATCACGGTGGAAGACCCAGTCGAGTATCAACTTGACGGCATTAACCAAGTTCAGGTCAACTCGAAAGTCGGCTTGACGTTCGCATCAGGACTCCGCTCGATTTTACGTCAAGACCCGAACATCGTCATGGTCGGGGAAATTCGGGACACGGAGACGGCTGAGATTGCCATTCGGGCCTCGCTAACGGGTCACCTTGTCCTGTCAACGCTACATACGAATTCAGCCATCAGCTCCATCACGCGTCTCGTCGACATGGGGGTCGAACCATTTCTCGTCGCTGCCTCGACGACTGGACTCGTTGCGCAACGTCTCGTTCGTCGCGTCTGTCGTGACTGTGGACAAGTCGAACCGGTATCGAAGAGTGAACGTAGCCTATTTGAGGCGGAAGGTGTTCACATCGACCGGATTGTCCGTGGGAAAGGATGCGCTTCTTGTAATGCTACAGGGTATCGCGGACGTCTTGCCATTCATGAGGTCATTCCGATCGATGAAGGGTTGCGTCGGATGATTATGAATCAGGAGACCGAGTCTGAGATGGTCGAGTATGCCAAGTCACAAGGAGCGACGTTCCTCCTTTCAGACGGATTAGAAAAAGTCGCCGCCGGTCTGACGACGACAGAAGAAATATTACGAACGGTCATTACGGAGAATGCTTATGATTAATGAATCGATTGAAGTCATTTTGACGAATGCGGTCGAGAAACGTGCCTCAGATATTCATTTGACGGCAGGTTCTCCACCGATTATTCGAGTAGATGGTAGCCTCATCACGATGGGCGAGGAGAAGGTGTTGCCTCACCATCTCGAGGAATATTTAAAAGAAATCATGACTGAAGACATGCGCGAACGTCTCGAGCATGATCGGGATCTCGATTTCTCGTTCGGTGTCCCACGCGTTTCCCGTTTTCGGGTCAACGCCTACTATCAACGAGGTACGATTGCCATCGCATTCCGTTCTATTTCCGGGGAAATCCCCACATTGAACGAGCTCAATCTCCCGACGGTGTTGAAGCGATTGATTGAGAAGCCGCATGGTCTCATCCTGGTCACGGGACCGACGGGGTCAGGGAAATCGACGACGCTTGCCGCGATGATTCATGAGATTAACCGCACGCAACGAAAACGGATCATCACGTTAGAAGATCCGATTGAGTATTTGCATTCCCATGATCAAAGTATCGTCGACCAACGAGAAATCGGCTCGGATGTCATGAAGTTCGTAAGTGGTCTACGGGCTGCCTTACGACAAGATCCTGACGTCATTTTGCTTGGGGAGATGCGTGACTTAGAAACTATCTCGACGGCGATGACAGCGGCAGAGACGGGGCACCTCGTCATGGCGACACTCCATACGTCGAGTGCGATGTCGACAGTGAGTCGGATCATCGATGCATTCCCAGCCGAGCAACAAGACCAAATCCGGACGCAACTCGCGAACGTCTTGCTCGGGGTCGTCAGTCAACGACTATTTCCTAGGATTGATGTGCCGAAAGGGCGCGTCGCCGCCATGGAAATCATGTTAGGCAATCCGGCTGTCGCCAACTTGATTCGAAACGAGAAAGAGTTCCAGTTGCCGACCGTCATCCAAACGAGTCGCCAGCATGGCATGCAGTCGATGGATTCGGCGATTGAACAACTCGTTCGGCAGGGGATTATCAACCCGAACGCCGTCCCGACAGAAGAAATGAGGTGATGAGAGATGGCAATCTTCCAGTATGAAGGAAAGCTCCTGAACGGCAAACGTAAGAAAGGTCGTATCTCGGCCGTCTCACTTCGGGAGGCGAAAGATAAATTGCGTCAAGAATCGATTCTTGTGACGGACTTATCCGAACTTGAATCGACCGGACTGAATAAAGAAGTCAACTTGTTACCGGAACGGGTCAAAATCGAACATTTGATCATGTACGTTCGACAGTTCGCGACGCTCATCCGGGCGGGGGTGCCGATTGTCCGCGCGACGTCCATCTTGCGTGTACAGACCGAGTCGAAAGTATTGAAGAAGACGCTCAGTCAAGTCGAGGACGACTTGAAAGAAGGGATTGCCTATTCCGAGGCGATCAAGAAACATCCACGTGTCTTTTCGAACTTCTTCAGTTCGATGGCACTTGCCGGGGAAACGAGCGGGAATTTGGAGGAGGCGCTCGATCAAATCGGGCTCCAACTCCAAAAGCAATATGATGTGAAGCGGAAAGTCATCTCTGCCCTCACGTATCCGTTGGTCGTCTCGATTGTCGCCATCGGTGTTGTCGCCTTTTTGATGGTGAACGTCGTCCCGACGTTTGCGAGCATATTCGGTCAACTCGGAGGCGAGCTTCCGCTGATCACGCGGATTGTCGTCGCCGTCTCAGACTTTATCGCGGCGTTCTGGTGGCTCTTACTCGCCATCGCCATACTCGGGGTGGTTGTATTCACCTGGATGCTGAAGCGTGACCGGGAGCGGTTCGTCATCGATGGTTTGCTACTAAAAATGCCGATTTTCGGAACGATTGTGATGAAGTCTCAGATTGCATTGTTAACTCGAAGTTTAGCGGTCCTTCTACAGGCGGCCGTCCCAATTTTGACGGCGATCGAGATTACGGAAAAAATCGTATCGAACCGCGTCATCCGAAAAGGGTTGACCGAAGCGCGTGAAATGATGGCGCAGGGGGTACCCCTCCACAAGCCGCTTATGCGGAACTCAAACTTCCCGGCGCTCATGACGCAAATGATTGCTGTCGGGGAAGAGAGTGGGGATTTGGACTCGATGTTGAATGAAGTCGCTGAGTTTTATGAGACAGAGGTCGAGACGACTACCGACCGATTGAAGTCGATTATTGAGCCACTTCTCATTGTCGTATTGGCAAGTGTCGTCGGGGTCATCGTTATTTCGATTGTCGTTCCAATGTTTCAAATCTATAGTGATATTCAAAATCAGTAGAAGAAATATGCAAGCTTTTGAAAATATAACTTTTCAATACTATATTTTGAAGGTATAGTAAAATTGTTCTACTTCTATATTAGGTCTTAAGTAATTTATCTAGTTTACACACAGCACATTACGCAAAAGGGGAGAATGGATTATGGTAGAGAAGTTGAAAATGATTTGGCAAGATGCCAAACAGTTAAAAGATGAGCGTGGACTTACACTCGTCGAGTTACTCGTCGTCGTCGTTATTTTAGGGATTATCGCAGCCATCGCAGTCGTTGCGATTGGTGGGATAATCGAGAACTCGAAGAAGGATGCAATGGTTGCTGATGCGAAGCAAATGGTCAGTGCGGCGAAGTTACATACTGCATCTAACCCTGAAGCTTCAGAATTAACATTTATCACACCAGCAGCTGGAACGACACCAGCATCAAAAGGTAAAGGATACGATTATATTTCAGATCTTAAAGATCCATTCGGTGATAGTGATTATACAGCTGCTAAAGTCACGATTTCTGAAGCTGCTGGAAAAATGAGTTATGCAGTAACTCTTAAAGGCAGTGCTGGAACTGAGTATTATTTCGAAGACACTCCTGAAAAAATGATTACTAAAGATACATTGGAATCTACTACTAAAAAGTAAACGAATCCGGCTGGCGCTGGGCACTCGCTCAGCCTAGCCGGTTTTCTATTTTTGGCATATACTGACAAAAGGAGGATCCTTCCTTGATTGAATTGATTGGATTCTTATATAGCATCGTCCTCGGGGCGGTCATCACGTCGTTCACCAACGTCGTCGGGCTCCGCGTGCCACGTCAACAATCCATCGTGACACCACGCTCACACTGTCCGTCTTGCGGTCACGAATTGTCACCGTGGGAACTCATCCCGATTTTCGGCTATCTCGCCTTAAGAGGCAGATGTCACGGATGTGGCGAGCGGATCGCGCCGACGTATCCGATCTTTGAATTGCTCGGAGCCATTGGATATGGCTATAGCTTTTCGCTTTACGGATTCAGTGTGACGACGCTACTCGCGTTCGCTTTCTTGTCGACCTTACTCGCTTTGGCGATGTCTGATTTATCGACGATGCTCGTGCCGAATGTCATCTTGAAATTCACGGCACCGGTATTACTTCTCCTCACCTATCTGACAGGAGCATCTTGGTGGAACCCGCTTGTGGGGGCGTTGCTCGGATTTTCGCTCCTCGCGACCGTCTTTTTCGTGTCAAAAGGGGGACTTGGGGCAGGGGACGTCAAATTGTTTACTATGATTGGTCTTGTGCTCGGTCCGCGTGACGTGCTCGTCGCCTTGTTTTTATCGAGCTTGATAGGGGCGATCGTCGGGATCGGGTTGATGATGACAAAGAAAATCGGACGAAAACAACCGATTCCGTTCGTCCCGTCGATTGCGCTCGGGACGATGTTGACGTTTTGGTTTAGTGAAAGCTTTTTTGATTGGTATTTTGAGTTGATGTAGGGGGAAACGATCATGAGTCGTGGGATAGAGAAAGGGACGGTCACGTATTTTTCGTTTGATGCGCTCAGCATCCACGGGGCCGTCATCAAACAAGGGGTGTTCAAGCGAAGCGCCTCGGTTCAGTTAGCAAAAGATGCATATGGAGAAGGAAAGATTCTCGATGAAACGTCATTTACGCTCGCGTTCGATGAACTCTGTCGCAAGTTGAAAGTTCGTCGTGGGATGACATGTGCGGTCGCGTTGGACGAGACCGAAGTGTTGTCACGAAAAGTCGAGATTCCATCTTCGATTCCGAAGGACGAGATTCGCGGCTACCTCTTCATGGAAATCGGGAGCTCGATCATCTTGCCGTTCGATGACGTGTCGTTCGACTATGAAGTGTTAGGAGAAGACGGGGTCAAAACGGACGTCATGTTGCATGCTGTTTCGATTGAATTGACGAAGTCACTTCGTACGTATATGAAAAAACGTGGTCTCGCCTTGAAGAAGATCACGTCACGGTCGGTCGCGGTCGCCAATGGGGTCATGCGATTATCGGACATCGACCCGCTTCAGTCGACGCTCCTCTGGCATATCACGCCGTTCTCGCATCAATTGCTTGTGTTAGAAGAAGGGCAAATCCGTTTCATTCGTTCCATTGAAGTGAACCTCCCATATCAAGTTGGAACAAAGGACGGGGTCGTCACCTATACATATGATGGGACAGGCGAGATGAAGGCCAATCAGTTAGATGACTGGTTGAACGAACTCGCCCGGTTCCTTGACTTCTATCGCTATTCACTGCGGACAGATGGTCGAGCCATCGATGAGTTATACGTGTCGGGTACTGTCCCGGAGGTGGATGATCTCGTCCGTATGATTGAGTCCGAATCGATTGTTTCTGTGACGCGAGTCGAACAACCCCTCGCCATCGCTCACGGAACACCGCTATCGCATCAAATGTTGCCACTCCTCGGGATGGCGACGCTTCAACGCGATCGGGACACGAACTTCATCAACTCGACAGACGTGACGCTCCGTTGGCCAATCGTGACAGGTCTCGTCGCCCTTCTTCTCGGAGGTGGGGCGGCCGGATATTTGTACTATGAGGTCGGTCAACTTGAAGCAGAACAGTCCCAAATTGAAGAAGAGTTACAGCTCGTACAAATTTATCAAACGGAACAAGTGAATTCGAAAGCGCAACAAGTGCTATCGCTCGACCAGACCGTGACAGCGTTGACGGATATGGAAAAAAACGCGGTACCGGCATTGCGCGCATTGACTGAACAGTTGCCACCGACAGGTTACGTGTTGACGTATAACTATGCGGACGGCTCCATCATGAGCGTCCGGACCCAGTTCGAGACGTTAGAAGATTTGAACGCCTTCCAACGCTCGCTCATGACCGACGAACGGTTCCTTGACGTCAAACTTCTCGGTGTGACGACGGAGTTGAAAGCGGATGTGGATTCAGAAGAAGAGAACTCGTTTGAAGAGGACCCACTTCCACGATACATCGGCGAGTTCACATTCATGTTCCAGGACGTCGAAGATGAAGTAACAGAGGAAGAGCAAGCTGATGCGGAGGTGGTGAGTCAATGAAACGTTCGACAATTTATGCGTTATTTGCGATTTGCCTCCTTGCCGCAATCATTGCACCGGCTTACTTTGGATATACGTACTACGTCAAACAAGGAGAAGTCAAAGCGCTTGAGCGTGACCTCTCACTTGAACAGACAAAATTAGAGTTATTACGTCAAGAAGGGAAGGCCGTTGACGTAGCGGACTCTCAAACTCTTCAGACACGCGTTCCGACAGCACCAGCGCTCGACACGGTCGTCGAGGCGTTGTCGCAGGCAAGTCTTCTTGCGGGTGTCAATGTGACGAGCATCGCATTTGCGGATGGCGTCGTGGCCGAGTCAGAAGTTCCGGAAACGGTCGAGCCGTTCAATCCGGCTGATGTAAGCGCGACGAATGAACCGGCTGAACCGACGGATGTCGCACCCGTCAATGCCTCGACGGTTCGTTCGACAGTCAATCTTCAAGCGGAGACGTATGAAGCGCTCGTCTCGTTCTTGGAGTCGATCGAATCGATGAACCGGATTCACGTGTTGCGGACAGTTCAATTCACGGGACCCGCTGAGACGGGACCAAATACGGTCGAAGAAGTGCAGTCGCTCGAGTTTACAGTCGAGCTTGATGCCTTCTATCGTCCGGATCTCGACCAACTCGTCCCGGACCGTTACATTTCGGAACCGGCGTTTGAGCAAAAGGATATCCCGGTATATGACTATACGACACCATAAGTCGGCACGTCCCTTCGCAATTGAAGGGACGTGTTTTTCGTCGCGGGTAATTGTGTTTAGGAGGCACGTTGCCTACAATCAACAGTGAAGACCGAAACGGGAAGGAACGCCGTTTTGGAAGAAGAGAAGGAGTCGATACAATGAATTCAACACAGAAGCGTGTCATTCTCGCCTCGATGTCACCGCGACGTACCGAGCTATTGACGAAAGCTGGAATCAAGCATGAGGTCATCCCATCGACCGTGACGGAAGGGACAGACGGTCGGGAGACACCGAGTGATTATGTCGCTCGTCTGGCCAGGGAGAAAGCAATGGATGTGGCAAGGCATCATCGTGATGCCATCGTCATCGGCGCAGACACGGTCGTCGTCTTGAACGGGGTCATATTAGAGAAGCCGACAGACCGGGAGGATGCGAAACGGATGCTTGAACGATTATCCGGTTCGACCCATGAAGTGCTGACGGGTGTGAGTATCATCGGTGCGACCCAAGATTTGTTCGTCACGACGACGCGTGTGACGTTCGCTGAGATTCCTGAAACCTGGCTAGCGGATTATCTGGATTCCACAGAGCCCTACGATAAGGCGGGTGCGTATGGGATTCAAGGGTCGGGTGGTCTCTTCGTCGAAGGAATCGAAGGGGACTTTTATAATGTCGTCGGATTACCAATCCATCCGCTCGTCAAGACGCTCGACCGGCATGGGGTGACGCCTCGCTTCCTGTGAACTTGAAAGTAGGTGAAGGAATGACCATGGTGCTTGACCGTAGTGTAGAGACCGCCATCGCCAGATTGCTTCAAATCGGAGGACGGGGACCTGACCCGATGGAGACGGCCCGTCGTATCTCGGACGTCTATCCGACGTTACGGGCGCTATCACAAGCGTCCGTCAGTGATTTATGCAAGATCGAAGGGATGACGAAGAAGAAGGCAGAGCAACTCCTCGCCGCATTCACGATCGGGATTCGGTACGTCGAGGAACCGAAAGTAAGTATGCCGACGATTCGTTCGCCGCAAGACGCCTATGAGTTGTTGCGGGATGAATTGAGACTGTTGAATCAGGAGCATTTCGTCTGTCTGTATTTGAATACGAAGAACCAATTGATTGCGCGGAAGACGCTCTTTGTCGGAGGGCTCAACTCATCGATCGTTCACCCGCGCGATGTGTTTCGTGAGGCGCTCAAGTTGTCGGCAGCGTGTTTTATCGCCGTGCACAATCATCCGAGCGGGGACGCGACCCCGAGTCGGGAAGACATCGAGGTGTCCGAACGATTGGTCGAGGCGGGCAATATCGTCGGCATCGCCTGTCTCGACCACGTCATCATCGGGGAAGACCATTACGTCAGCATGAAGCAGCGAGGATATATAAATGGGTAAGGAGTGAGGAGCAGACATCGTGATGTCTGCTTTTTTGGATTTACGAGAGCACTGGCACCTCATTAAATTTTGGATATAGTTGGAAAGTGATGAATGGAGATGTAGAATTTGAAGAGAGTAGAAATAATGATGCATGAGTTTGTACATAGGAGGTTACCGAATGTCGCGAATTACGATATGGAATGTGATCGGTTGGCTGTTTCTCCTTTTCTTAGCAGTCAGTAAAGCATTTTTTGATGAGCAATTGTCTTTGATCACGACTGGGCTGGGCGGATTGATTTGTTTGATGTTGAGTTTATGGATGATTTATTCCGGAGAAGAAGAGTCGTCACAACATTCGAATGAAAGGCCTGAATGAACAGCGCTATCTAGACTGTCCTTTGGCTAAAGAGTAGATGAAGAATCAAATTGAGAAGAGCGGTGTACGCATATGAATGTATTGTCGGAAAACGAATTAAAAGAAGTCCTTCAGGTGATGAAAGATGGAGATTTGACGTATTACGAAAAAAACAAAGAATCCATTCTCACAAGTATGGTTCAGCATATCGGATCAACGGACGGCGAACTCCGTGATCGCCTTATATACACGATGTTCTATCGCCTTATCATTGAACAAAAAGACATCGATTTCGACAAGATGAGTGAACTCCTTGAGACGTCCTTGCATGCTCTTTTGTTTCATAGAATTGAGGAAACACAGTCAGATGCTGTCTTCACGAGAGCTTTCACGACTTTATTGATGGCTTTGATTCTGCATCGAGATGTAGAAGCGAAATTTTTTACAGAAGACCAATTCCGACTGGTGGTAGAAGGTTTGATTCGATATCTTCAGCTCGAGAGAGATGCAAGAGGTTATGTGAATGGTAAGGGGTGGGCCCATTCGATTGCCCACGCGGCAGACGCGTTGGACGAGCTGATTGCAAATCCTAAACTTAATCCGAAGTCGTTTCCGGAACTCTTCGACGTCATTATCATTCAAATCATGCGTACCGACATATTGGCGCATGATGAAGATGAACGTCTCATCAATCCGCTCCTGCGTTTACTCGAACGAGGGATGGATTCTGAAGTCATTCTTCGCCATGTAGAGCAACTTCCACATCTCTTAGAGGAACGTAAGCAACATCTTGATGAGGAAAAATATTGGTACGTCGTCCATAATGTGAAAACATTCTTGAAGAGTCTATATGTCCGCTTAAACGAAGAGCAGCGGCATGACCTGATCCAACAATCTATTCTCGTCATACTGAAAAAGTTGTGATGTTATAAATACAACATACTTTCCTAATTGGGATATGAACTTTGATTAAAAGACAAACGAGGTGAATTTATGGAAAAAATAATTTGGATCCTGATGGTAGGAGTATCGCTATTTGTGAGTTACATACATTTAGAACCTACCATCTTCTCGATTGTTGTGTTCATGCTATTTGTATTCGTGAGCACAGCGCTATTTATGCGGTTCGATGAGGACCACTGGCTCGACCGCGTCTCGCCGCTCGTCGGTGTCGGTATCGGGATTCTATCGCTTATCGCTTATGTTGGTCTGCTTGTGCTCTCATTCAATGAACTCGACCAACTCGGCATTTGGACGGTGCTCGTCCGCTTACTCCTTATGTATGTCGGTATCTATCTGTTCGTCGTGACGACTTCAAGCTTTTTATCTGGAGCGATGCGCGTGAAACCGTCCCGTTTCTTTCGCCCGGTGTTGATTTTCTCGGTATTTTTTTACGGAGCGTTGTTACTTCTTCCACTTCAACCAGGATTGTAACCGTTCTCTTCCTAGGCAGACGCTCACTTGCGTCTGCTTTTTTGATTTGCCTTTTTGCCGAAAAGAAGGCAAACTAATAGACGGTGAGACAGGACTGAGATGCGGTTATTGTAAATAACCTGTAATCGAATGAACGTTTTCAAACATGATTTTTCCGTTATAATAAAAAATAGTGTAACGAAGAGAGGAGCAACACCTATGTTTCGTAGTTTTAACCGAGAAATCGGAATCGACCTTGGAACAGCTAACACGCTCGTTTATGTAAAGGGTCAAGGAATTGTTGTACGTGAACCGTCCGTCGTGGCGTTCCGCACAGATACAGGTAGAATTGAGGCCGTTGGGAACCAGGCCAAAGATATGATTGGACGTACTCCAGGTAACGTCTCTGCACGTCGTCCGATGAAAGACGGCGTTATCGCTGACTTTGAAACGACAGCAACAATGATCAAATACTTCATGGAGCAAGCTCAAAAATCAAAAGGCGGTTTGTTCTCATCGAAGACGAACGTCATGATTTGTGTCCCGAGCGGTATCACGTCTGTTGAAAAACGGGCCGTGGAAGACGCTGCGAAACAAGCGGGTGCTCGTGAAGCATACACAATCGAAGAACCGTTTGCGGCAGCAATCGGTGCAGGTCTCCCGGTTTGGGAACCGACTGGCTCGATGGTCGTCGATATCGGTGGCGGTACGACCGAAGTCGCAGTGATCTCACTCGGCGGCATCGTGACAAGCCAATCGATTCGTGTGGGTGGTGACGAAATGGATGATGCCATTATTCGTTACATCAAGAACAAGTACAACCTCATGATCGGGGAACGTACAGCCGAGACACTCAAAATGGAAGTCGGTTCGGCGCGCATCGATGCATCGAACGAAGCGGAGAAGATGGAAATCCGTGGTCGCGACCTCGTGACAGGACTTCCGAAACAAATCGAAGTCACGTCTGCAGAAGTGTGTGAAGCTCTTTCGGATACAGTTGAAGCGATTTTGGCAGGGGTCAAGCAAACGCTTGAGCAAACGCCACCTGAACTTGCGGCTGACGTCATGGACCGCGGAATCGTCTTGACAGGCGGCGGCGCGCTCCTCAAAAACTTGGACGACGTGATCTCAGACGAGACGCACATCCCGACACTCGTTGCGGATGAGCCACTCGACTGCGTAGCGGTCGGTACAGGAAAATCTCTTGAAATGATGGACGTCCTCCGTTCGAAATCAGGCATCTCGTCACGTCGATGAGAGGTGAGACACGATGAGCCGATTCGTACGTAATAAAAAGCTCATCATCACGCTAATTGTACTGATCTTGTTTTTCGTCATTTTAGGGGTTTCGATTCGAGGACGATCGGAATCAGCCTGGTACCAAGATGTCACGCGTGATGTGGTCGGCACGTTCCAGCGAGTGTTCGCGGTACCAATCGGATGGATGGACTCAACGGTCTCATCCATCTCAGACGTCCGCGATATCTACGAAGAGAACCGCCAGCTGAAAGAACATTTGGCGAAGTACGCCGAGGTATCGGTTGAGGCGGATGATTTACGTCGTGAGAATGAGGAGCTTCGAAAGATGGTCGAAGCGAAAGACAAGTCGTTACGCGACTTTGACCTCATTCCTGCGGAAGTCATCGGTCGGACACCGAACGATTGGCAACGCTACGTCACCATCAACGTCGGTTCAGAACGCGGCGTTGAGAAGGGCATGGCCGTGACCGCGGCGAGCGGGATGGTCGGTCGTGTCATTCAGACAAGTGCCTATACGTCGCAAGTCCAACTGCTCAGTGACAACAACCGGACGAACAACGTCTCGGCTGTCGTCAAAGATGCGGACGGCAAACCGACGTACGGGACAGTTGACGGATTCGACACGGAAACGAACGAATTGTTCTTCACGAAAGTATCGAATAGCGTCAAGTTGAAAGAAGGAGAAATCGTATCGACGTCTGGACTCGGTGGACGGTATCCGGCCGGGCTCGTCATCGGTACGATCGAGTCAATCGAGACGGATGAATATGGCGTCTCACAAGTCGCCCGGATCAAACCGGAGGCCGACTTCAATGAGTTCTCACAAATGTACGTGATTGATCGGACACTAGACGAACCGTTTTTAACGGGTCCCGAGGAAGGAGGAGCAGCGGGTGAGTAACATGAAAGTGTTCATCGCCCTGTTCCTCCTTTTTCTTATTGAAGGAACGTGGGCATCGATTTTTTCTTGGCACTATGCCACACCATATCTTTTGTTGACACTGATCGGACTGATGTTTGTCAGTCTGTACGGTCGATGGGAGACGGCACTCGGATTCGGACTTGTATTCGGATTACTGTATGATATCGTCTACACCGACCTGATTGGAATTTATGTATTTACTTTTTCACTCATTCCTCTCTTAGCCAGCTTCGTGTTAAAATATATAGGTGAGAACTTCTTCTCTGTCACCATCACGTTCACGTTTATGATTCTCGTTTTCACCTTTTCCATTTACGGGATTATGGCGGCGATTGGTGGGACATTGATGACGATTCAAACACTATTAGTTGAACAGATTCCAGGGACGATGCTCGTCAATGCCATCGCCATCGTGATTCTTTATTATCCGATGACGCGCTATGTGACGACACGCCCTGTTGCGAAAAGAGGGTAGCCATGATGGAGCGTAAACGACACATTACGATTAAAGGACATCGCAACGGCATTGCCATTCACTTCAATCCGAAGAGTGGCATCGACGAGGTGCTTACGGACTTAGAAGCGACATTACAAGAAATGGAGCCGCCGTCCGGGAAGATTGCCCTGAAGTTGCACGCGGGTACTCGTTATATTGACGAGGAGCTGTCACGTCAAATTCGTGAGGTCGTTGCTCGTCATGGCGTTTTTTATATTGAAGACTTGTCGAGCGATGTCATGTTGACGGAAGAGGCGAAAGCAACTTACGGCAGAAAGACGTTCCATTATCATAGTGGAACGATCCGTAGCGGTCAGGTCTTGACGTTTGACGGTTCGGTGCTCGTGATCGGGGACATCAATCCCGGTGCGGAAGTTCGAACGACAGGAAGTATTTATTGTTTAGGGACGATACGAGGAAATGTGCGCGCGGGTGTCGAAGGATGGGAAGAAGCGGTCATTACCGCGAGCCTGCTCCATCCAAAGTTTTTGGCAATCGGTGACCATGTTCTCACAGCCGATGACGAGGAAGAACTTCCTGAGATTGAGATGGGTTGTGCGTATCAGACGAATGACGGGATTGAGATGACACGTCTCCGTCACGTCATGACGGGTCTGAAAGACGCATATGCAATGGAATTACAGAGAGGGTGAGTGGAATGGAACAAGTAGTAGAGCCTGTACATACAGAAAAAGTAGTGAAAAACGGCAGAGCCATCGTCGTGACATCAGGAAAAGGGGGCGTCGGCAAGACAACGACGACCGCTAACATCGGGACGGGGCTCGCTTTGTCTGGACACTCGGTCTGTCTCGTCGATACAGATATCGGGTTGCGTAACCTCGATATCATTCTCGGTCTCGACAACCGGAGCATTTATAACCTCGTCGATGTCATCACGGGACAATGTAAGTTGAATCAAGCGCTCGTTCGCGACAAACGGTTCGAGGAGATGTACTTACTTCCGGCCGCACAGTCAAAAGACAAGACGTCGGTCAATCCTGAACAAGTGAAAGAAATCGTCGACCAGTTGAAGACGGAATATGATTTCGTTTTGATTGACTGTCCTGCTGGAATTGAGCAGGGATTTATGAACGCCATCGCCGGTGCGGATGAGGCGATCGTCGTCACGACACCTGAAAAGGCAGCTGTTCAAGATGCGGACCGGATTATCGGGATGCTCGAGCAAGCGGAACATATCGATGCGCCGAAACTGATTGTCAACCGAGTCAAGAACCATCTCGTCGAATCGGGCGACATGCTCGACATCGATGACATCATGCGCATCTTGTCGATCGACTTACTCGGCGTCGTCATCGATGATGAGGAAGTCATCGCGGCTGCGAACCGCGGGGTTCCGGTCACGATGAATCCGGATAACTATGCCGGACAGGCGTATCGAAACATCACGCGTCGTATTCTCGGTGAATCCGTTCCACTGATGTCGATTCAGACAGATACGACACCGGTCGGCTTCTGGGCACGACTCATGATGAAATTTGGAATGAAAAAAGCGTAAAGGCAACGAAAGTTGCCTTTTTCTGTCGGAAGGAGTGATGCACATGAAGTTAATCTATGAACGAACCCCGTCCATCGAACGGGCGATGCTCGTGGATGGAGAACGATTGCTTGAAGTCGAAGAACGGTTCGTCGACCAACTGTCGGTCGGGACCATTGTGGAAGCCGCAATCGAACGAATTCATCCGTCGCTCGGAGCGGCGTTTTTAACAGACGGGGAGACGACGTTCTTTCTCCCGATCGCGGAGACGCTCCGTGCGCTCGCCTCGTATCCGGATGTACCGGCCATCGGGCAAGCGGCAGTCGTCGGGGAGAAGCGACTCGTCCAAGTGACGAAAGAAGGCATCAACGGCAAGCATCATAAAGTGACAGAGAACATCCGCTTCGGTGGACGATATCTTGTGTATTTCCCGTTTGGCCGTCGGCAATTGTTCAGCCGGAAGCTCGACCTCGTCACGCAGGACCGCCTCTCCAAAGCGCTCGACCTTACGGAAGAGGAAGGAGTCCTGTTTCGCACGGAAGCCGGACAAGTGTCACCAGAGGCGTTACAGGAAGAACTTCATCTTTTGCGTGACCGTTCCAAGACGGTGATCGAACAACGCTACGGACAAGATGAGTTATTGTGTGAACATTTCGTGCGACGTCATGCGGTCGAGTCCGTCCTCCTGAACGACAAGGAAGGGCAAGCGAGACTAGAGCGATTGGAAGTCCCGGTACAACGTCATATTGGGAAAGGGCGGATGCCCGAGGCAAAACGTCTCGACAACACGATTGAGAAGCTCGAGAGCCGTGCCGTCTGGTTGGACGGTGGGGCGTTCATCTTGATTGAACAAGTCGAGACGATGACCGTCATCGACGTGAATAGCGGAAAGAATGTCGCCGTTAAAGATAAGGGGCGTGCGGCCGATACCATCAATGAAGCCGCTCTCTATTCGATTATTGAACAGTTGCGCCTGCGAAATATCGGAGGCATGATCGTCATCGATTTCTTACGAGGTTCAAAAGAAGGACAGACGCGTCTCCTTAAAAAGATGAAAGAACTCGGAGCACGTGACCCACGACGTGTCGAAGTGTATGGTTTTACGCGCATGGGTTTATTCGAGTTATCACGTGAACGGACGGGTCGCTCAATTCAAGACCGTATGATTTATGATGGGAAGCCTTCGAAACTTGCGATTTTCTCGCAGCTCGAACGAGCGCTCCTTGATTTGATCGGACAGTATGAGGCGGTCGTCCTCTCCCTTCCTAAGAAGTGGCACGAGGCTTCATGGCATGAATTTGACATCGATGTATATCTCGTCGAAGGAGAGCCGGAGTTCCTCTTTTACGGAACGTCTGAGGAATGTCAGAATTTCTTATCTCGGCGTTGACAATGAATATTTGAGAATGGTATTATCTATAACGTTAGTTCGTTTGGAAGCACCCAAATGGCTACAACCGCACAGAACGGGTTTTAAAGGTATTTGCCCTGCCCAGGATGGCGAGTCTGAGTTTAACAAGGAGGTGCACGTATATGTACGCAATCATCAAAACTGGTGGTAAGCAAATCAAAGTTGAAGCAGGTCAAGAGATCTACATCGAAAAACTCGATGCTGATGTCGAAGGTACTGTAGAATTCGGTGAGGTTCTTTTCGTTGGTGGTGACGATGTTAAAGTCGGCGCTCCACTCGTAGAAGGCGCTAAAGTTGTCGGTACAGTGGTAAAACACGGCCGCGCTAAGAAGATCACTGTCTTCAAAATGAAAGCTAAGAAAAACTACCGTCGTAAGCAAGGTCACCGTCAGCCTTACACGAAAGTTCGCATCGAGAAAATCGAAGCGTAAGCTATGATTCGGGTCAAGGTAAGACGAGACGAGGCGAAGTCGATTCGCTCCGTTGAAGTGACTGGTCATGCCAACTTTGCAGAACCTGGTTCTGACTTGGTGTGCGCCGGTGTTTCAGCCATCATCTTTGGTGCCTATAACGCCGTCGAAACGCTTGCGGGTCAATCGCTTCTTGTAGAAATGGCAGATCAAACAGAGGGTGGTTACTTTTATGTCGAGACGTATCCTGACTTATCACCGCAGGATATGGAACGCACCCAACTGTTATTAGAAGGGATGCTCGTGCAGTTAGACACGATCGCCCAAAGCTACGGTGAATATATCCAAATTGAACAATAGGAGGTGGACCTCATGTTACAATTGAACCTTCAGTTCTTCGCTTCGAAAAAGGGAGTTGGTTCGACTAAAAACGGTCGTGACTCAATTTCGAAACGTCTCGGTGCAAAACGCGCTGACGGACAAACAGTTTCAGCTGGATCAATCCTTTACCGCCAACGCGGTACAAAGATTCACCCAGGTGAAAACGTTGGCCGTGGTGGCGACGACACTTTGTTTGCGAAAGTTGACGGCGTAGTACGCTATGAGCGTCTTGGTCGCGACAAGAAACAAGTGAGCGTTTACCCAGTCGCGTAAGTTGAACGACGCAGAAGACTCTAGCCACTTATTTGGTTAGAGTCTTTTTTTCTAGGAGAGGATCAAATGGATTCAGAACAGACACTCGAGCTCTTATCGACCGTCCGTCACGAATGGATGAATCGGCTTCAATTGATCTCGCTTTATGCGGCTCTCGATCCGACTAAGCTCGAGGAACTTTACGAACGCTATCGGAAACAGGCCGACGAGGAGAGTGCGCTCGTTCGTCTGAACGTGCCACAGACGAGCCTTGTCGTGATTCAAGCGAATTGGGAAGGTCGGATGACGTATACGATTTCGACTGACCAACTCGTTATCGATGACGCACGAGTGGCAGAGATGCTTGTCCGCTTGTTAGAATATACGGACGAGCCGATTCATGTGACGTTCACGGACGGACTGATGGTTCGCGTCACGGGCACTGTCCCGGACGACGTGATCGCGTCAGCCGATGTGTACGAACAGAACGTAGATACCACTACGTTTCACATAAAGGAGGGGAAATAAATGTTTGTCGATCAGGTTAATATTTTTGTAAAAGCTGGAGACGGCGGAAAAGGAATGGTTGCCTTCCGTCGCGAAAAATACGTTCCAGACGGTGGTCCTGCAGGTGGTGACGGTGGTCACGGTGGGGATGTCGTCTTCGAAGTAGAAGAAGGATTACGGACGCTCGTTGATTTCCGTTATTCGAAAAAGTTTATTGCCCATGATGGGGAAAAAGGAATGTCGAAAGGGATGCACGGACGAAAAGCGAAGCCGCTCATCGTCAAAGTGCCGCCTGGTACCATCGTCTTCGATGCGGAGACAGATACTGTCATCGCGGACTTGACGGAACATGGTCAACAAGCGACGATCGCAAAAGGTGGTCGTGGTGGACGTGGGAATTGTCGTTTTGCGACACCTGCCAACCCGGCTCCGGAAATCGCAGAGAACGGGGAACCAGGTCAAGAACGTGAACTCCGTCTCGAGTTGAAACTCCTCGCAGACGTCGGTCTCGTCGGATTCCCGTCTGTCGGGAAATCAACGCTTCTCTCTGTCGTCTCGTCGGCACGCCCGAAAATCGGTGCGTACCACTTCACGACGATCACACCGAACCTCGGTGTCGTCAAGACAGCGGATGACCGCAGCTTCGTCATGGCTGACCTTCCAGGTCTCATCGAAGGGGCGAGTCAAGGCGTCGGTCTCGGTCACCAGTTCCTTCGTCATATCGAACGGACGAAAGTGATCGTTCACATGATCGATATGAGTGGCATGGAAGGACGCGACCCGTTCGAAGACTACACGACGATCAACCGTGAGCTCGAGTCGTACAATTTACGTCTTCTCGAACGCCCACAAGTTGTCGTGGCGAACAAAATGGATATGCCGGACGCGGAGGAACATCTCGAAGAGTTCAAGAAGAAGGTAGGGGACGATGTCAAAGTCTTCCCGATCTCAGCACTCGCACAAGATGGTCTTCGTAACTTGTTAATCGAAGTGGCGAACTTTGTCGATACGACACCTGAATTTCCACTCGATGAGCTCGAAGAGAAGACAGCGACGCCTCGTGTCGTGTATCGTTATGAGAAGGAAGAGAAAGGCTATCAAATCCACATCGATGAATACGATCGCTTCGTGATCACGGGCCCTCGTATCGAGAAGCTCTTCAAGATGACGAACTTTGACCATGATGAGTCGATCAAACGATTCGCTCGTCAAATGCGTCAGATGGGCGTCGATGACGATCTTCGTAAGCTCGGTGCCGAGGACGGCAGTGTCGTCGCGATTCTCGACTTCGAATTCGAGTTTGTGGAATAAAAAAATTATTTGTTAAGAAGAAACGGAGTGTGAAGCTAACGTGGACCCTGTGCCCTCGTCAAGTTTAATTCTATATGTAGTTCTCGTCATGTTGTCAGCGTTTTTCTCATCAGCCGAAACGGCGCTCTCGAGTGTGAACCGGGTCCGGATGATTCGGATGGCAGAAGATGGTGACAAAGCCGCAAAACGTGTCCTTAGTCTCGTCGACCGTTTTGATGATACGCTCTCGACGATCCTCGTCGGGAACAACATCGTCAATATCGGTTCTGCAACGGTGTCGACCGCCATCGCCACATCGATTTTTAGTGGTGGTACCGGGCTTCTTGTGTCGACATTCGCAACGACGGTCATCATTTTGATCTTCGGTGAGATTTTGCCGAAATCGCTCGCGAAAGAGTTTGCGGAGAAATATTCGCTACTCATCAGTGGGATTCTCGTGTTTCTCGTCAAAGTCCTCAAACCGGTGACGTTGATCTTTACCGGATTGAAGAAGTTGACGCTCCGAATGATCGGGATGAAAGACAAGGAACCATCTGTCACGGAAGAAGAGTTGAAAGTACTCGTCGATATGGGAGAAGAGGAAGGCGTGCTCGGAGAGACGGAAGCAGAACTCGTCCACAGCGCCTTCGCCTTCAACGATATCACGGTCGATGATGTGTTGACGCCACGAATCGATATTCTGGCCGTCGACATCGACGACTCGCTCGATGAAATCAAAGATACGATTTTCAGTGGAGGTCATTCCCGTTTACCGGTGTATAAAGACTCGATCGATAACGTCATCGGTGTCTTGTCGGAACGTGACTTCTTACGTTCGATGATGGGAGATGAAGTGACCGATATTCGTTCGCTCATTCGTCCACTCACTTTCGTGTCGCCGCAGACAAAATTGATTGAACTACTTCCGATTCTCCAGCAGAAACAATCTCACATGGCTGTCGTCCTCGATGAGTTCGGGGGCACGGCGGGTCTCGTCACGTTAGAAGACATGCTCGAAGAACTCGTCGGCGATATCTGGGATGAGCACGACGAATCCGTCGTCTATCTCAGACGTCTCCGTGAAGGGGTCTACGAGTGTATGGCTGACATGGACGTCGATGAATTCGCCGAAGAGATGGGGATTGCTGAACCAGACGTCGATTCGAACACGATGGGCGGTTGGTTCGTAGAATTGCTCGGTGATATCCCGGAGAAAGGTGCACAAGTCACGTATCAAGACATGACGTTCACCGTTCTCCACGTGGAGAAACGCCGTGTCCGGAAACTGTTAGTGGAGACTGGACAATCGCAGCAAGATGATATGCAGGAAGCATAAAGAGAAGGGATGATTCGCTCATAGCGGATCATCCCTTTTTTGCGTTAGACGGATTGGCGCTCGATGCGCTCCATCAATTCGTATGGACGTACTTTGTAAATGGCATATGGCAAATAGATCGGGTCAATGGCGTCGAGGAAGCGCATTTGGAAATGCTCCCGTTTAATGTAGTCATCGACGTTACTCGCGTCAACTTTGTAGAACCCGACTTCTTGTGTTTCTCCTGCTTGCGGTTTGAGGTCGCCGGATACATATTTGGCGCGGAACGTGACACAGAGGACGCGGGACGAGACGTTTTGATAAATCCCGGTGATGCCTTCGACTTTGATCTCGGCTCCTGTCTCTTCGAGCACTTCGCGATGAATGGCGTCGGCGATGGACTCATGCTCTTCGACCTGTCCCCCAGGCATTTCGAATGAGTCGTTCCGATGCATATTCTTGACGAGGAGGACCTTACCTGATTCGTTCGTGATGTAAGCCGTCACGGATACAATCGTCCGGGGTGGTGTGTAATGCCCCGTCGGGACCATGAACTCTTCGCTCGATCTGATGTACAAGTCTTTTCCGAGGCGGGCCCGCTTTTTCATCGCTTCTCGTCGTAACGTGCTACCACGGTAATCTCGTTCGACTTGTTCATAGTGTTCCCGGTCCCGATATTCCCACAAGGCCATGACCTCGGACTGGTCTTCGGTCACCCAACGTCCGACGAGACGAGCGCCATGGGACGCTTGAATGGGGTAGATGTATGTATGGAAAAAGTCGGTGAATTCTTGCAGGCGTTCAGGTCGAATCGTATACGTTTTACGGCGATGGAACATGGTGATTCCTCCTTTTTCGTTGTGCGGTATCTTTTATGTGACCGCGATTCGCTTACATCGTACTTATTCGACAGATGTGAGCGTTTCCCTTTCCAACAAAAAAAGAATCAGCGCCAGTTAAGCCGATTCTTTCACACGTTTTGGTTGATGACGAAGGTGGCGAACGACGAGTGCGATGCCGACTCCGAGAGCTAGGAAGGGGAGGAGATCATTTGTCACATGACCGATCATCCGCCAGTTGCTTCCGAACATCATTCCTAATTGGATGAAGAGGAATGACCATACCGCAAAAATGAGCGTCGTAACCGTCAAGAATTTACGGAAGGAAAGACGCATCACACCTGCGCTGACAGCAAAGAGTTGTCGCCAAAACAGACTGAGACAGACGATCCATGCGCCATACTTTTCAAACCAACGCTCGGCGCGAAGTTGTTTCTCTTGCCGAATTCGAAAATAGCGGTAGAGTTTTAAGGCAACAGGGCGCCCCCCGAAGCGTCCGATCCAGTAAAGTCCAATCTGACTGAGCGTGAAGGAAACCCACGCGAGTAGGAACATGAGAAGGAAAGGAGCATCATGCGAGTCAACGAGGAAGCCACCATATGCGAGAACGAGTTCGTTCGGGATGAATTGAACCAAAATACCGATGGGAATGCTAAAAACCCCGCATGCGGCGAGCAAATGCTCGAGGACATTCATGACGAGTCCTCCTTTCAACTAGATTTCAGGAAAGTTGTTCCATCCCTCAGTATAACGGACATCATCTAAAAGAAAAAGAAGAGATGTCACATATTCGTGACGTCTCTTCAATCTAATTCGGATACGAGAATGCCGAGTCGGTCCAGTTCTTTGACTGCCGCATCAATCGCCTCTTTATGATCCGATTCAAGCGTATGGATATGAAGGCCGCCCGTCAATTGAGAGAGTGGCGCTGCTCCGTGAGTCTTCACCCGTTCGAGGAAAGCGCGGACGTCCCGACGGCTCTTCACCATCAGTTGTCCAGTGATGGACCCGTACACCGGATGGTCGATGATGACGTCTTTAATGGTCACGCCTTCGTCAACGACGGCGTTCATCTCCGCTTCCATTTCATCAGCCGTATGACGACAAGCTACCTTCTTGGAATAAGTAGAGGGGCTAAGGTCTCCTTGCAAATAGACATACCCTCGAGCGGTCGCGACGATTTGATGACCTTTCGCCTTTAATAGCGACAAATCTTGGACGATGACCTGACGGCTGACAGAGACGTGTCGTGCCAGTTCAGATCCGGTGATTGGTTCATTACTCGATTCGATGAGGTGAAGTAAAGTACGGCGACGTTCTTCACCGGCTAAACGTTTGTTCATGATGTTCGACTCTCCTTGCTAAAGTGACGATGGCATCGGCGAGGGCCGATGTGTCTTCGATGGTCGTTTGCGCGCCGAAAGAAATGCGGACGAGTCCGTGGCAGGCACTCGTTTCATAGCCAAGTGCTTCAAGCATGCGGTTTGGTCCATTTTGTCCGGCACGACAGGCCGACCCGGCCGATACTTGGAATCCGAGGTTATCGAGCTCCGTCATCCACCATTGTCCATCGCGCTGATGGGATACGAAGGAAAAAATGGCGGGACTTTGTTCGTCAAACTCGAGCCATTTGACATACGCTGACGTCTTCTCTTTCAAGATAGCACGAAACGCCATGAAATTTCTCTGAAAACGTGTCAATTGTTCCTGACGTTCTCCGAGTGCTTTGGCAAAGGCACTGATTCCAGGAACGTCAATCGTTCCGGGACGAATCCCGTATTGATGATGCCCCGGATAGTATGGGGGAGGAATCAGACGTTCCATGTAGAGGGCACCGACCCCTTTCGGTCCACCGACCTTATGGGCGCTGAATGAATAAGCATCAATTCCTTCGACAGAAATCGGGATTTTGCCGAGCGCCTGTACCCCGTCCACATGGAAGAGAATCTTTTTGTATTTGATCAGGCATTGAATGTGGTGAAGCGGTAGCACCCATCCTGTGTCGGAATTGACATGTTGGAAAGTGACGAGTCCGATATCACGATCTAATAACTGGGTGAACGCCTCCATATCAAAATTACCATCTCTCAGCTTTAACCGATGGACGATCACACCTTCACGCTCCCATTCCTCAAGTAAAAGAGCGACCGAGTCATGTTCATGCCAAGTTGTAATCACTTCTTTTCCTTTCATTCGTTTCCGTAAACTCGTCAACGCAATATAGTTGCTTTCGGAACCACTACCTGTGAATAACAATTTCCCCTTAAAAACGTCGACCCCGAGAGCTTGTTTGAATAGACGGCGGGCCTCCGTTAAATAATCTTCTGCCATATAACCTTGGGTATGGAGTGATGATGGGTTCCCATAAACGTTTTTGGCCATCGCCACGTAATGGTCTAATGCTGCATGTGTCATCGGGTGTGTAGCGGCGTAGTCGAAGTAGCGGTTCATCATGGACTCCCCTTTTCTAATGTTGTCTTCTACACAAAATTATGCGAAACTAGTTTACAAGTCAACATTACATATGAAAAACAGGTGATGTACAAGTGTCTTTACACATAGAGAAAACTGACATTTTGATTATCGGTACGGGACTTGCCGCTGTCGCAACGGCCTTGCATCTACAAAAATCATTCTCCGTTCTCCTCGTCTCAAAAGGTGAGATGACAGAGGGCAACTCTGATTTGGCACAAGGGGGGATTGCGAGCGCGTATCTTGAGAAATCGAGTGCGAATCATAAAGAGGACACGATGCTCGCTTCTAAAAGGACGTCGTGCGCTGAGCGCGTCGACATTCTCGTCGAAGAAGGTCGTCAAGTGATTGAAGAAATGGAACGGTTCGGTGTCCGCTTTGACCGCGAAGAGGGCGACTATGCCCTCGGACGGGAAGGTGCACACCGATTGAATCGGATCTTTCATGTCGGTGGCGATGAGACGGGACGTCATATCATGAGGCGATTACGTCAGTCGTTACCCGATAACGTGAACGTGATGGAACGGGTGCTCGTGCACGATCTCATCATGAGAGACGGAAAAGTCGTCGGTGCGATGGCATTTCGTAATGAAGTGCCCATTCAGATCGAAGCTGGGGCTGTCGTATTGGCGACAGGTGGCATCGGTGGACTGATCGATTGGACTTCGAACGCGCGTACCGTGACTGGCGATGGTCTCGTTTTGGCAAATCGATGTGGGGCCAAGCTGACGCACTTACAGCGCATTCAATTTCATCCCACGTTACTGGCGACCGACGAGCCTCATCTCGTGACCGAGGCGCTTAGAGGAGCCGGGGCGACGCTCGTTGATGACGAAGGGAACCACGTGATGGCCCATCATCCGCTCGGGAGTCTCGCGCCTCGTGATGACGTGGCGAAGGTTCTGACGGAACGAACGGGACCAGTCTATCTCGATACGACAAACGTGACACGACTTCGTGAACGGTTTCCGAAGCTTGCGTTGACATGTGACAAGCTCGGGATTGATCTTCGCCGCATCCCGGTACGTCCAGGTCTCCATTTTCATATGGGTGGCATCGAAGTGGATGATATGGGACGGACAGACGTTGACGGATTATATGCCGTCGGTGAAGTGGCGGATGCGGGCATACATGGAATGAATCGTTTGGCCTCGAACTCACTTTTGGAATGTTGGGTGTTTGGAAAACGAGTCGCGCGAGCGATGCGATTGAATCAGACGGGCACGGCGACGAAGGAGATGTTGGTGTACGACATCTCACCTGTGGCGTTTCAAGCGTTACGTGCTCAAATCGGAAGATGGTTGACGATTTCACCAAGTCTTGATGAATTGAAAGGTTTCTTACAAAATACCCAATCGTTGACCGTGACGAAACACGTGACAAGACAATTAAGTGAACAAACTTTACAAATTGATGCGGCGCGACTCATCGCGCAAAGCATCCTTGAAATGGAGAGGTATGATGAATACGATTTATCTACGCGAACAGCTGCGACAGTTCTTGATTGAGGATATCGGATATGGTGATGTATCCAGCGAGCTGATTGATGGACAAGACGAGTCGGTCGCAACAATCGTCGCCAAAGAACAGGGCATTTTCTGTGGGAAGCCTATCGTAGAAGAGCTGGCAACCATGCAGCGGCTTGAATTGGTCTCTTGCCAAGAAGACGGGAGAGCGGTTGTCCCTGGAGACGAACTCGTCGTCTTGAGAGGAAAGACGCGCAGGATTTTAGAGACGGAGCGTGTGCTGTTGAATGTCATTCAACACGCGAGTGGGATCGCGACGATGACTCGTCAGTGCGTAGAGGCGCTACGAGATGACGCGATTCACGTGACCGATACGCGTAAGACGACCCCGGGACTGCGGATGATTGAGAAGTATGCCGTACGTGTCGGAGGGGGATATAATCACCGTCTAAGACTCGATGATGCCGTCATGATCAAAGACAATCATATCGTCGCACTTGGTGGCATAACGAATGCGATTCAAGTCGCGCGTGGTCGTGTCGGTCATACGACTCCGATTGAAGTCGAGGTCGAGTCGTTCGAACAACTAATGGAGGCGGTTCAAGCCGATCCAGACATCGTGATGCTTGATAATCGGACGCCAGAAGAATTGAGAGAATGGGTTCGTCATATACCGACGCACATCAAAATTGAAGTGTCTGGTGGCATCACGCTCGACACGATTGACAATTATCGAGGCATTCGCATCGATGTCATCTCGCTCGGGCAATTGACCCATTCGGTACGAGCGTTCGATTGCAGTTTGAATTTACAAGGAGGAATGAAAGATGCAATTACTCGGGACACTTCCATCAACGTACGCTAATCTTTCTGTAGAGGAGATGGAGACGCGAATTCAAGCGGTCAAAGACCGACTCGGGACGCGTCTCTTTTTACCGGCCCATCATTATCAAAAAGACGAGGTCGTTCAATTCGCGGACGCGACAGGAGATTCGCTCCAGCTCGCACGGCTCGCAGAACAGATGAGCGAAGCCGAATTCATCGTCTTTTGTGGTGTCCACTTCATG
Organism: Exiguobacterium sp. s22; assembly: GCF_018617455.1. Classification (GTDB taxonomy): domain Bacteria; phylum Bacillota; class Bacilli; order Exiguobacteriales; family Exiguobacteriaceae; genus Exiguobacterium. The sequence goes on from NZ_JACSKD010000004.1 coordinate 254,539, forward strand.
GCAGAGACGGCAGACATGCTGACACGGGACGACCAGGTTGTCGTCTTACCTGATATGCGCGCCGGTTGTTCGATGGCAGACATGGCTGATATCGATCAGACGGAGATTGCTTGGGAAGAACTGACGGAACGATTTGGAGAAGACATCATCCCGATTACATACGTCAACTCAACAGCGGCGATCAAAGCGTTCGTCGGTCGTCACGGTGGGGCGACCGTCACATCGTCGAACGCCCATGAAATCGTCCGGTGGGCGCTTGAGGCAGGTGAACGCATCTTGTTCCTTCCCGATCAACATCTCGGGCGGAACACGGCGTATGATCTCGGCATCCCACTCGAGGCGATGGCTGTTTGGGATCCGCTCCGTGAAGAATTGGTCGCGGAGGGAGATGACGAGCAAGTAAAAGTCATCTTGTGGAAGGGACACTGTTCTGTCCATGAGAAGTTTACGGTCTCGCAAATCCAGGCGTTTCGTGAGCGTGAGCCGGATCGTCGCATAATTGTCCATCCGGAGTGTACGTTTGACGTCGTCCAGGCAGCGGACGAGGCGGGATCGACGTCATATATCATCGACAAGATTGACGGGAGCGCACCGGGGACGAAATGGGCGGTCGGAACGGAGATGAACCTCGTCAACCGTCTAGCGGCGACGTACCCACATCTCGATATCGTTTCATTGAACCCGTTCATGTGTCCGTGCCTCACGATGAACCGAATCGACTTATCCCATCTACTTTGGGCGCTCGAGTCGCTCGAGACGGACCCTGTGAATGTGATTCGGGTCGATGCGGACACGACAGAATATTCGAAACGTGCGCTCGAACGAATGCTCGCACGGTAATCGCGTCAGGACAGGTAAACGCCTGTCCTTTTTTCGTGTCGCCCATTATGGTACAATAAATGCAGTTTTTCCGACCGAAAAGGAGAGTACACCGTGATTGAATTCGTAAAAGGACCCGTCGCCTATGTGTGTGCGGAATATATAACGTTAGATGTCTCGGGCGTCGGCTACAAAGTACATGTGCCTAACCCGTTTTTTTATCGTGAACAAGACGAACATGTAATCGTGTTTACGCATCATTACGTGCGTGAAGACCAACAGACGCTATACGGTTTTCGGTCACGACGCGAACGCGAGCTGTTCAATAAACTCCTTGGCGTAAGCGGCATCGGACCAAAGGGTGCGCTTGCTATCGTCGCGTCCGGCGATATCGACGCATTGATCGATGCGATTGAAACCGAGAATGAAAAATATTTGACGAAGTTCCCGGGAGTCGGGAAGAAGACAGCCAAACAGATGGCACTCGACTTGAAAGGGAAGTTATCCGAGCTCGCACCGGATTACGTACCGAACGAAGGATTGTTCGCACAAGGTGCATCAGAACTCGACGAGGCGTGTGAGGCGCTCGTCGCGCTCGGCTACTCTGAACGAGAGATCGCAAAAGTCCGCAAAGCATTGAGCGGGGAAATCTTGACGACCGACGCGTACATAAAACGCGCGCTACAGCTGTTATTGAAATAAGGAGGAAGCTATGGACGAACGATTGTTGTCACAATCTCATCAGCAATATGAAGACTCTGAAGAGTGGAGCTTACGTCCGAAGCGCTTCGAGCAATATATCGGGCAGGAAAAGGCGAAAGGCAATTTGTCGGTCTTCATTCAGGCCGCCAAACTTCGCAGTGAGACGCTCGACCACGTCCTGTTATATGGACCCCCGGGACTCGGGAAGACGACGCTCGCCCAAATCATCGCCAACGAGATGGGCGTCGGGATCAAGACGACCGCAGGACCTGCGATTGAACGACCGGGTGATTTGGCCGCAATCCTCTCGACCCTCGAGCCGGGAGATGTCTTATTCATCGATGAGATTCATCGCTTGAGCCGAACGATTGAAGAAATTCTCTATCCGGCCATGGAAGATTACTGTCTCGACATCGTCTATGGGCAAGGGGAGATGGCACGAAGCGTCCGCATCGACCTACCACCGTTCACGCTCGTCGGGGCGACGACACGGGCCGGGATGTTGTCGGCGCCTTTACGTGACCGTTTCGGGGTCACGTTGAAGCTCGAATATTACGAAGCACATGAGTTAGCGGCCATCGTTAGTCGGACGGCCCAGTTGTTCCGTCTCTCGATCTCACCTGAAGCGAGTGGCGCGATTGCGAAGCGCTCACGAGGGACGCCACGAATCGCGAACCGTCTCTTGCGCCGAGTCCGTGATTTCGCGCAAGTGGCTGGTACGAAAGAAATCGATCCAGTGCTCGCATCTGATGCGCTCGACCGGCTACACGTCGATGCGCTCGGACTCGATGAAGTCGATCATCGGTTACTGAGAGCCATGGTGGAGCGGTTCGGAGGTGGACCGGTCGGGCTTGAGACGCTTGCCGCAACCATCGGTGAGGATGCTCAGACGATCGAGGATGTCTATGAGCCCTATTTATTGCAACAAGGATTCTTGCAGCGTACGCCGCGAGGACGGATGATTACACAGTTTGCCAAGTCGCATTTTGGTTATGAAGAGGAAGAGGAGTAAGGTATGCAAGACATTCAATTAAACGTAAACGATTATGATTTTGAGTTACCAGAAGAGTTGATCGCCCAAGTCCCATTGCTCGACCGAACGAGCTCACGCCTACTCGTATTGGACCGCGAAACAGGGGACATCGAGCATCGTCATTTCCGTGACGTGCTCGATTACTTGAACGAAGGGGATGCGCTCGTCGTCAACGACTCACGCGTCTTACCGGCACGTCTCTTTGGGGCGAAACAAGAAACAGGCGGGAAAGTCGAATTGCTCTTGTTGAAACAGACTGAGGATGACGTATGGGAAGCGCTCGTCAAACCGGCGAAAAAAGTTCGGGTCGGTTCCATCGTCGAGTTCGGGGACGGTCTTCTCCGCGCCGAATGCGTCGAGGAACTCCCTGAAGGCGGACGTCGTTTCAAGTTTGACTACGACGGCATCTTCTATGAGATTTTAGACGAACTCGGAACAATGCCGCTCCCACCGTACATCCGCGAACAACTCGATGACCAGGACCGCTATCAGACGGTCTATGCTCGTGAGCGTGGTAGTGCGGCCGCTCCGACAGCCGGTCTTCATTTCACCGAGGAACTACTTGAAGCGGCGAAGGCGAAAGGGGTTCGATTGATTCCGCTCACACTTCACGTCGGGCTTGGTACGTTCCGTCCGGTGACAGCTGATTCGATTGAAGAACATACGATGCACAGTGAGTATTTCGAGTTGTCGGCTGATTCGGCAGCTGCGCTTCGAGAGATTCGAGCGAACGGCGGTCGAATCTTTGCGGTCGGGACGACATCGACACGGACGCTCGAAACAATCATGCGAGACCATGGGGACTTCGTCGAGTCATCGGGCTGGACGGACATCTTTATTTACCCTGGTGTCGAGTTGAAGGCAATCGATGGATTGATCACGAACTTCCATTTGCCTAAATCAACGCTTGTCATGCTCGTCTCGGCGTTCGCGACGCGCGACATCATCTTACATGCTTATCGGACTGCGGTCGCAGAACGATACCGCTTCTTCAGCTTTGGAGACGCGATGCTCATCACGAGGAAGGAAGTAACAAAATGACAAAACATGCAGTCACATATGAACACATCCACACATGTAAACAGACCGGAGCGCGGCACGGAATCGTCCATACGCCGCACGGGTCGTTTGAGACACCGGTCTTTATGCCAGTCGGGACGCAAGCGAGCGTCAAGACGATGGCACCGGAACAGGTCAAGGCGATGGGTGCGAATATTATCTTGTCGAACACGTATCATCTTTGGGTTCGTCCAGGTCATGAGGTCATCAAACAAGCGGGTGGCCTTCATAAATTCATGAACTGGGACGGGGCAATCCTCACGGACTCAGGTGGTTTCCAGGTGTTCTCACTTGCCGACCTCCGAAACATCCAAGAGGAAGGCGTTCACTTCCGTAACCATTTGAACGGGGACAAATTGTTCTTGTCACCGGAAAAGGCGATGGAGATTCAGAATGCGCTCGGGTCTGACATCATGATGGCATTCGATGAGTGCCCACCTTATCCGGCGACGCATGAATACATGAAAAAATCAGTTGAGCGTACGAGTCGCTGGGCAGAACGTTGCCTCGAGGCACACGAACGTCCAGAAGACCAAGCGCTCTTTGGGATCATCCAAGGTGGAGAATATGAGGATCTTCGTCGTCAAAGTGCCGCTGACCTCGTGTCGCTTGATTTCCCGGGATATGCGGTCGGAGGTCTCTCGGTCGGTGAACCGAAAGACGTCATGTATCGTGCTCTCGAATTCACGACACCACTCATGCCGGAAAACAAGCCGCGTTATTTGATGGGTGTCGGCTCACCGGATGCGTTAATCGAAGGGTCGATTCGTGGAATCGATATGTTCGACTGCGTTCTTCCGACACGCATCGCACGAAACGGGACACTCATGACGTCGAAAGGTCGCGTCACGATCAAGCAAGCGAAATATAAGACAGACTTCGGTCCAATCGATGAGAAGTGTGACTGTAACACGTGTAAGAACTACTCGCGTGCGTACGTCCACCACTTGATTCGTGCGGATGAGATGTTCGGTCTTCACTTATGTACGACACACAACCTTCATTTCTTAGTGAAGTTGATGGAACAGGTTCGTCAAGCGATTCGCGAAGACCGTTTGCTCGACTTCAAGGAAGAATTCTTCGAAGAATACGGCTACAACAAGCCGAACGCTAAGAATTTCTAAGAAAACGTACAGGACATTGTGTGACATCTATTCAATTTCACGGTATAATGAACCTGATATTGAATGAAAGGGTGAATGTTACACATGGATACTCTCGTTGCGTTATTACCAATGATCCTGATTTTCGTCGTATTTTACTTCCTTTTGATTCGTCCACAGACGAAACGCCAAAAAGAAGTTCAATCGATGCAAAACGCCCTCGAGCGTGGCGACAGCGTTGTCACAATCGGTGGTTTACACGGCGTCGTTCATCAAATCGAAGACACACATGTCGTGTTGAAATGCGATCAATCGCTTCTCCGCTTCAACCGAAGCGCGGTTGCGGAAGTCGTGAAAAAAGCGAATGCCTCGTTCGAGGAATAAGCCAGTTAAGCATCTGACCAAAACGGTCAGATGCTTTTTTTTATGAAAAACGTCTGATTTTTGACAAAGTATGTCAATTTGATGATTCATCCCCCTTATTTCGAAAAAACGATTTGAATCGTGAAAACGTTTGCATTAATGTCAAAGTGAGATGAAATCCGAGATGAAGGAGAACGAATAAAATGGACGTGAAACGATTAAACCCATTCAAAAATTGGAAAGGATGGACACGGAAACGATCTGGGAAGAGGAAAAAAGGACGATCTTCCTTGAGACGACGTATGTCGATTGCTCTGATTCCAACGATCGTTGCCCTTGTTATGGTTGGGGCACTCGGCTCTTATCAACTAAGACAATCGACTGCCGCTTATGACCGAGTTATTAGTGATGGGATGCAGGAGATGCTTCTTGCAGAAAACTTGTCTCTTGCAGTGACAGATGCCGAACGTTATTTGAACTATTATATGCTCGTCGCTAATCCGAAGACATTGATCAGTTTACAGAGTACACAGGAACAACGTGACGAGTTAATGGGGGAATTGAAAGCTTCGTCAACGGACGATAAAATCTTATCTTGGTTAGGCGACTTGGAGAAATTCAACGAGCTATTAGACCGTGAGATGAATCGTGCCATCGAACTTCGACAGCAGCAAGATGAAATCGGATATAAGACTGTGCTCAACACGAGTGTGACACCGACGACGGACCGCGTGCGCATGACCGTGACGGACCTTGTCGAATATAAAGGGGAGCTCCTTGCTTCCGAAACGAAAGCGGTGCAAGCAGACGCGGAGAGTTCAATCCTTTGGATGCTCATCATCAGCGTTGGTGGTGTCGTGATTGGGATTCTTTCGTTACTTGCCTTGCAGCGCCTGTTCTTGAAACCAATTAATCGTCTTGGTCGTCAAGCTCGCATTATGGCGGAAGGGGATTTGACCGGCGAAGATATCGAGGTCGCCTCAAACGACGAGCTCGGAGACCTTGTCATGGCATTTAACGAGATGAAACGCAATCTGGTCGGCTTGATTCGTCGGGTTGGAGAGGCGTCGGACAAAGTGACGGCGTATTCGGAAGAACTTTATGCGAGTACAGATCATGTGGCGACGACGACCCAAGGGGTATCCCGTCTATTTGAAGAGATGAACGTGGCGGCACAAGGATCGTCGAAACGTGCGGAAGAAGGAACAATTGGGGTCAATCAAGCGGTGGTCGGATTGAACCAAATCGCCGCAGCGTCACAAGGTGTGAATGAACAGACGATTCACACGCTTGAAGCGGCAAACGGCGGACTCGAAACGATTCAATTGGCTGAGGAGCGCATGCAAGAAATTCGTCGTGCCAATGAACTTACAGAACAAATGGTGACACGTCTCTCGAATCAATCACTAGAGATTGAAAAAATCACGCGTTCGATCACGGCCATCACGGAACAGACGAACTTGCTTGCCTTAAACGCGGCGATTGAAGCAGCGCGTGCGGGTGAGCACGGAAAAGGGTTTGCGGTCGTCGCGGCAGAAGTGAGAAAACTTGCCGAGGAGTCCAAACAGTCGGCCATTCAAATCCAAACCGTCGTACGTGACATTCAGCGTGATACGAAGCAAGTCGAGTCAGCGTTTGAAGAGTCGAGCGTCCATGTGGAAAATGGGGTATCGCAAATGGGAGAAGTGGCCGAGGCGTTCCGAGAGATCGTATCGGTCATTGAAGAGACGTCGCGTCAGATGAGTGAGATTGCGGCAGCGACAGAAGAAGTCAGTGCCAACACGACAGAAGTTGCCGTATCGGTCGAAGACATGTCGACGAATGCGGTCTCGACACAACGTAGCGTCGAAGAGGCGGGAGCGAACGTTGAAGAACAGCTTGCGGCCATTCAAGAAATCAATGGGATTGCTGAAACGATGAGTCACATGTCGTCTGAATTAAAAGATGTCGTCCATGTGTTTAAGACGACATAACAAATGCCCTGACGCGAGGCGTCAGGGCATTGCCCGTTACATTAATAAAATCAAACTTGTCGCCATGACGATCATACCGGCGACCATCCCATACATCGAATGATGGGCGCGACCATACTCTCGGGCAGCAGGGAGCAACTCGTCAAGCGAGATGAAGACCATGATGCCTCCGACTGCCGCAAACAAAAGTCCGAAGACGGTGTCACTTAAGAACTGCATAAGGAGTAAGAATCCGATAGCGGCACCTGCAGGCTCAGCAAGACCTGATAACAAGGAGAGCTTGAATGCTTTTTTGCGTGAACCGGTCGCATAATAAATCGGCACGGAGACGGCAATCCCTTCCGGAATATTGTGAAGGGCGATGGCGATGGCAATCGCTAAACCTACAGTCGGATCATCTAATGCCGAGATGAAGGTGGCGAGTCCTTCTGGAAAGTTGTGAATTCCAATGGCGAGTGCCATGAAGATCCCCATTTTCTTTAAACGGTTTTGTGTCTCGGGATGACTGATCGTTGTCGTCTCATGCGTGGAGGCCGTCGCCAATTCTTTTGTGGTCGGATCGTTTTGCATCGATTCAACGAACTTGACCTCATGTGGATTCTCCATTTTCGGGATGAACTTATCAATCAAGCCGATCAAGAACATTCCCCCGAAGAAAGCGAGGACGGTATAAATCGTTCCCGTATATTCCCCATGCGCACCCACGAGTTCGGTGAGTGCCTTTGGAAAAATCTCGATGAACGACACGTAAATCATGACGCCTCCGGAAAATCCTAGCGAGATGGAGAGGAATGCCGTGTTCGTCCGTTTCGCAAAGAATGCGATCATACTCCCGATCCCGGTAGCTAGACCGGCGAATAGAGTAAGGAGAAAGGCATAAATAACTGTGCTGTCCATATGGAAAGACTCCTTTGATGTTTTGATGTTAGCTACATCATACATGAAGTTTTGCCCATGCGCAACATTTAGTCTTATATGCAAACTCAGTCGAACAATCCGTGAAGGTCGTTACAATTTTAGGAAAATGATTGATAAATGTTTAGAAAATTTGTAATGTTAACGAGAGAAGTTTTTATAAAGAACAGTGGTTTAGAAAGGAAATAGTCGTATGTACAAAAAAGGCAATATTGCGATTTTCGCGATTATCATGATTGCGACAATCCTGCTCGCTGTGTTCACGACACCTTGGGTCGTCAAGAACACGAACCTCGGACTCGACTTAAAAGGTGGATTCGAAGTTTTGTATGAAGTACAACCGCTCGAAGACGGCGACGTCATCGACGAGTCGGCGATGAATGCAACCGTTCGCGCCATCAACAACCGAATCAACGTCCTTGGGGTATCCGAACCGGACGTTCGAATCGAAGAAAACAATCGCATTCGCGTGCAACTTGCAGGCGTGTCGAACCAAAACGAAGCGCGCGAAGTCATTTCGTCTACGGCACAATTGACGTTCCGTGACGTGAATGACAACGTCCTGCTCGATGGGAAAGACTTAGCTCCTCGTGGCGCGTCTCTCAGTTACAACCAACAAGGACAACCTGTCGTAGAGTTGACGCTTCAATCAGCCGATCAGTTCGGGGAAGTGACGTCTGAAATTTCACAGCGTCCAGCTCCTGAAAATCGTCTCGTCATCTGGCTCGATTACGAAGAAGGTGACACTTACGAAGAAGAGATTCAAAAAGAAAACTCGAAAATCGTGTCAGATGCTTCTGTAAATGGACCGATTTTATCTGATAAAGCGATCATTTCTGGTGGTGGAATCGACGCGGAGAGCGGGCAACGTCTCGCGGATATCCTAAACGCAGGGGCGCTCCCGGTTAAACTCGATGAGATTTACTCGACGTCGGTATCGGCTCAGTTCGGTCAAGATGCACTTGAAGAAACGGTATTTGCCGCAACAATTGGGATTATCGCTGTATTCCTCTTTATGTTGTTCTTCTACCGTTTACCAGGACTCGTATCGATCATCACGCTCATTCTGTACATCAACTTGATCATGTTGTTCTTCAATGGAATCAATGCGGTCTTGACGCTACCGGGAATCGCGGCACTTGTTCTCGGGGTCGGTATGGCGGTCGATGCGAACATCATTACCGCTGAACGGATCAAGGACGAGTTACGATCTGGAAAGTCGGTATTATCCGCGTTCCGTGCCGGTAACCGTCGCTCGCTCAGTACGATCATTGATGCCAACTTGACGACGCTCATTTCAGCTGCAGTCTTGTTCTATTTTGGACAAAGCTCAGTCAAAGGGTTCGCCATCATGCTCATGATCTCAATCGGGATGACGTTCATTTCGAACGTATTCATCTCACGTTATTTGATGCACCTCCTCGTTTCAAGTCGCCTGTTCGACAAACGTAAAGGATGGTTTGGTGTGAAGGAGAGTGAAATCCGTGAACTTTAAGCTTACTGAATGGAATTACGTCAAACATATGCGTACGATGTTCTTGATTTCAACGGCCATCGTCGTTCTCGGAATCGGTCTCTTGTTCTTCCGAGGATTGAACCTCGGGATCGACTTCGCTTCAGGTACACGCGTAGAGGTTCAAACCGAAGAACGTGTCTCTCAAGAAGAGTTCACGAAAGCGTTCAATGACGCTGGGGTCGATCAAGAAATCTCGAACGTCCAATATGCAGATGAAGGTCGCTTAGCATACGTGACGTTCGTCGGTCAACTAGGGCAAGAAGAAGTTGCGAACGTCAAGACGGCGTTCACCGAACAGTTCGGGAACGACCCGAATATCAGCACCGTCTCGGCTCAAGTTGGTCGTGACTTGGCGAAAAATGCTTTGTATGCGGTAGCCGTCGCCTCAATCGGGATCATTCTCTACATCACGGTCCGTTTCCAATTCTCCTATGCGGTCGCGACCGTGGTTGCCATGCTCCACGATGCCTTCTTCATGATTGTCGCGTTCTCGCTCTTTGGGATAGAGGTCAACTTGTACTTCATCGCCGCGGTCTTGACCATCATCGGTTACTCAGTCAACGATACGATCGTAACGTTCGACCGGGTCCGCGAGAACATCACGTCGTATGAAAAGGAACGGAAAATCAAGTCGATGGACGTCTACGAGTCGATTATCAACAAATCGATTCAAGAGACGATTGTGCGGTCGGTCAACACCGTCATCACGGTACTCGTGACAGCCATCGCCTTGTACGTCTTCGGTGCCGAATCGATTCGTAGCTTCTCGATTGCACTCATCGTGGGACTCTTTATGGGGATGTACTCTTCGATCTTCATCGCATCGTACTTGTGGCTCCTCATCAAACGCACGACCATCAACAAGAAAAAAGATACGCCCGTCACAGAGGCGTAACGAGTGGGTCTCCCTTCAAACGGGAGACCTTTTCAAATGTCAAGACGGCACATCTTTCACGCGGTCTGCTATAATCTACAATTGATTGGAGTGAAGGACATGTACCATTCGAAGAAACAGTGGCTCTATCCGGAAACAAATCCGGACGACGTCACACGTTTACAAAACGAATTAAATATATCAGCACAACTCGCGACGTTGCTCGTACAGCGTGGACATCAAGATGTAGAAGCGGCCAAGGCATTTTTATATGCCGAGGAAGAACTCGTCTTTCATGACCCGTATTTGTTTGAACAGATGGAAACAGTCGTATCCCGCATCAAGCAGGCGGCAGACGAGGGTGAGATGGTGCTCATCTATGGCGACTACGATGTCGATGGGGTCAGTGCCTCATCCGTCATGTGGCATGCGTTAACCGAAATCGGTGTCATGGCCGAGTGTTATATCCCGAACCGCTTCACGGAAGGATATGGACCGAACAAGGAAGCGTTCCAATGGGCGGCGAACGAAGGGTTCACCTTGGTCATCACAGTGGACTGTGGGATTTCAGGGATTGAAGAAGCGACACTCTTAAAAGACCTCGGTGTCGATTTGATCATCACCGACCACCACGAGCCGAAAGAGACATTGCCGGACGCGTATGCGATCATTCACCCGCACATCGACCCGAGATATCCATACGATAAACTCGCCGGTGCGGGGGTCGCCCTCAAAGTGGCACACGCCGTTTTAGGAAGAATGCCAGAAGAACTCCTTGATTTGGCAGTACTCGGAACAATCGCTGACCTCGTCCCGTTAGACGGCGAAAACCGGTTGCTCGCGAAGAAAGGGATCGCAGCGCTCGAAGCTTCAAAACGTCCAGGTATTCTAGCATTACGTGAAGTATGTGGTCTTAGTGACAGCGTGTTGAACGAAGAGTCGGTCGGTTTCGCGTTCGGTCCACGCATCAATGCCGCAGGTCGACTCGATTCAGCGATGCCGGCATTACAAATGCTCCTGGCTGAACATGTCGAGGAAGCGCTCGAGCTCGCGAAACAGCTCGATAAGCAAAATAAGGAACGACAAGACATCGTCAAGACGATCGCTGCTGAAGCGAAAGAACTCGTTGAAGCGTCGATGACCGAGGACCGTGTACTCGTCGTGGCGAGTGAGAAGTGGAATCCTGGCGTCGTCGGGATTGTCGCATCTCGTCTCGTCGAGGCGTACTATCGTCCAGTCATCCTCCTTTGCCACGACCCCGAGACGGGTAAGGCGAAGGGGTCGGGTCGCTCGATTGATGGGTTTGACTTATTTAAAGAACTCTCAAAAAATGAAGACATCTTGCCGCACTTCGGGGGGCATCCGGCCGCTGCCGGGATGACGCTCCAGTCCGAGAATGTCGCCGAACTGCGTGAACGACTGAATCGCCAAGCGGAAGTGATTCCAGATGACGTATTCGTGCCGCGGGTCAACGTCGACTTAAAACTCTCGGTCAATGACGTTTCACTCGATCTGATTTCTGAAATCGCGAAATTGGCACCGTTCGGGATGGGCAACCCGTCTCCACGTGTCGTCGTCGCTGATGCGAAACTGCGTGACATTCGTCAAATCGGACGGGATGCGACACACTTGAAAGTACAGCTCGCCGGAGACAAGCGTGAGCTCGACGGCATCGGGTTCGGGTTCGGACATGTCGTCTCAGAAATCTCACAGATGGCCCACATCTCAGTGATGGGGAGTCTTCAAGTGAATGAATGGAACGGGATGCGTAAGCCCCAGCTTATGATTCAAGATTTACGCGTCGATGATTTCCAAGTATTTGACTACCGAGGAAAGAAAAAGTCGCTACAAGAGCTGAAAGATTTGCCGAAAGAACAGACATCGTTCTTATCGTTCCAAGGGACAGATGAGGAGTTCCCGCTACATGAAGGGGATGAACCGCTCAACCGATTTGTCGTCCTGCTCGATTTGCCTGACGATGAAGAAGTGCTTGCGGAAAAACTTCATGAAGGAATCGAGCGGATTTATTGCGCTTTCGGACAAGGAGACTCGTTCTTTGAACGTCTCCCGTCGCGTGAGGATTTCCGAACGTATTATGTTCATATGGCGACATGCGAACGGAAAAATCTACGTGAGAACTTGATTCGTCTATCGAAAGAGCGAAAATGGTCAAAAAATACGATTCAATTTATGCATCAAGTATTCTCTGAACTCGAATTTCTTGTTACAATGGAAGACGGACTGCCTGGAGTCAATCCAGAAGCACCGAAACGCGATTTGACCGAAGCGCCGTGCTATCAACGCCGGATTGGGCGCCAACAACTCGAAGAGCGTTTCGTATACGCGTCATTGGCGGAGCTCAAAGAGCGGTTACAATCGTTGCGATCGAACAAGATGCAGGAGGCATACACATAAAATGGATTTCAAACAGCATATTAAAGAAGTAGCAGATTATCCGAAGGAAGGCATTAGCTTCAAGGACATCACGTCACTTATGCAAAATGGCGAAGTCTACAAGAAGTCGGTAGATGAGCTCGTCGCTTACGCACGTGAGCGTGGAGCAGAGTTAATCGCTGGACCGGAAGCGCGCGGATTCGTCGTCGGTTGTCCGGCAGCGTACGCACTCGAACTCGGATTTGTGCCTGTACGTAAAGAAGGAAAGTTACCACGTGAGACAGTTCGTGTATCATACGGTCTCGAGTACGGAACGGACATCTTAACGATGCACAAAGATTCAATCCAACCTGGCCAACAAGTCGTCATCTTAGATGATTTGCTCGCGACAGGTGGTACGATTGAAGCGACCATCAAAATGATTGAGCAACTCGGCGGAGTTGTGGCAGGAATCGGGTTCTTGATCGAACTCGACGGACTCGGCGGACGTGAACGTCTCGAAGGATATGACGTGTTCTCACTCATCCGATACGAAGACTGATTTTCGAACGGGAAGCGACATGCTTCCCGTTTTTGAATAGTTTTTAAGGAAAATAACCGACAACCTTTGACAGGTCGTCAGATTTTTTCGATAATGGTTATAAAAATTAGAGAATCTTGAACATAAACTACTACCATGCTGCGACGAATCTGAGTCGATTGGAGCGGTAAGAAAAAGGGTGTCGAATGTTATGACCAAAAAACAAATCGTAAGTATTGAGGATCTTCTCGACGCGCTCGGGGAGTATATGGGTGACGACGATATTGCCGAAGTGAAACGCGCTTACGAATACGCAAAACTTCATCATACCGGTCAGTTCCGACGTTCGGGCGAGCCCTATATCCTCCATCCGGTCCAAGTGGCCGGCATTCTCGTTGATATCGGCTTAGATGCCACGACGATTATCGGAGCGCTCTTACATGACGTTGTCGAAGATACGGATATTTCGTTACAGCAATTGACGGAAGACTTCGGTCCGGAAGTGGCCATGCTCGTCGATGGGGTCACGAAACTTGGTAAGATCAAATATAAATCGAAAAAAGAAGAACTCGCCGAGAATCATCGGAAGATGATTATCGCCATGGCGGAAGATGTGCGCGTCATCTTGATTAAACTCGCTGACCGCCTCCATAACATGCGGACCCTTCAGCATATGCCGAAAGAGAAGCAAGTCCAAAAGGCAGAAGAGACGCTTGAAATCTTCGCCCCACTCGCACACCGGATGGGGATTTCGACGATTAAGTGGGAGCTTGAAGATATTTCATTACGTTATATCAACCCGCAGCAATACTACAAAATCGTCTCGATGATGAAACAGAAACGAACGGAACGGGAAGCACTCGTTACCTCTGTCATCACGGAAGTGAACGAAGTGCTCGAAGATGTGCATATCGATGCCGATGTGAACGGCCGACCGAAACATATCTATTCCATCTACAACAAGATGGTGAAGCATAAAAAAGAATTCAATGAAATTTACGATTTGATGGCGGTCCGCATTATCGTCGACTCGATTCGTGATTGTTATGCGGTGCTTGGCATCATCCACACGCAATACAAGCCGATGCCAGGACGCTTCAAAGATTATATCGCCATGCCGAAACCGAACATGTACCAGTCGCTCCATACGACCGTGATCGGTCCGAAAGGTGAACCGCTCGAAGTCCAGATTCGAACGAAAGACATGCATTTCATCGCCGAATTCGGGATCGCGGCACACTGGGCGTATAAAGAAGGGAAGAACGTCTCGACGAATGGGTTTGACGAGAAAATCGCTCATCTTCGTGAGATCCTTGAACTTCAAAAAGATACGACCGATGCCGAGGAATTCATGGAGTCGCTTAAAGTCGATTTCTTTAGCGACATGTTGTATGTGTTCACACCAAAAGGGGACGTATTCGAATTGCCGAAAGGCTCTGTCCCGATCGATTACGCGTACCGGATCCATACGGAGATCGGCCATCGGATGACGGGGGCAAAAGTGAACGGTCGAATGGTGCCGCTCGACTACAAACTCGAGACGGGTGACATCATTGAGATCATCACATCGAAGCACAGTTATGGTCCGAGCAAGGACTGGTTGAAACTCGCTGTTTCGAGTCAGGCAAAAAATAAAATTCGTCAATGGTTCAAACGTCAACAGCGTGAAGAGAACGTCGAAAAAGGAAAAGATCTCGTCGAGGCAGAAATCAAGAAACTTGGTTTTGAACCGAAAGAGATTATCGATGAGCCGGCACTCAGTATCGTCGTCGAGAAGTTCAACTTCGGGAACGAGGAAGAGATGTATGCCGCTGTCGGTTACCAAGGCATCACAGCCGCTCAAGTCGCACATAAATTGACGGAGAAGCAGCGGAAAGAACCGAAACTCGAACTCTCTGAAGCGATCAGTGAATTAAAAGTCAGTCAGGCACCGAAGAAGAAAACGACGGAAGCGGGTGTGACGGTCAAAGGAATCGACAACATGCTCGTTCGCATGAGCCGTTGCTGTAACCCGGTCCCTGGAGACGAAATCGTCGGGTATATCACCCGTGGACGTGGCGTCTCGATTCACCGGAAAGACTGCTTGAACATCGTCAATGAGCAACACCCGGAGCGTCTTCTTGACGTCGAATGGGAAGTCGGACAGGCGAAAGAGAAGAACTATAACGTCGATATCGAGATTACGGGATATGATCGTTCAGGTCTCTTGAACGACGTCCTTCAGGCGGTATCTGCGACGAATACGAATATCGTGGCCGTCAGCGGTCGGGGCGACCAAAACAAACAGGCGCGCATCTCGATGACGATCTCGATTCCGAACGTGAATCACTTGCAGAAAGTCGTCGAGCGCATCAAACAAATCTCAGACGTGTATTCGGTCAGCCGAGTCATGATGACGTGACGAAAGGAAGAGGAACGTGCGTGTATTATTGCAACGAGTGAAAGAAGCATCGGTCACAGTCGAGGAAGAAGTCATCGGGGCAATCAACGCCGGATACTTGCTTCTCGTTGGTGTGACACATGAAGATACAGAAGAGGAAGTGAACTGGCTCGCCGACAAGGTGACCGGGCTTCGCGTCTTCGAGGACGATCAAGAAAAGATGAACTTATCGATTCAAGATGTGTCTGGACAAATTTTGTCTGTTTCTCAGTTCACGCTCTATGGAGACACGATGAAAGGACGGCGACCTGCTTTCACAAAGGCCGCCAAACCGGATATCGCTGAAACGCTCTATGAGAAGTTCAACGAGCGGCTGCGGTCGAATGGACTCGTCGTCGAGACGGGACGCTTCGGTGCGATGATGGACGTCGCACTCGTCAATGACGGACCGGTCACACTCATGCTCGAAAAAAACGCTTGACAGATGCCGGCTTGATTCGGCATCATGAAGCATATAGTCAAACACCTATGATAAAGAAGAGTACGGTCAACCCACCAGCAAAGAGAGCGATGCCTTGGCTGAAAGCATCGACTGGATGATGACCCGAACGACACTTTGGAGGTGCTCCCTTGAAAATGAGTAGGGGGAGCCGTCTCATCGGGCGTTAACCGATTTCGAGTGGCAGAGTTTCAAGTAATGGCTCTGCAACGAGGGTGGTACCACGGGAAACTTACACAGGCTCTCGTCCCTTTGCGGACGAGGGTCTTTTTGTATTTTAAGGAGGGAAATGTGATGATGAAAGCACCACGCGGTACACAAGACCTGCTTCCGGGCACGGTCGAGACGTGGCAATATGTCGAAGAAAAACTTCGCGACATGAGCGCCCGTTACAACTATAAAGAGATCCGCACACCAATTTTTGAAACGACGAACCTGTTCACACGCAGTGTCGGGGAAACGACAGACATCGTGCAAAAAGAGATGTTCACACTCGTGAAGAAAGGTAAAGACGAGTACACGCTTCGCCCAGAAGGGACGGCATCTGTCGTTCGTGCATTCGTGACGAACAAACTGTTCGGAAATCCGGACCAACCGACGAAGCTCTACTATATGGGACCGATGTTCCGCTACGAGCGCCCACAAAAAGGCCGCTTCCGTCAGCTTCACCAATACGGTGTCGAGGCGATCGGCAGTAGCGACCCGGCCGTTGACGCTGAGGTCATCAGCCTCGCCTACTCGATTTACAAGTCGTTTGGGCTTCAGAAAATCAAAGTCGTCGTCAACTCGCTTGGGGACGCGGAAAGCCGCAACGCCCACCGCGATGCGCTCATCCGTCACTTTGAGCCGGTGGCAGGCGAACTTTGCCAAGATTGCCAGTCACGTCTTTACAAGAACCCGCTTCGCATCTTGGATTGCAAAGTCGACCGCGATCATCCGTCGATGAAGACCGCGCCTTCGATCCTTGAATATTTGAACGAAGAGTCGAAAGCCTATTTCGACCAAGTGCTCGCACAACTCGACGCACTCGGCGTCGCCTACGAAGTCGATCCGACACTCGTTCGTGGACTCGATTACTATACGCACACGGCGTTTGAAATCATGTCCGAGGCAGAAGGGTTCGGAGCCATCACAACACTTTGTGGCGGCGGACGCTATAACGGTCTCGTACAAGATATCGGTGGACCAGACATGCCAGGAATCGGTTTTGGAATCGGGTTGGAGCGCCTCATCCTCGCATTGGAGAATGAAGGAGTCTTACCTGAACTCGAGACAGGACTTGATGTCTTCATCGTCGCGCAAGGCGAGAAAGAAGTCGAATTGACGGCGACACGCCTCTTGCAACTCCTCCGTATGGAAGGGTTCAAAGCAGACCGTGATTACCAAGGACGCAAGTTTAAAGGACAATTCAAGCAGGCGGACCGCCTGAAAGCCAAGTTTACAGTCATCTTAGGGGATGACGAAGTCGAGCGAGGGGCAGCCGCATTGAAAGATATGACGACTGGTGAACAAGTCGACGTGCCACTCTCGGCCGTCGCAGACAAAATTCGTGAACTATCGGAAGGAGCAGGACAATGATCGGACGCACACATATGAACGGCCTCGTGACAGAGTCACTCATCGGCCAAGAAGTACAATTAAAAGGATGGGTACAAAAACGTCGTGACCTCGGGGGTCTCATCTTCATCGACCTTCGTGACCGCACTGGGATCGTCCAAGTCGTCGTTCGCCCAGAAAATGAAGCAGTCCACAAGCTCGCAGAAACGATTCGTAGCGAGTATGTCCTCGACGTGAAAGGAACGGTTCTCGAGCGTGAGAACAAGAACCCGAACATGCCGACAGGAAACATCGAAGTCATCGCTTCAGAGATCAACATCTTAAACGCTGCGAAGATGACACCAATCCCAATCGGTGACGAAGCGGAAAACGTTTCAGAAGACCTGCGTCTCAAATACCGTTACCTCGACCTTCGTCGTCCGGCGCTCCAAGAGACGTTCCGTCTCCGCTCGAAAACGTCGAACACGATTCGTAACTTCTTGACGGAGCAAGAGTTCCTTGAAGTCGAAACACCGATTTTGACGAAGTCGACGCCAGAAGGCGCACGTGACTATCTCGTACCGAGCCGTGTCCATGGTGGGGAGTTCTATGCACTTCCGCAATCACCACAGCTCTTCAAACAGTTGCTCATGGTCGCAGGATTTGACCGTTACTTCCAAATCGCGCGCTGCTTCCGTGACGAAGACCTTCGTGCAGACCGTCAACCTGAGTTCACGCAAGTCGATATCGAGACGAGCTTCATGGATATCGAAGACTTGATGGCGATGATGGAATCGATGATGGGACAAGTCATGGAATCGACGCTCGGTCGCACGGATACACCAGCGAAATTCGAGCGCATGACACACGCGGAAGCGATGCGCCGTTTCGGTTCAGATAAACCGGACACGCGTTTCGGTCTTGAACTCATCGACGTGGCTGATGCTGTGAAAGGTGCCGGATTCAAAGTGTTTGACGCCGCACTCGAATCAAACGGACAAGTCAAAGCGATCAACGTCAAAGGTGAGGCGGACAACTTCTCACGTAAAGACATCGATAAGCTTCAAGAATTCACAGCGGTTTACGGTGCGAAAGGTCTCGCATGGCTCAAAGTGACAGCGGAAGGCTTGAACGGTCCAATAGCGAAATTCTTCGACGAAACGTACGCACAGAAGTTGATCGAAGCAACGAATGCAGAAGCAGGTGACCTTCTCCTCCTCGTCGCATCAAAACCAACTGTCGTCGCCGACAGCCTTGGCGCACTCCGCGTCAAACTCGGTCACGAACTTGGTCTCATCGACGAGTCGAAGTTCAACTTCCTATGGGTGACAGACTTCCCACTCGTGACGTTTGAAGAAGAAGATGGTCGCTTCTATGCGAACCACCACCCGTTCACGATGCCAAATCGTGAAGACCTTCATCTTCTCGAGACAGACCCAGCAAGCGTTCGCGCCATCGCGTATGACCTTGTCTTGAACGGTTACGAGCTCGGTGGCGGTTCACAGCGTATTTATGAACGTGACATTCAAGAGCGCATGTTCAAATTGCTCGGCTTCACACAAGAAGAAGCAGTTGAACAGTTCGGCTTCTTACTCGAAGCGTTCGAATACGGTACACCACCACACGCGGGAATCGCACTCGGTCTCGACCGTCTCGTCATGATTCTCGCAGGTCGTTCGAACCTTCGCGACACGATTGCCTTCCCGAAAACGGCATCGGCAAGCGACTTGCTCACGCAAGCACCGAGCCCGGTCGCGGACGCACAACTTGAAGAGTTATCGATTCGTACGGCAGTAAAAGAGAAGAAATAAGTATTCAAAAGGAGATTCGCCGCGGCGAATCTCCTTTTTCTGCGTGTATAACTATATTCTGGTTCACTACTAGGTCATAAATGTCGAAATAAGAAATGTAATTTCTTTTAACGTTAATTCTCTTCACGTTGCATAGTCTTTGCTGTTCGCTGCAACGCAAACCCGAAGGCAAACAGCGAAGCGATGACTGCGGACATCGTATAGATTGAATCGATGAATGCCAGATAGATTCCGAACAGTCCAAGACCGAAACTCAATAAGAAGAGAATGAGGAGTCTCGGATGTTGTTTCAGCGTCTGTTTCATCGGCTCGGGACGTTCAACTGGCAACCCGTGCCGTCCGTCACGAGAAGATTCGAATTGAACACTTGCCCGTCACTTTTCAAGACGAGCGTACGACGGTCTTCGAGGAAGTCGATTTTCATCTGTTCGTCTAAAAACACTTTCGTCCAGCTTTTGATTAAGATGGGCCCAAGATTCGAGTCGATTTCGACGTCTTCTGGAGTCGTCTCTGTGACGTATCGAATTTCAAAGATTCCACTGTTCCCACAGCCGCAACCTTCCGTCTCATAGAAAAGGTGCATCTGTCCCTTTCGTTCGCCTTTCAATGACTCGATTCGTTCGAGCGCGCGTTCTGTAATGTGTACATGCATGTGTATCACTCCTTATCTTCATTATACGCCGATTGAAAAAAGAATGAAAAAGGGATGCATTCTGTTTTCCACCTTTCAGAAAAAAGCGTACACTTAATGTTTAGAAGGGGGTAAGAGAATGTTTGCACGTTTTTTTAGTTATTATCGACCACATAAGAAGTTATTCATCCTCGACTTTTCATTCGCAATTCTCGTCGGACTGCTTGAACTCGGGTTTCCGCTCGCCGTTCAATGGTTCATCGACGACTTGTTGCCGGGTGGGGAATGGAACTGGATTATCATCGTCAGCATCGGCCTGTTGATTCTTTACATATTGGCCATGATGATGCAGTATGTCGTCAACTACTGGGGACATAAGCTCGGCATCAACATCGAGACGGACATGCGGGAAGAGCTGTTCACGCATATCCATAAACAATCGTTCCGCTTCTTTGATAATCATAAGACCGGCCATTTGATGAGCCGGGTCACGAACGACTTGTTCGATATCGGGGAAGTGGCGCACCATGGGCCGGAAGATTTCTTTATCGCCATCATGACACTACTCGGTGCGTTCGGGATCATGTTCTCGATTGATCCGGAACTCGCACTCGTCACCGTTGTCGCGGTACCGTTCCTGATCATTATGATCACGTATGCGAATAAGAACATGAACAAGGCGTGGCAAAAGATGTACACGAACATCGGGGAAGTGAACGCGCGCGTCGAGGACAGCGTGTCCGGGGCACGTGTCGTCCAATCGTTTACGAACGAGGCGTTCGAGATTGGACGTTTCCAAAAAGACAACAACTTCTATCGTGGCTCGAAGATTGAGGCGTATCGCGTCATGAGTACATCGCTCGCGGGCATTTACATCACGACGCGTCTCATGACGTTGCTCGTCCTCGTCTACGGGGCGTACTTGACGTACGAGGGGCAGTTATCATACGGACAGCTCGTGGGGTTCATCTTGTACATGAACTTACTCATCAAGCCGATTGAAAAGATCACGGCGCTTCTCGAAATGTATCCGAAAGGGATGGCCGGGTTCAAACGGTTCACGCAGTTGCTCGATGAGGAGCCGGATATCGAGAACCGTGCGAATGCGATTGAAGTCGAGACGTTGAAAGGCGATATCGTCTTTGACGACGTCTCGTTTGGCTACTCGGACTACCGCCAAGTGTTGACGGATATCGACTTGTCGATTGAGGCAGGGACAACCGTGGCCTTGGTCGGAACGAGTGGGGCAGGGAAGACGACCATCTGTTCACTCATCCCTCGCTTTTATGACGTCACGAAGGGTGCCATCTCGATTGACGGGTTGGACATCCGGGATATGACGAAAGAGAGCTTACGTCGCCAAATCGGAATCGTGCAACAAGACGTCTTCTTGTTTGCGGGAACGCTACGGGAAAATATTGCTTACGGGAAGCTCGATGCGACCGATGCAGATATCATGCATGCGGTCGAGAAAGCGCATCTTGGGACGCTCGTCGAGGAACTCGAGCACGGTCTCGACACACAAATCGGGGAACGTGGACTGAAGCTCTCGGGTGGTCAGAAACAACGCATTGCCATTGCGCGCATGTTCTTGAAAAATCCGCCGATTTTAATTTTGGATGAGGCGACCTCAGCGCTCGATACGGAGACCGAGGCCATCATTCAAGATTCATTGAATGAACTGGCGGCGAATCGAACGACACTCATCATCGCCCATCGTTTAGCGACAGTAAAGAATGCCGACCGCATTCTCGTCGTGACGGCGGAAGGAATCGTAGAAGATGGAACGCATGAAGAACTTAGCCAAAAAGGTGGCGTCTTCACGAACCTGTTACAACGTCAACAACTATAAATCGAGGGCTGCCTGGTAGAGGGTGGCCCTTTTTGGCGTGATAACAGCATTTCGTGGGTAAATACATATGGATGAACGAAAGAGAAGGAGGAAGACCCACCATGAAAGCTGTACAAGTTGTAGGATATGGGGATGTCGATCAACTCCAAGTCGTCGATATCCCGAAACCGACTCCGAAAGCGGGAGAGGTTCTAATCAAGGTACGCGCTTGCGCGATTAACAATACGGAAATATGGATGCGAGAAGGGGCGTATGGAACTGGCGAGAAGTCAGGGTGGCGCCCGGAAGGCGTCCAGTTCCCACGCATTCCCGGTTCAGACATCACAGGTGAAGTCGTCGAGCTCGGGGATGGGGTCGACCAAGGGATGATGGGTCGACACGTCGTTTTATTCCCGTTCACTTCGAGCGGACCTGAGCGGAAAGAACATTTGTCGGACGATATGTCCTTTATTGGATCAGAGTATGACGGAGGGTATGCAGAATATGTCGCCTGGCCGGCCGACCTTTGTTTTGATATGCCACTTGATGATTTCGTCGAGAGTGCGGTCTTTTCTGTGAGCGGACTTACAGCGTGGCATATGAACGAGCAGTTACACATTCGTTCTGGTGAGACGATTGTCGTCACGGGGGCGAGCGGTGGGGTCGGCTCACTCAACGTTCAAATTGCGGCGAACGTTTTTGGTGCGAAGGTGTTCGCTATCGTCGGTGATTTGAAAAATGAGCAAGCGTTGAAAGCGTTCGGGGCGACCGAAGTGTTCTCTTATCGTTCTGAGACGCTCGCTGAGGACATCATCGCCGCGAACAGTGGACCGGTCGATGCGGTGCTTGATGTCGTCGGGGATGCATTGTTCGATGTGTCTCTTCAAGTATTGAAGAAGGGTGGGAAGTTCTGTATTTCCGGTTCTGCTGGCGGACAGACGACCCATCTCGATTTTCGGACACTCTACTTGAAACATATCGCCATGTACGGGTCTGTGCTCGGGACACGGCATGAGTTCGCAGAGATGTTGCGCTCGATCGCTGAAGGGAAACTAAAACCGGTCATTGATCGGACGTTCCCACTCGAAGAGGCGCGTGAGGCACAAACCTATTTCAAACAATCCGGTAAATTCGGAAAGATCGTCTTGATTCCGAACATATAAAAAGAGAGGGAAGCAATCCCTCTCTTTTTCATGCGAATTTTACTTTGAGTCGATCGATGTAATCGATGAATAATCGGAAGCGTTCTAACCAGAACTGGAAGAATGGACCGATGAGGAAGATCGACAGGACGGTACCGAAGAAAAGTGGTCCACCGAGTGCCCAACCGATGAGGCAAGCAGTCAGCTCCATCCAAGTCCGCATGGCACGGACAGACGTGTTAAAATGGTCTGCTAAGGCGAGCGTCAATCCGTCGCGTGGACCAGCCCCGTATCCGACAGCAACATAGAGTCCGGCTCCCATCCCCATGACAAATATCCCGAACGTGAGCCAAACGATATTCACCATAATCCCTTCAAAAACAGGGAGCCATTGCTCGTTTAAAATCAGGTTCATAAATACCCCGACAAACACCGCGTTGACGAGCGTGCCGAACTGAGGACGGACGCGGTCGAGTATGTATTTGAATAGGACGAGTAGAAGTCCGACGCATAAGATGACCGTTCCGATTGAAATCGGGAGATGGTGGGCAATCCCAATATGGAGGACATCCCACGTGGACACTCCAAGATCTGCCGTGATCATGATGGATGACCCAAGTGCGAGTAAGAACAACCCGGTCATGAAAAGACCCCATTTGAAGAGAATACGTAAAAAGTGGATGGATCGGACTTGCACGAACATCGCCTCGTTTCAAAAGAATGATTGATTTATCTTAGCATAGGAGATGGAAAAACATGAAAAAAACGTCTCAGCATTTAAGCTGAGACGCTCGATTTATTTCTTCGGTGATTTCTTTGCTTTGTTCTTTTTATAGTAATCGTAGACGAACGGTGCGACCGCCGTCGCGATTTTGATTAATGTTCCTATTTTGCCTTTCTTAGCCATTATGTTGCACCCCTTTCTCTTCTAGAACAATATATTCCACACAATTTGATTTTAAAAACATATCTCGAGCACATTCCAACCTCATGAATGGAATCATAACGCATCATACTAAGAAGTGGAGGAGGTCTATTCATGAAGACAATCATTTGGTACCAAAACGATTTACGTGTCGACGATCATTTGCCGCTTGAGGAAGCACTTCGCCATGACGACCCGATTGAAGGTCATTTTTTCATCAGTCCGAATCAGTTCGTTGAAAATCGTTATGGTGTCATTCCGCTCGGGAACGAACGACTCCATTTCCTGAAAGAATCGTTAGAGGATGTGGCCGGTTCATTGGATGCGCTTGGAATCCCATTTCACGTGCATGTCGGTCATCCGCTCGAAACACTCAATCCGAATGACCGTCTCTTGTTTCAACGGGCCATCGGGTACAATGAGCGCCGGCGTGAAGATGAGGTGATAAAAAAGTGGAATGGGGAGTACAAAACGTTTGAAGGCTTCACATTGTTTGATGAAGAAGACATCCCGTTCGAGAAGATGCCGTTTCTCTTCACAGAGTTCCGAAAAAAGGTCGAATATGATGTCCGTCCTCGTGAACTGATTTCCCGAAAGGCGACGGCTACCACGCGCGAGGTGACGTTTTCGTTTCCGATTCAAGAAGTTGAGAAAGATCCAAGGACAGCATTTCCGTTTAAAGGTGGCGAACTGGCAGCGAAGCGTCGATTAAATGACTATTTGTCCGTGCCGATTCGAACGTATAAGGAGACGAGAAATGGGTTTGGGGTCGATGACTCGACGAAGCTATCTGCGTATTTAGCGAACGGATCGTTATCGCCACGACGGATATTTTATGAACTTGAAGCGCATGAACGTACACATGGGGTGAACGAATCGACTTATTGGCTCTACTTTGAACTACTATGGCGTGAATTTTTCCAATGGGTCGCGTTCGTACAAGGGAAAAAACTGTTTCGGTCACAAGGCATCCGCTCGAAACGAAAGGACTGGCGAGTCGATCCGGATGTCATCGAAAAATGGCGACAGGGCGAAACGGGTGTCGATTTTGTCGATGCGTTCATGCGTGAACTGAATGCGACGGGATGGATGTCCAATCGGGGACGACAAGTCGTTGCCAATTATTTCGCCAAAGAGTTAGAGCAAGACTGGCGCTACGGGGCTGCCTACTTTGAATCGAAACTGGTCGATTACGATGTCGCAAGTAATTGGGGGAATTGGGCGTACCAAGCGGGTGTCGGGAACGACTCACGAGACCGCCGTTTCAACATCGAACGTCAGCAGTTCACGTACGACCCAAATCGTGAGTTTCGCAACAAATGGTTGTGACCAAACTGTCACGATAAGTCGGTGTTTCTCATTGACTTCTTTTTACAGAAGCGCTATAGTTAAATCAACAGATGGGATACCTGAGGTGTACGAGAGCCGCCTTCGTTATTTTGAGCCAACACTTTGAATACGGGAGACCGAACTGCTAACCAGATCAACTGCCTCATCACGTGCAGGAGGACTTGTGAAGGAAACGCTAGGTCACCCACCTGCATACGCAGGTTCAAAAGCAGGGCATCGTCACGGCACTCCGGGCCCCATTGATTTTTTTGTAAATACGTCGCGAGACGTCTTTTTTTTGAATATAATTCCGAGTAAAATAGTATGAGAAAATAGGATTAGTTGGAGGAAGAAATATGTTACACCAGTTTTCACGTAATGAATTGGCCATCGGTTCAGAAGGTCTTGATGCATTAAAGAATAAAACGGTCGCGATTTTAGGAGTCGGTGGCGTCGGATCGTTCGCCGCAGAGGCACTTGCCCGCAGCGGTGTCGGACGCATCGTCCTCGTCGATAAAGACGACATCGACATCACGAACGTCAACCGTCAGATCCATGCACTGTTGTCGACGGTCGGTCAACCGAAAGTCGAAGCGATGGGCAAACGTCTCCTCGACATCAACCCGGACCTTGACCTCGTCCAATTAAAAATGTTCTATACAGAAGAAACATATGAGGAGTTCTTCGCGCAAAAGATCGATTACGTCATCGATGCGTCAGATACGATCATTTATAAGATTCATTTAATCGTAGAGTGTAAGCGTCGCGGCATCCCGGTCATCTCGAGTATGGGGATGGCAAACAAGATGGACCCGACGCGTATCAAAGTCGTCGACATTAAAGATACGTCATATGACCCGATCGCGAAGATGGTCCGTACCCGTCTACGTAAAGAAAAAATCTACAAAGGTGTCCCGGTCGTCTTCTCAGATGAGTCTCCAATCGTGACACGCGAAGACGTGAATGAAGTCGTCGGGAAGAAAGATGCGCCGATCCGTAAAGCGAAGATGCCACCGAGTTCGAACGCGTTCGTCCCATCGGTTGCAGGACTTGTCGCTGCCGGCTATGTCATTAACGACTTGCTCGAACAAGCGGGCATAGAAATCAATCGCATCCAAAAATAAAACGACGCGGGCTCATTTCGAGTCGCGTCGTTTTTCCCAATAGTCGAGCCGCTTTTGAATTTGTTGCTCAAATCCACGTGGCGTCGGTTTATAGTAATTTGGTCGTTTTCTAGCCAAATTCTCTGGCCAGTAGTTTTGAGGAACGAACCCGTCTTTTTCGTCATGTGGATATTTGTATCCGACCCCGTTTCCGAGTTCACGTGCTCCTGGACTATGGGCGTCACGCAGGTGTACGGGTACAGGTCCACCCTCAACTGTCCGGACGTGATGGAGCGCCTTGTCAATCGCGGTGATGACCGCGTTCGATTTCGGTGCGGTCGCCAAATAGAGAACAGCTTCGGCAATCGGGATGCGGGCTTCTGGGAAACCGATATATTCGCTCGCACGAGCCGCCGCATCGACGATAAGAAGCGCGTTCGGATCGCTCATTCCGATATCTTCGGCGGCATGGACGTAAAGACGACGCATGATGAAGCGTGGCGATTCGCCAGCCTCAATCATGACGGCTAACCAGTAAAGCGCCGCATCCGGGTCCGACCCACGAATCGATTTGATGAACGCCGAGATGACGTCATAATGTCGGTCACCCGTCTTATCGTATTTGATCGATTTCTGTTGGATCGACTCTTCCGCTACCTCAAGTGTGATATGAATTTGTCCTTCCACCTCAGGCGTTGTCAAGACGGCGAGTTCGAGTGCGTTCAATAGGACACGATAGTCACCATCCGCCATTTTGATATAATGGTCTGCAGCAGCTTCATCCATCTTGACGGGATAATTTCCGAGACCGCGTGAGTCGTGTAGCGCCCGCTCAAGGACGATACGTAACTCCTCGGCACCTGGTGGCTCAAGTCGAAATACGGTCGCCCGTGACAAGAGAGCGGCGTTCACTTCAAAACTCGGGTTTTCGGTCGTCGCTCCGATGAGGACGAGCTTGCCGGACTCAAGGGCCGGGAGGAGCGCATCCTGCTGGAGCTTATTGAACCGGTGAATCTCATCTAAAAAGAGAATCGTCCGTTCGTCTTCATAGTCGAAGCGGGACTCTGCTTCACGAATGACGTTTCGCAATTCATCGAGTTTTGCTGTGACGGCGTTCAATTGGACGAATGTCGCTTTCGTGTAATTCGAAATGACACGGGCGAGTGTCGTCTTCCCGGTGCCCGGTGGACCGTATAGGATAATCGTACCGAGTCGGTCGGCTTCGATGGCACGGCGAAGCAGCTTCCCCTCACCGATGATATGGCGCTGACCGATGACGTCATCTAACGTTTCGGGGCGCATGCGGTTGGCGAGCGGTCCGCCATTCGATTGATGAAACAAATCAGGCATACGTAACCATTCCTTTCGACAAACGTTTGTTCGATTAGTATAACAGAAGGAGACTTGAAGATGAAAATATCTACAAAAGGCCGTTATGGCTTAACGATCATGATTGCATTGGCGCGTGAGACGGACAATAAGCCGCTCAGCTTAAAGAAGATTGCGGCACGCCATGAGTTGCCGGAGCATTATTTGGAGCAGTTGATCGGTCCACTCCGGAATGGGGGACTCGTCAAGAGTGTACGCGGTGCGTACGGCGGCTATCAGCTCGTCAAACCGGCAGAAGATGTGACGGCGGGTGAAATCATTCGGTTGCTCGAGGGACCATTAGCCATCGTCGAAGATTCTGAAGCAGATGATGCGGTGAAACGAAAGCTATGGGATAAAATCAAAGATGCCATCGATACCGTCCTTGACGAAACGACACTTGCGGATCTCGCTGAAGAAGAGTCAGACGGCTACATGTTTTATATTTAAGAACGAGGTGACCTTAGATGAACTATTTTGATCACGCTGCGACGACGCCGATGCGACCGGAAGTCCTCGAAGCGATGACACCGTACTTTTTAGAAACATACGGGAACGCATCGAGCATCCACGGAATCGGGCGTAACGCTCGGGCGGCACTCGATTCGTCTCGTCGCGTCCTCGCCAAATGGATTGGTGCTTCACCGAACGAGATCGTCTTCACGTCAGGTGGGACGGAGTCGGATAACTATGCATTGTTCGGTGCGGCATATGCCCACAAAGAAAAGGGCACACACATCATCACGACAAAAGTCGAACACCATGCCGTCCTTCATGCGATGGAACAGCTTGAGCGTGAAGGTTTCGACGTCACATATCTTGATGTCGATGCCTCAGGAGCGGTCGATATAGAAGCGTTCCGGGTCGCGTTACGAGATGACACGATTCTCGTATCGATTATGTACGGAAACAATGAGGTCGGGACACGCCAGCCGATTCAAGAAATCGGGGAGTTGTTACAAGACCATCAGGCTCTCTTCCATACCGATGCGGTACAAGCGCTCGGTACAGAAGAAATTGATGTGAAGGCGATTCATGTCGATTTATTGTCGGCGTCCGCACATAAAGTGAATGGACCAAAAGGTATCGGTTTTCTTTTCATGAAAACAGGTGTAAAATTAGCGTCACGTTCTTTTGGTGGACAACAAGAACGTAAACGTCGAGCCGGCACGGAAAATGTTCCGGGTGCCGTCGGATTCCAAAAAGCAGCTGAACTCGTCATGATAGAGCGTGAAGACCGAGTGGCTATCTATGAGTCGCTCGATCTCGCACTACGTCAACGCCTTGACGAACTAGGCGTATCTTATGAGGTGAATGGATCAAATCGTTTACCTCACATCGTGAACTTATACCTTCCTGGAATTGACCTTGAACCCTTCCTCATCATGATGGATATGCGGGGCATGGCGATTTCAAGCGGAAGTGCCTGCACGGCAGGGTCGGTCGAACCGTCCCACGTATTGTCGGCGATGTACGGGGATTCTGAGCGGACACGTCAGTCAGTTCGAATCAGTTTTGGCCACGGCAACTCGGTCGAGGACGCGAAACGGCTCGCGGAGCGACTTCAAGAAGTCGTCTCGACATTTATGAACGGAGTGAGATAGATGAATTTACGCACGAAAGCCCCTGAAGAGACGACGGTCGTCGTCGGGATGTCAGGTGGCGTCGATTCATCGGTGACGGCCCATGTGTTGAAAGAACAAGGGTATAACGTCATCGGGATTTTTATGAAAAACTGGGACGACACGGACGAAAACGGTGTATGTACGGCGACAGAGGACTATGAGGACGTCATCGCCGTCGCGAACCAAATCGGGATCCCTTATTATGCGGTCAACTTTGAAAAAGAATATTGGGACCGTGTCTTTGAATATTTCTTGGCAGAATATCGTCTCGGTCGTACACCGAACCCGGACGTCATGTGTAACAAAGAAATTAAATTCAAGGCGTTCCTTGACCATGCGCTTCGACTCGGTGCCGACTTTGTCGCAACCGGACACTATGCACAAGTGGAATACGTCGATGGCGAACACCGCTTGTTGCGCGGGAAAGACGACAACAAAGACCAAACGTATTTCTTGAATCAGTTGTCGCAAGATCAACTCGCGCGGACGATGTTCCCGATCGGTCATATGGACAAGAAAGATGTACGTGTCATTGCTGAAGAAGCAGGACTCGCGACAGCGAAGAAAAAAGATTCGACGGGAATCTGCTTTATCGGTGAGCGGAACTTTAAAGAGTTCTTGTCGGAATACCTTCCGTCACAACCTGGTGAAATGCGGACGCTCGACGGTGTCGTCAAAGGACGTCATGACGGGTTGATGTATTACACGCTCGGACAACGTCACGGTCTCGGCATCGGTGGCGACGGGGACCCTTGGTTCGTCGTCGGAAAAGATGTCGAGAACAATGTCTTGTTCGTTGGACAAGGCTTCCATCACGATGCGCTCTATTCAGATGCGCTCCTCGCTTCGAAACTTTCATGGACGGGAGCTGCTCCTGCAGGAGAGTTCCGGGCAACGGCGAAGTTCCGTTATCGTCAACAAGATGTCCCGGTCACGGTCGCTCCGCTCGAAAATGGCGAAGTCCTCGTCAAGTTCGATGAGCCACAACGTGCCATCACGCCAGGGCAAGCGGTCGTCTTCTATGACGGCGACATCTGCCTCGGTGGGGCGACGATTGACGAAGCGTACCGCAACGGCAAACGACTCGACTATATCGGATGAGGTGATTGATATGAACGCAAACGAACAAGGCATCCAAGCGATGCAGCAAGGTGAATTCGAACAGGCAGCCAAACATTTCAACGAGGCGATTGAAGCGAACCCGACAGACCCGACTGGTTTCGTCAATATGGGGACGTTGCTTCAGGCGATCAACGATTACGATCGTGCCGTCATCTTCTATGACAAAGCGATTGAGCTCGATGGCTCATTTGGTGCCGCGCACTATGCGAAAGGTGCTCTTGCCTATGAACTCGAGCAATTGGAGTCGGCAGAGGCATCGCTTCGCCAAGCGCTCCTTTCGGGGATGGACGATGCCGATCTTCATTTCATGCTCGGTTTGACGTACAAGGCGATGGGTGACTTCGTCCGCGCGATGCCACGCCTACGTGAAGCGAAGAAGCAATCGCCGGAAGACGTGGAAATCACGTTCCAATACGGACTTGCCCTCGCACAAAGTGAACAGCTCGAAGAGGCGGTCGTCGCGTTAGAAGAGACGCTCGACCTCGATGCGAGTCATACGGATGCTCGTTACAACTTGGCGATCGCGTATGCTTTCTTGGGTGACCAGGAACGGACGTATGCCGAGCTACAACGCGTCCTTGAGATGCAACCACACCACGAACTCGCACGTGACGCCATCGCGAAGATGGATGCACTACTTGGAAACTGAAACGTATGAAGACGAAAGTGCCATCGCAATAGAGCGATGGCACTTTTTTAGGGATTGAAATCAAAGTTGTTTCGTCGTGATTTTAACAGGTTCTCCGGCAAACTCGCCGTATGCTTCGTCCATATTTTTCGTATACAGTTCGATGATGTTATGGCTCGGGTCTTTAAAGTACGCCGAGCGTTCCTTCCCATTCTTCGTCTCATCCTCGTCCCACGTCCGAAGTTTTACAGGGACATCCGTTTCATCTAGAATTTCGAGTGCCTTCTCAAACGAATCCATCGGAACGAAGAACGCGCAGTGAACGTGGACTCCACCTTCATCGTAGAGCGTGTCCCACTCCGTCACGTCTTGTTTCCGGTTCGCATCCTCTTCTTCTGTGAAGTTCCGTTTTAACCAAAGCCCTAACCGTGTGTTGCCTCCGATATAGAGC
Source organism: Exiguobacterium sp. s22 (assembly GCF_018617455.1). Taxonomy (GTDB): domain Bacteria; phylum Bacillota; class Bacilli; order Exiguobacteriales; family Exiguobacteriaceae; genus Exiguobacterium. The sequence goes on from NZ_JACSKD010000004.1 coordinate 286,191, forward strand.
CACGTTGCCCACGGTTCGTTTGCCTGTTCTTGTGACTCGCTCGGTTCGGCATCGTCTCCGACCCATTGTTCGACGACAGGAAGACCTAATTTTTCATGCCAAAAGGCTACGGCTTCGTTCATGTCTGTCACTTCTAATACGAGTTCGCATAATCCGCTGACTGGAATTCGATTGCCCATAGATGATTCCTCCTTCAATGTGTCATTCGAACAGTTCCCCGTTTCATTAAATCAAAAACGCGACTAGCTGTGTTAAAGGGGGGGAATGACAACCTATAGAAGGAGGTCGAGTGGCTTGCGAAAATACAGCATGGTCAGTGTGATCCTATTTTTTATTGTCGAATATGTGTGGTTGAATCAATTATTTGAATCGGTAAATGAACGATTAGCGAACGGGAAATGGACGAACACGATTTTATATCAAGTGGTCGTTGAACCGCAAGGACTCTTAACGATATTACTCTTTTTGTTTGTGGCGCTCCTCATTGTCGGATGGATGGTTCATTATGTGTACAGTGAACAGAAGTCTTGGCAGGATACGTCTGAACATGTCGGTGTGGGGTGGGTCGTTCCATTGATTCTTGCAGTACTCGGATTCCTTATTCCGAACGTATACGTCCAAGTCGGGATGTTACTCTTACAATTGACGTTTATCCCGCTCATCCCATTCATCCATCAGACCGTCCCATTTTGGAAAGTCGTGACGAACTGGTTGATTCAACTGGTGGTCATCGGACTCGTCTTGTTTGGGGCGAGGGGGATGCTTGAGGACTCGATTCGCATTGAAAAGACCGAGCTCTTCACAAAACTTGAAGCATATCAGGCGTCTGGGGACTTGGATAGGATCCAGCGTTTAATGGAAGAAGTGGACCTAGATCAGGTCGAACGCATCTTGGACCGAGTAGACCTTGAACAACTCATTCGTATTTTGGAAGTCGTCGATCTCGACCGAATCGAGCAAATCTTGAGTCTATTCGACTAGGGCATTTGTTCAATCGATTCATCTCGGGCTATAATGGATGGTGGAAAAATAGCTGGAGGTGTCGGATATGATGGCAGCACCTTATGAGTTGACTGGAAAAGTCATTCGAGTCCTGTTTCAATCAGAAGAAGAGGCGCATACGATTGCGCTCGTACGTATAAAAGAAAAGAATTTTGAGACGGACGAGACCGAGATGGTCATCGCAGGCGTCGGGGTTGGCATCGAGAAAGGCGAGACGTATAAGGCGCACGGTCGTCTCGTTGATCATCCCCGATTCGGGAAACAGATGAAGGCGGATTGGATTCGCCGTGTCGTCCCGATGACGAAACGAGCTGCCGTCCGCTTTTTGACGAACGGGTCTTTCCCTGGAATCGGTCAAAAGACGGCACAGAAGATTGCGGATTCACTCGGCGACGATTGTATCGATCAAATCGTGAGACATCCGAGCATCCTGTCCGAGGTCGACGGATTGAAAGAAAAGCAGGCGCGTGTCATCACCGAGCGCCTGAACGTCTTGTACGGGGTCGATCAGTTGCTTTTATTTCTCGCTCCGTTCGACGTGACACCACGTCTCGCCTCAAAAATCCATAAAGAGTATGAAGGACGGGCGATGGAGACGATTGAGAAGAATCCATATGCGCTCATGTACGACGTACAGGGAATCGGCTTCAAGACGGCAGATGCGATTGCGGCGCACTTCGGAATTCAAGGCATTCATCCCGAACGCATTGCGGCAGCGGTGCTTTACGTATTAGAACTTGAACAAGGGAACGGTCATCTTTATGTGACGGCGGAGCAACTTGAAGCGGAGATGCCTCGAATCATCGGGGCCGATCCGGGTGATGCGCTCGTCACGGCATTACAGTCGCTCGCCAAAGAAGAACGGGTCGTCATCGATGACGGGGTCGTCTATCACCCTCGTGTGTTCCGTGCTGAGCGGAAGGCGGCAGAGGAATTGGCACGCATCATGGCGACGTCGACAACTGAAGACGTGGACATGACGACCATCTTTGACGCAATCGGACGTGTCGAGGAGATGTTCTCGATTGAATATGCGACTCAACAACGAGAAGCCATCGAACTCGCGCTCAAATCACCGCTCATGGTTCTCACAGGTGGTCCGGGTACCGGGAAGACGACGGTCGTCCGAGGCATCATTCATGCACTCAGTGACGTCTTTGATTGGAAATTAGACCCCGTTCCGAACCAACCGTTCCCGTTCGTCTTGGCCGCACCAACGGGTCGAGCAGCGAAACGCCTCAGTGAGTCGACAGGGTTACCGGCCTCGACAATCCACCGTCTGTTGAAGTTCGATGGAAGTTCGTTCCAAGTCGATGAGACGAATCCGCTTGTCGGGAAAGTGCTCATCGTCGATGAGGCGTCGATGATTGACATCTTCTTGTTTAGAAGTTTGCTCAAAGCAGTACCAAACGGCATGAAGATCTTGTTCGTCGGAGACCGCGATCAACTCCCGTCTGTCGGACCAGGACAAGTGCTTGCCGATTTGATGGCGACGGACGGGATTCCGGTCGTCCGCCTCGACGTCGTCCACCGTCAGGCGTCGGAGTCGAGCATCCTTCGTCTCGCCCATTCCTTGAACGCCAAGAAAATGCCAGACGATTTGTTGGCGGCGCTACCGGACCGACGCTTCTATACGGCGAACCAAGAGACGGCGCTTCAAGCGATTTGTCAGATGGCGGGAGCGGCCCTTCGGAAAGGGTATTCACCATTTGATATCCAAGTGCTCGCACCGACATATCGAGGCGTGTGTGGAATTGACGGGCTGAATGAAGCACTTCAGAACGTATTCAATCCAAAATCGAGTGCCCGTGAAGTGAAGCATGGGACACGCATTTACCGAAATGGCGATAAAGTGCTTCAGCTCGTCAACAACGCCGAGGAGAACGTCTATAATGGGGATATCGGGGAAATCACGAACATCTTCTACGCCAAAGAGAATGTCGATAAAGTCGACAAGATTTATATCCGATTCGACCAGACAGAGGTCGAGTACAACCGTAGTGATTGGGACCAGTTCACCCACGCTTACGCCATCACAATCCATAAGTCACAAGGATCTGAGTTTCCGATTGTGCTCATGCCGGTCTTCTTTAACGGTGGCTTCCGGTCGTCACGTAACTTGATTTATACAGCCGTGACCCGGGCGAAGAAAAGTTTACTGTTGTTCGGGGACGTACGGGCACTCGAGGCGGCGACACGTGAAGAGGAACCCGTACGACGAACGAAATTGGTAGAACGGTTAGGCGGGAAGTCTTGACGTCTTTCCGAACGCGTGTGATAATGACGAATAGACAACTGAAACGATACAGACGATGAAGGAAATGAGTACGTCGTCACCACCTCTACAGAGACATCTTCCTAGGCTGCGAGAAGATGGAGGTCGGCCGACCGAAGCTATTCTGGAGTCCCCACTCAACCTGGGCGCCTCATCCACGTTAACGGATGTTCGAGGCACGGTGTTTACCGTGCGAACGAGGGTGGTACCACGAAGCGATGCTTTCGTCCCTTTCCACAGGGGCAGGCATCGCTTTTTTTCGTTTCGTTCAGAAATAAGGAGGAATTGTTCATGAAACCGCTCAAATCATTGACTGGCGCACAGATTCGCCAAATGTACTTAGATTTCTTCAAATCGAAAGGGCACAGCGTGGAGCCGAGTGCTTCACTCGTACCGGTTGAAGATCCGACTTTGTTGTGGATCAACTCTGGGGTCGCGACATTGAAAAAATACTTTGATGGACGCGTCATCCCTGCGAACCCACGGATCGTCAACGCTCAAAAATCGATTCGTACGAACGATATCGAGAACGTCGGGAAGACAGCACGTCACCATACTTTCTTCGAAATGCTCGGGAACTTCTCCGTCGGTGAATACTTCCGTGAAGAAGCGATCACATGGGGCTGGGAACTGTTGACGAGCGACGAGTGGTACGGACTCGACCCGGACCGTCTCTCGGTCACGATTCACCCGGACGATGAAGAGTCAAAACAAATCTGGTTGAATCTCGGCATGCCGGCTGACCGCATCATCCCACTTGAAGATAACTTCTGGGAAATCGGTGAAGGCCCATCTGGTCCGAACACGGAGATCTTCTTTGACCGTGGACCGGCATTCGGTGACGACCCGACAGACCCTGAACTTTATCCGGGTGGGGAGAACGAGCGTTACCTTGAAATCTGGAACATCGTGTTCAGCCAATATAACCATGACGGGCACGGGAACTATACAGAACTTCCACGTAAAAACATTGATACAGGGATGGGACTCGAACGGATGGCGAGCGTCCTTCAAGACGTACCGACAAACTTCGATACGGACCTCTTCATGCCGATCATTCGTGAAACTGAAAAAATCAGTGGCGACGTATACCGTCAAGACAGCAGCAAAGACGTTGCCTTCAAAGTCATCGCGGACCACATCCGTACCGTATCGTTCGCAATCGGTGACGGGGCACTCCCGTCAAACGAAGGACGTGGCTATGTCCTCCGTCGTCTTCTCCGTCGTGCTGTCCGTTATGCGAAGATGCTCGGCATCGAACGTCCGTTCATGTATGAGCTCGTCGACGTCGTTGGTGACATCATGGTCGACTTCTACCCACAAGTGAACGAGAAGAAAGACTTCATCAAGAAAGTCATCAAGAACGAGGAAGAGCGTTTCCATGAGACGTTGAACGACGGACTCGCGATTTTGAACGAAGTGGCGAAAGCACAAAAAGCAGCTGGGTCAAACATCATCAGCGGTCAAGATGCATTCCGTCTTTATGACACGTATGGTTTCCCACTCGAATTGACAATCGAATACGCAGAAGACCATCAGATGACGGTCGACGAAGATGGATTCAAAGAAGCGATGAATGAGCAGCGTGAACGTGCACGTCAAGCGCGCGCTGATGTGGAATCGATGCAGATTCAGTCAGGTGTACTCGCGGACATCACGATGCCATCGACGTTCCTCGGTTACAACAATCTTGAAACGAACGCAAAAATCATCAGCTTGATTCACAACGGTGAACTCGCTGACGTCGTCGCTGCTGGAGAAGAAGCACAAGTGATTCTCGATCAGACGCCATTCTACGCAGAGAGCGGCGGTCAAATCGGTGATAAAGGACAAATCGTCGGAGAAGACTTCCTTCTTCGCGTGAAAGATGTGTCGAAAGCACCGAACGGACAGAACTTGCACACGGTCACAGTCGAGTCAGGCGTGGCGAAAGCGGAAGTAGCCGTCACGGCTACTGTCGACCAAGCATCGCGTCAAGCCATCGTCAAGAACCACACGGCGACGCACCTCTTGCACCGCGCACTGAAAGATACGCTCGGTGAGCACGTCAACCAGGCCGGTTCACTCGTGACGCCAGACCGTCTTCGCTTTGACTTCTCTCACTTTGGTCAAGTGACACCTGAAGAGCTTCAATCCATTGAGCGTCAAGTGAATGAGAAGATTTGGGCATCGATCGGTGTCGACATCGAAGAGATGAACATTGCGGATGCGAAAGCAAAAGGAGCGATGGCACTCTTTGGCGAGAAGTATGGGGATGTCGTTCGTGTCGTATCAGCAGGGGATTACTCAGTTGAGCTTTGTGGTGGGATTCACGTCTCCAACACGGCTGAAATCGGACTCTTTAAAATCTTGTCTGAATCAGGGATTGGCGCTGGGACGCGTCGAATTGAAGCGGTCACGGGAGCTGGCGCATATGAAGTGATGAACCAGCAAATCGAAACGCTTGAAGCGACAGCGAAGTTGTTGAAGACGAAACCACTTGAAGTTCCTGCACGCGTGCAAGCACTTCAAGCTGAAATCAAAGAAGTCGAACGTGCTTCAGAGTCGCTCAAAGCGAAGCTTGCTAATATCGAAGCCTCTTCATTGACGGATTCAATCGAAACAATCGGTGGCGTTCAATTGATTGCAAAACGCGTCGATGGACAAGACATGGATGCCCTCCGTAGCATGGTCGATGATTTGAAAGGGAAACTCGGTTCTGCCGTGATTATCCTCGGTTCGGCAAACGGGGAGAAGGTCAACCTCGTCGCAGGTGTGACGAAAGACTTGAACGACCGTGGCTTCCATGCCGGAAAACTCATTAAAGAAGTCGCGACACGCTGCGGTGGTGGCGGTGGCGGTCGTCCAGACATGGCACAAGCAGGTGGCCGTGACGCAACAAAACTGGACGAAGCATTGAAGTTTGCTTCACATTACGTCGAATCACTGGCATAATAGACTGTGAAGTGCAAACGGAAAGAGGTGGATTCTTGTGAGCCAAATGGATCGCACGATGCAATTCAATTTTCCAGAAGATGATCAACGTGCCAACACACGTGAGACGCTGATTACGGTATATCAAGCACTCGAGGAAAAAGGTTATCAACCGATCAATCAAATCGTGGGATACTTATTGTCAGGTGACCCCGCCTATATCCCACGTCATAATGATGCGCGAAACTTGATTCGCAAAATTGAGCGGGATGAACTTCTCGAAGAGTTGGTCAAATCGTATTTGAACGATCGTAGAGAGGATTAATATGAAGCGAGTCATGGGACTCGATGTCGGTTCGAAGACGATTGGTGTCGCGGTAAGTGACCTGATGGGATGGACAGCACAAGGTGTGGAGACGGTCTACTGGACTGAACCCGACTTTGACGAAGCTGTCCGTCTCCTTCATCCGTTCATCGAGCAGTACGATGTGAAAGAAGTTGTCGTCGGTCACCCGAAAAACATGAATGGGACGGTCGGTCCGCGTGGTGAGGCGTCCGAGGCGTTTGCCGAGGCCTTTACGGAACAGACAGGGTTACCGTGCGTGTTGGTGGATGAACGATTGACGACGATGCAAGCGGAACGGATGCTCATTTCAGCAGATGTCAGCCGTAAAAAGAGAAAAGCGGTCATCGACAAAATGGCGGCCGTGATGATTTTACAAAACTACCTGGATCGTTCCGGGAAATAAGGAGGAATCTCTCATGGCAGAAATCCGTCGTGAAGAAGAAATGTACCGTATTCCAGACGAAAATGGAGACGAACATTTATTTGCAGAAATTTTCCGTATGACAAGTGACCGTACGAAGAAGACATTCGTTGTCCTCGAGCCGGTCGGCGCTCCAGAAACAGAAGATGAAGATACAATTGAAGTGTATGCATTTGAAATTGAAGAACTTGAAGATGGCGAATTCATCTTGAAGCTCGTCGAAGACGATGAAGACTTTGACGAAGTGATGGAAGCATTCGACATCGTCAATGACGAAGTCGGTCTAGACTAAATAGGGGACGGGCGGCTAGGGAACATCCCTCGTCGCCTCTCTTTATAAAAAGAACAGGGGAGAAATGCATGAATCATCCATCTATGTCAGATGAGAAACGTGCCCGCAACCGGATCGTCCGTCGCATTACGGTTGTCATCCTTGCCATCTTCCTTCTCGTCATCGCCACAGGGTCGGCGCTCGCTTACGTCTTTGTGAAGCGCTCTGTCGAACCGATTGACCCCACTTCAACTGAAACGGTCGAGGTCGAAATCCCGCTCGGTGCCGGTTCGGGATATATTGGTGAATTACTTGAAGAGAACGGGCTTGTAAGGAATAGCACGATTTTCCGTTTCTACACACGCTTTAAGAACGAATCATCGTTCCAGGCGGGGACGTATACGTTGTCTCCGTCACAATCAATCGATGAATTGATTGAAACGTTGCAAACAGGTAAAGTCATAGTGGTCCCAGATATCAAGCTCGTCATTCCGGAAGGATTCACAATCGATCAGGTGATCACGCGACTCGCTAAGGTTGCCGAAATCCCGAAAGAAGAGATTTCTGAGCAGTTGAGCGACCGTGAATACATTCAGTCTCTCGTGAATGAGCATGAGATGTTGACGGATGAAGTATTGCAGGACGGGATTTATCATCCGCTTGAAGGATACCTGTTCCCAGCCACCTATGAGTTTAATAAAGGGGTCACACTCAACGAGATTATCGATGAGATGTTGAAACCGACAGAAAGTATGTACCAAGAATACAAAGATCGTCTAGCCGATTCCGGACGCACGTTCCATGAAACGCTCTCGCTCGCATCTGTTGTCGAGAAAGAGGCCGTGTCGACGGAAGACCGAAAAGAAATTGCCGGTGTATTCGAGAATCGCTTGAACGACGGGATGAAATTACAATCTGACCCGACCGTTTGGTACGGTACTGGGGAGTCATCGATTTTCACTTCATTTGCTGACCTTGAGAACGACTCGCTATACAATACGTATCGTTATGAAGGTATTCCAATCGGGCCAATCGCGGCTGTTAGCCGTGACGCGTTCGAGGCGGTGTTGAATCCAAATGATACAGAGAACATCTACTTCTACGCACGCCCTCCACGTGAAGGGTTCCCGAATGGGGAAGTCTTGTTCGAAGTCGATTATGAGGCTCACCAACAAAACGTCAATAAATACCGTTCCGAATGGGAAGCGTTTGAAGAAGCAAACAGTAATTGATGGGACGACCGGAAGCGGATGCTTCCGGTCGTTTGAATGAAGAGAGTTAAGAGGTGGAACGAGTGGACCATGCATCCTATGAAGGATATGTAGAACAGTTGATCAATGACCGCTCCCCGCTGTTGATGGAGATGGAGGCGTTCGCACGTGTTCATCATGTTCCAATCATGGATTTGACCGGATCGGAAGTGTTGCTCTCCTTATTGGCGATGCAACGGCCGGCCCGTATCCTTGAAGTGGGGACGGCTATCGGTTATAGTGCCATTCGCATGGCGGAGTTGTTACCAGAGGCGGAAATCGTCACGATTGAACGAAATGCGCGACGATTCGAAGAGGCGACGGGGTTCATCGGTCGATCGGATGTACACGATCGGATCACGCTCATCCATGGCGATGCCGTCGATCTGATTGGAACGATTGAAGGTGAGTTCGATGCTGTATTTATTGACGCGGCAAAAGGACAATATCAAAAATTTTTTGATGGGTATGGCGCTTTAGTACCAATTGGTGGTACGATTTACAGCGATAATTTGTTTTTACGAGGGGACGTCTTGCTTGAGGATGTGTCAGTACTTGACCGACGCCGACGCAGGCTCGTTCGTCTCGTTAAACAGTTTACTGAGCAATTGATGGCACGGACCGATTATCATACTGCAATTTTTCCCCTTGGTGATGGCCTAGCAATCAGTCGTAAATTACGATGAGGAGGACTTAACTTTGATGCAACATAAACCCGTCATTATTGGCGTGGCCGGGGGTACCGGATCAGGAAAAACGACCGTGGCCCGCGCGCTCGTTGATGCGTTTCAAGGTCAATCGGTCGTCATGATCGAACAAGACGCGTATTATAAAGACCAATCAGAGATGACGATGGAGGAACGATACAAAACGAATTACGACCACCCCTTCGCCTTTGATAACGATTTGCTAATTGAACATATCCAACAATTACAACAGCATCAAGCTGTCGAAAAGCCGGTATATGATTATGCCGCTCATACACGGTCAGATGAGACGATTTTGATCGAACCGGTCGATGTCGTCATCGTAGAGGGGATTTTGGCACTTGAGGATGCCCGTTTGCGTGAATTGATGGATATTAAAGTGTTCGTGGATACCGATGCTGACGTTCGAATTTTACGACGCATGCAGCGTGATATCAATGAACGTGGACGTTCAATCGACTCGGTCGTGGCGCAGTACACGAATGTCGTCCGCCCGATGCATTTGCAGTTCTGCGAACCGACGAAGCGTTATGCAGACATCATCGTTCCTGAAGGCGGAGAAAACTTTGTTGCCATTGACTTACTTGTGACAAAAATCCGTTGGGTGCTCACTGAGCGCAATCGCGCGTGAGGAAATAAATCGTTTTCAATTCAACCCTAGCTGTAATATACTAGGAGACAATGAAGGAGTGACAGAAATGGCTGAAAAACAACACTATATGACGTTAGACGGAAAAGCGAAAATCGAGAATGAATTAAACGAACTGAAGACGGTACGCCGTAAAGAAGTCGTGGAAAATATTAAGATTGCTCGTGATTTCGGTGACTTGTCAGAAAACGCGGAATATGACGCGGCGAAAGAAGAACAAGCGATGGTCGAAGGACGAATCGCTCAATTAGAAGAAATGCTCCGCAATGCGGTCATCATCCAAGATGATGCAGGCGACAACTCGATTGTCTCGATCGGGAAAACGGTCACATTCTTCATTCAAGAAGACAATGAAGATGAAACGTACACAATCGTCGGTGGCGCAGAGGCCGATCCGTTCACAGGAAAAATTTCGAACGAATCACCAATCGCGAAGGCGCTTCTTGGACGTACGATCGGAGATGTCGTCACGGTACAAACACCGGGCGGCGACATGATTGTCGAAATCAAAGAAATCAAATAATGCGAAGAGCGATTTCCTTTTTGGAAGTCGCTCTCTTTCTGAGGAGGAATCGGAATGAAGGTTGGAATTATCGGTGCGATGGAAGAAGAAGTGAACTTGCTTCGGAACGAGTTGACAGAACGGGTAGACACAGAGATCGCTAACTATCACTTTTATGAAGGGTACCTGGGCAACATGCAAGTCGTCATTTTGAAGTCAGGCATCGGCAAAGTCAATGCCGCTATCGGGACGACATTGTTGATCGATAAATTTAAGCCGGATGTCGTCATCAATACCGGTTCTGCAGGTGGGTTCAAAAAAGGAATGAAAGTCGGGGACGTCGTGGTCTCGACAGAAGTTCGCCACCACGACGTCGATGTGACGGCGTTCGGATATGAATATGGTCAAGTACCAGGCATGCCACCTGCCTATGAGGCGGATGCAACATTAATCAGTGTCTGTAAAGACGTGATTGAAAATCTACCGGATGTGAACGTTCACCAAGGTTTGATTGTGACAGGTGATTCATTCATTAACGATTCGAGACGCGTATCCGAAATTCTTGGACATTTTGATGGTGTCGCTGCAGTTGAAATGGAGGCTGCACCGATCGCCCAAACGTGCTATCAGTTTGGCGTCCCATTCGTTGTCACCCGTTCGATTTCGGACAGTGCGGATGAAGAAGCGAACTTATCGTTTGATGAGTTCTTAGAGACGGCCTCGATTAATTCTGCGAAGATGGTCATGGCCGTCACAAAGCGTTTAGAACAATCTTGACCAAACCATACCGAGGAGGATGCATTGACATCCTCTTTTTATTCCCTTATATTAGTACCAGATACTAAGAATAGGGGTCGACGATATGAATATTGGAATCATCGGCATCGGATCGTTCTTACCGGACAATCGGGTGACAAATATCGATTTAGAAAAACGAATGGATACGAGCGATGAATGGATTCGTACACGTACGGGCATCGAGGCACGTCATTTGGCTGAAGGTGATGTGACTGTCGCTGATATGGCGACACGCGCCGCAGAACGGGCTTTACTGAGCGCGGGCGTCACAATCGATGAGATTGAAGCGATTGTCTGTGCAACGGCTACGGCGCCAGCCTTCCCGGCAACCGCATGTGTGGTTCAAGCGAATCTTGGCGCGAAAGCCGCTGTCGCCTTTGATGTGAGCGCGGCATGTAGCGGATTTATCTTCGCGATGGACACTGCCAAGAGTTTAATGGATTCGAAAGGGTTCAAAAAGACGCTTGTCATTGGAGCTGAGAAGATGGGTAGCCTGATTGATTGGGAGGACCGGTCGACGGCCGTCCTCTTCGGAGACGGGGCAGGAGCTGTCGTACTTGGGGAAGATGACATCGCATCGCTTGACTCGTTCGTACTCGGAAGTGACGGAACGGGTGGGAAACATTTGTATGAAAATGATGAAGGTAAGATTGTCATGAACGGTCGCGAAGTATTCAAGTTCGCGGTTCGAAAAATGCCGGAAATCGTGCTTGAGGTGTTAGACAAAGCTGATAAGACGTTGGAAGACCTTGACGTCCTCGTTCCACACCAGGCGAACCGTCGAATCATCGATGCCGCAATGGAACGTTTACACTTAGAAGAAGAGAAAGTGGTCATGACCATTCAAGACCATGCGAATACATCAGCAGCATCCATACCACTCGCTTTGGCCGAAGCGGTCAAGTCTGGCAAAATCCAAGATGGACAAACGGTCGTCATCGCAGGGTTTGGTGCCGGGCTCACTTGGGGGGCTAGCTGTCTGACATGGAATCACGCAACCATTACGGAGGGGAATCTTTTATGAAACGAGTAGTAGTGACAGGATTAGGAGTCGTATCGCCATTAGGGAACGATGTCTCAACAATGTGGGATCGCCTGTTAAAAGGGGATAACGCCATCGATACGTTGACGAAAATTGACATCAGCCAATACCCGGCCAAAGTCGGGGCGGAAGTGAAGGAGTGGAGTATCGAACATTTGGTCGAGCCTAAGGAAGCACGCAAGATGGACTCGTTCATTCAATACTCACTTCTTGCCGCAGATGCTGCGCACAAAGATAGTGGACTTGATGTAAAAGTGATCGCCGACAAAGTCGGGACATGGATTGGGAGCGGGATCGGTGGTGTCGAGACGATCGATAAACAATCCGTTGTTCTCCATGAACGTGGGCCACGTCGCGTCAGTCCGTTCTTTATTCCCATGATGATTCCGAACATGGCGAGTGGACAAGTTTCTATTTATCTCGGAGCAAAAGGACCGAGCAACTGTTCTGTGACAGCTTGTGCGTCAGGGACGAACTCCATCGGAGAAGCATTCCGAGTCATTCAACGAGGCGATGCCATCGCGATGTTCGCCGGTGGAGCGGAAGCACCAATCACACCACTCTCATTCGCGGGATTCTGCTCAAACAAAGCCCTTTCGACCAATCCGGACCCGAACACGGCGTGCCGTCCGTTCGATGAAAACCGTGACGGGTTTGTCATGGGTGAAGGAGCCGGGGTACTCGTCTTAGAGGAGTATGAACATGCGAAAGCACGTGGTGCGAAAATGTACGCTGAAGTCGTCGGGTATGGGATGAGTTCGGATGCTTACCATATCACGGCACCGTCACCAGAAGCGGAAGGCGGTTCAAAAGCGATGCATGAAGCGATTCGGGATGCCGGAATCACGCCGGAAGATGTTCAATATATCAACGCACATGGAACGAGCACACCACTCAATGATATGCTCGAGACGAAAGCGATTCGTCGTGTGTTCGGGGAACATGCCGACAAGCTTGCCGTCAACTCATCGAAATCGATGATCGGTCACCTTCTCGGTGGAGCCGGGGGAGTTGAAGCTGTCATCACGGCACTTTCGATTCATGAAGGAAAGATTCATCCGACAATCAACTGTGAGTCACCAGCGGAAGATTGTGATTTAGATTATGTTCGTGAAGGAAATCGGGAACTTGACATTCAGTATGCACTCAGTAACTCACTCGGCTTCGGGGGCCACAATGCGACGCTTGCATTTGCGAAAGTGACGAACTGACGGTAGAAAAATCATTCAAAAAAGGTTAGGGTATAAGGGTTGGTCTAACAGAAAGGAGCGCAACGAATGAAAAAGAAATCATTCATCGTGGCCGCCTTGTTAGGTTCAGTCCTTATCCTTTTTTTATTTATTTGGAACGAACAACGAGAGCAGTCGCGCAAACTATTACCACTAGAAGAACAAACCATCACCATCTACGGGGAGACACTTCCGACACAACCGGATGTCATGCTCGCGATTGACCCGGCATCCCAAACGGTATTGTCACATCTATATGAAGGACTCTATCGGTTCGGCGCAGATGGGGCGATTGAACCGGGACTCGTCGAGAAGTTAGAACGATCTGAAGACGGAACGGTCTATACATTCACATTGAAAGAAAGTGTGACGACAGAAGGGAATGCAGTTACCGCGCAGACGTTTGTTGACCATTTCCGTAAACTTGTCGATGATGAAACCAATTCTCCGTTCAGCTTCTTGCTCGCCGATGTCAAAGCCGCAAAAGAAATTGGACTCGGTCAAGAGGAACCGGAATCGTTAGGTGTCAAAGCAATTGATGATCAAACGCTTGAATTGACACTGATTCGACCGATGGAAGGATTCGAACAGGTTCTAGCAATGCCAGCATTTTTACCGCAGTCTTCGGTGAAGCCATGGGAAGAATTAGAAACAAACGGTCCATTTAAAATGGGAACAATCGGTGATACGAAAGTCTCGTTACATAAAAACGAAACGTATCGTGAAGCTGAGAAGGTTATGCTTGAAACGATTACGATCAAGAATGAACCGAACTTGACGGAGGCAAAAGGGATGCACCCCGTCCCATATGATTTTGATGTCTCATCTGTTGATGAAGAAGTCATGTCAGTAAAAGACAGTCCGCGAAGTGGCGTCTTTTATTTAAAACCGAATGTTGAAAAAGCACCGTTTAATGACATGGCGTTTCGTCAAGCACTCGCGTTGACGCTTGAACGATCAGCAATCGAAGATTCCCTTGCCCGAGCAGAACAACCAACCGAACGGTTACTCGTCATCGATCAAAAAGATACGGTTGCACAATTAGAAGGGGACGCTGACCAATTGTTTGAATCAGTGAAGAAACGTCTGAAGAAAGACGAAATCGAAATCGAACTTCTTAGCTTTGTTGATGATGAAGCGCGTCAAATCTCCACAAATTTAAAGAAGAATTTGGAACAGTTGGATGGTTTGACCGTCAAGGTCCTAGAACTACCTCTCGGAGAAAAAGTTAGGAAAGAAGTCTCAGGAGACTATGTTTTCTCTTTATCAGGTTGGCAACCCGATTATCCGATGTTGTCCGCCTATTTAACTCAATTTGAAACAAACGATGTGCTGAATTCAAGTCGATATGCGAGTGAATCATATGACAAATTGATGAATCAGGCTCGTTCAACGGATCGGTTAGAAGAGCGAAATGAAATCTTGCGAAAAGCGGAAGCACAGCTGTTAGAAGAGGCGGTTGTTATGCCAATCTATCAAGCTGGTCGATCCTATTTGATTGAAAAAAGCTATGACGAAATCGGTTATCCGGTCATTGGTCCTTCGTACGTCCTAACCTTTTTAAAAAAATACGAAAATTGAGCTAAAAGCCCACCGCTGTAGGTGGGCTTTTAGACTATAGATAAAATTTTTTAGAAAAATCAAAATAAACACTTTGCAAAATTATCAGAATATTGTATTATTGCATCAACGGGATTTTGGTAACAAATACTGTCAGAAGAAATGACTGAATTTTCTACCATCATTCACTTCGTTAAAACGAAAAAATCAGGGGGTCATCGCAATGAATAAGAAAAAAGGTTTTGCTTTAGCAACTTCGGTTACACTTCTATCAAGTGCATTCCTAGCTGCATGTTCGACAGGGGACGACGAAAACGCATCAAAAGACTCGAATCAAGGTAATGCAGATGAAGAGCAAGTCCTCAACTTGCTCGACAGCTCAGACATTCCTTCACTTAACCCAACACTCGCAACGGATGCCGTTTCGTTCAACGTTTTGAACAACGTAAACGAAGGTCTTTACCGTATGGATGAGAACGACGAGCCAACTCCTGGTGTCGCTGAATCTCACGAAGTTTCTGAAGACGGGAAAACATACACGTTCAAAATCCGTGAAGGTGTGACTTGGTCAAACGGCGAGCCTGTCACAGCGAACGACTTCGAATACGCTTGGAAAGAAGTACTCAACCCAGACAACGCTTCACAATATGCATACGTTATGTCAGTCATTGAAGGCGCAGAAGCGTACAACACTGGCGAAGGCGAGCGCGATGCTGTAGGCGTTAAAGCAATCGACGATCAAACTCTTGAAGTTAAATTGACAGCACCTGCTGACTACTTCCTCGGATTGACAAGCTTTGGTGTCTTCATGCCTAAACTTGAATCATTCGATACAGAGCAAGGCGAAAACTTCGGTACATCTGCAGAGACAACTCTCTACAACGGACCGTTCAAACTCGAAAGCTGGGAGCGCGAGCAAGGCTGGAAGATGGTTAAGAACGACGACTATTGGGATGCGGATGCAGTCAAACTTGACGAAATCAACGTCAAAGTCGTTAAAGAAGTATCAACAGGTGTTAACTTGTATGAAAACGGTGACGTGGACCGTACAGGCTTGACTTCTGAACTCGTTGCTCAATACCAAGACAACGAAGACTTCTCAACTGTAGTTGAACCAACAATCTTCTACCTCCAGTTCAACACGAAAGTGAAAGAACTCGACAACCAAAAAATCCGTAACGCGATTGACCGCGCTTATGACAAAACAGCGATCGCAGAAACACTTCTTGCGAACGGTTCAATCCCTGCAAACTTCTTCGTACCAAAAGATTTCGCTACAGGTCCAGACGGAAAAGACTTCCGTGAAGGCAATGGCGACATCGGTGGCTACAACGTAGAAGAAGCACAAAAACTTTGGGAAGAAGGGCTCAAAGAGCTCGGAACAGACAAAGTTGAACTTGAACTTCTCAACTACGACTCAGAGTCTGCGAAGCAAATCGGTGAGTTCATCAAAGGTGAACTTGAGAAGAACCTTCCAGGTATGAGCGTTTCAATCAAGCAACAACCGTTCAACAACAAACTTGACCTTGAAAACAAAGGGGACTTCGAGTTTACGTTCGCTGGTTGGGGCCCTGACTATCAAGATCCAATGACATTCGTTGACCTCTTCGTCACAGACGGACCATACAACCGTGGTAAATGGTCGAACGAAGAGTTCGATAAACTCATTGCTGATGCGAAAGCAAGCACAGACCCAGCTGAGCGTTGGAAGCAAATGCAAGATGCAGAGAAAATCGTTCTTGATGAGAACGCGATCTCACCAGTTTACCAACGTGGTTCAGCTCGCCTCACGAAGCCATATGTTAAAGGGATCGTTGAGCACGCATTCGGTGCGGACTACTCTTACAAGTGGGCTTACATCGAAGGCAAACAATAATCCATTTAGTTTTCAAAAAGAGAGACAGGGACGCCTGTCTCTCTTTTTTGTGTAAAAAAAGAACTCTCACGTGGAGAGTTCTCATGAAAACATTACTTTTTCACTTTGGCACGCTTGCGACTGAGTCCCATCGCTTTTTCAATTTTGGCGAGATTTTTATTCGCCACGGCTTCAGCCTTGGCTCGACCAGCATCGAGGATTTCATCTAGTTCTGATGAATCGATCAATTCGTGATAGCGAGTTTGAATCGGTTCGAGCAACGCAACGACCGCTTCTGCGACATCTTGTTTGAACGTTCCGTAGTTTGAATTCTCATACTGTTTGACGAGGTCATCAATCGATGTCCCGGTAGAGAGAGAGTAAATTTCCAATAAGTTCGAGATGCCTGGTTTGTTTTCGCGATCGAACGTGATGATGCCGCTCGAGTCCGTGACGGCACTCTTGATTTTCTTACGGATGACATCCGGCTCATCGAGCATCGAGATATATCCTTTGGCGTTCGAATCCGATTTCGACATCTTTTTCACAGGGTTAGTGAGCGACATGATCCGTGCGCCTTCTTTTTGAATGAGTGGCTCTGGCATCGTGAATGTCTCATAATACCGTTTGTTAAACCGTTCCGCCAAATCACGAGTCAACTCGATATGTTGCTTTTGGTCGTCCCCGACTGGAACGAGTTCCGTATTGTATAACAAAATGTCGGATGCCATGAGCGTTGGGTAGACAAATAGCCCTGCCCCGACATTCTCACTGCCTTGTGATTTATCCTTATATTGCGTCATGCGGCCGAGTTCGCCCATTCCAGCGATACAAGTCAACATCCAGCCGAGTTGAGCGTGCGCTTTTACTTCGGATTGAACGAAGATTGTTGCTTTTTTAGGATCGAGGCCAGAAGCAAGATAGAGTGCCGCTAATTTTCGAGTGTTGTTCATGAGCTCAACTCGATCGAGTTGAACGGTAATTGAATGTAAATCGACGATACAATAGTAGGCATTGTTGTCGTCTTGCAGGTCGACGAATTGTTTCATCGCACCAAGATAGTTACCGAGCGTCACGACGCCGGTCGGTTTGATTCCAGAAAAAATCGTTGCCATGTGTATACACCTCCGAAGAATATAAAAAAACCGCAGTCGTCCTCCCGAAAAAATCGGGACGAATAACCGCGGTGCCACCCAAATTTGCATAAACTATGCCACTTGAACGCTATAACGGGCGTGAACCGTCTCGCCATACTACTGTTCAAGCGAGCCACTCCGAAGTCCATTCGTTCAAGACCTTATCATCTACTCGCAGCACCGTAGACTCTCTGGGGAAAAGGGATATCGAACTACTTGTCTTCTTCATTGTGTTCTTATTCTGAATCTAGTTTAGCATAGGTTTTGAATCACGAAAAGAGTGAACTACTCGCCACTTATTTGCTTCGCAAATTGAAGTGGGAGCTTCTTGGGAAGACCATGCTCTTACCAGCCACGATTATTTACCAAGCTCGTCGGGCAGTCCCTGCCCTGAATGGTTGTCAGTCAGCCAACATCAATAGGTTGATGCTCGCGTTGATGTCACGGTCATGATGCGCGCCACAGGCACACGTCCATTCACGGACGTCCATCGCTTTCTTCTGACCTTT